>NZ_BAAHYX010000007.1:0-218043 GCF_054657335.1 Thermopirellula anaerolimosa
CGTTCCGAGCCCGTTATGGATCAAAGGTCCGCGTGGTGGATTCCCGCAAGCATTGGGCCTTGCCTATGGGGCCGCGCGGCGAAGAAACCCTGCCGGCTGACTGCGTGGGGCCCGGATACTCGGTGTATGACTGGCACGTCTATACCTGCTGCAACTCGCCGGCCATTCCGATGGCCCTGGGGACGCCGATCCACGAGACGCCGCGATGCCGGCTCCAGCCGGGGTTCATCGAAGCGCTGCTGCCCCTGCGACAAAAGATGGACCGGTACTGCCGGGCCTGCATCGGCAACCGGAAGGTGCAACCGTGGCTTGGTTAGTATCCGCCCCCAGGCCCCAAGTCCCATGCCCCAAGCCCCGATGAAGATCGCCTGCTTGTGCGCGACGTTCAACCGGCCGGCCCAGCTGGCCGAGGCGGTCGAGTCGTTCTTGCGTCAGACCTACCCGGCCGAGCTGCGAGAGCTCGTCATCCTCGACGACGCCGGGCAGTACGACCCGGCGGCCTGCGACCATTTGCCCGGGGTGAAGCTCGTCACCACCCGGCACCGCTTCCGCACACTGGGTGAGAAGCGGAACGCCTCAGCGGCTCTGGTGTCACCCGATGTGGACGCCTACGCCGTGTGGGACGATGACGACATTTATCTGCCCTGGCACCTGGAGACGATGGCGCAGGTCTTCGCGGCCGGTATCTCCTGGTCGCGGCCCGCGGAGGTCTGGATCGACCGCCGCACGCACTTGCAGCGTAAGACGACCGGCGGGCTGTTCCACGGTTCGTGGGGCTTCACCCGCGAAGCATTTCTGGCCGTAGGGGGCTATCCCGCCATGCAATCCGGTCAGGACCAGGCCCTTGCCGGGCGACTGAAGAAGGCCGGCTTCAAACCAGTATCACCGAGTGAGCTGGTTACCCCATCCGGACTGACCGAGCTTGCCACCACTCCCAGTGCAAAGCCAGTACAACCACGCTCCCAAGCTTCCTCTTCCCATCAAGCCCCAGTTTCCCCCGTGGCCAGCGATACAGCGCCTTCCCCTGACGGCGGTGACGTTTCTTGCCTTTCCCTTCCTTCCTACATCTACCGCTGGCACACCTACCCCGGCGCCCGGCACATCTCGGCCCTCGGCAAGGACGGCTACGAGCGGCGAGGCGAGGAGACCATCGCCCCCATCTCCTGCGTCACGCCGCGGTGGTCGGCCTGCTGGGACGGACTGGCGCTGAGGGCAACGCCGCCCCAGGCAACGGCGTCGTAAGTACAGCCCTCGAGGCGGCCGCTCGCAGGATTCCCCAGGCGTTCTGCTCGCGTCGGCCGAAGCATCTGGGCCACTGTCGTCCGTCCATCTCCCGCTACCCCGCCGACTCGATCGACTCCAAAGCGTAGGGGGCAATCCGCACAACCCCGTGACAGATGCCCGTCAAAATGTCAGCTCTGGTTGGGTATCATCCCCCACTGCCGACCGGCCGGCACGAGGGATGTGAGCCGGTAGGCGAAAAAATCTTGGAGGGGGTACTTGACAACACACACACACACAGACTTAGACTAGACGGCGCAATCCCGGAATACGGGAATATTCGCTGGCGGTGTTGGCGCCCGCGCTGAACCGTACTGCGGCCACTCGGGTGCCCAGGGCGGAGGAATTTCCGCGCCAGCCATATGGCCAAAAAGTGTGGGGAAGGGGACGATGGGCAGCAGCGTACCCGACCTGACGGCACAACGCAGCCGCCACGGCCCGCACCGGGCCGGGGAAGCGGCCCAGGAGGGAGCGTCTCGCGGTGGAGGGGCACATCAGGAGGGCATATCGAGGGTCCCGACATTGCGGGCAGGGGTAGAGGCCTTCCAGCGGCGCTGGCCCGGGGCGAGAAGTCCGAGCCACCAGTCGCCCATTTTTCTGATGGCTGCGGGGTGGCGTACCGGATCAACTCTTCTGCAGAGGATGCTCTCCGGCGATTGTCTGATCTGGGGTGAGCCCTTCGGTCAAGGAGGTCTTCTGGATTCGGTGCCCGACCTGTTTCGAAGGATCACCGGTTTCTGGCCGGAGGAATCCTTTTTCTTTCGCGGACAAGGGCGAGTCGAGCGGACGTGCGGGCCGATCGAGAACCTATATCCGTCGCCGGAAGACCTGGTGCGGGCTTATGTGGGTTTCTTCGAGAGGCTGTTTGCCCAACCGGCCGCGGAGGCGGGATTTGCCCGCTGGGGGATGAAGACGGTGCGGCTGTCGGCCGATCACGCCTTTTTCTTCCGCTGGCTCTTTCCCCCGGCGAAGTTGGTCTTCCTCACGCGCAACCCCTATCACGCCTTTCGCTCGTATTGGACGATCAGCCAGAGGCGCGGCGTGCGTTGGTTTCACCGCTGGCCGGATCGTCCTGTGACGCCCGAACATTTTGCCCGGAACTGGGCGGAACTCACCGCGGGTTTCCTGGAGCACGCGGAGGAACTTGGGGCGCACTTTGTGCGTTACGAGGATTTGATTGGCGGCGCAGTTGCGCTCGGGGAATTAGAGGAGTACCTGGGGGTCCAACTGTCACGGGATGCCCTGGCCAGCAACCCCGGCGGGTGGCCGATTCCCGATGAAGAACTGGCCGCCCCGTATTACGAGGCGATCGCCCAATGGGTGGAACCATTGGCGGAAAGGTTGGGATACGCCAAGCCAACGGCGGGCAGTCCTCAAGGCTTTCGCCAAGAGGTGCCGAAGGAGGCATCAGCCGACCAAACTGAGCGAGCTTTCCAAGAGGCGCTTGGCGCCCATCAGCGGGGCGATCTGGAGACTGCTGAACGGACCTATCGGCGGATATTGGATCATGAGCCGAATCACGCCGGGGCCTGGCATTTTCTGGGGGTCATCAGTCTTGTGCGGCGAGACTATCCGGCTGCGCGGCAGCAACTGGAACGGTCGCTGACCCTTTGCGACAGCAAGGCGGTTTACTGGAACAACTACGGGGCCTTGCTCAAGGAAGTGGGAGAGTATCGGCAGGCGGAAGCGGCGTTTCATCGGGCCCTGCAAAGGAATCAAGACTATGCCGACGCCTGGGCCAATCTGGGCCATGTGCAGTACCTTCTGCATCTCGCGCCCCAGCTTGTCGAACGCTCCTTGCGAAGCGCCCTGGCTTTGAACCCGCACCATGCGGACGCGACTTTCTGGCTCGGCGACTTCTATCAGGCCTGTGGGCGTGCCGCCGAGGCGGTGGCGCAGTATCGTCGCGGATTGGAGCTTGCCCCGGAGTACCCCGGCGGCCACAAGCGGCTGGCGGAGACGCTGGCGGCAGCCAACCAGTTCGAGGCGGCAAAGGATGCGTTCCAGGAGGCGATTGCCCGCCGGCCCGAGGATGTACAGCTTCATCTGGCCCTAGGCGCGGTCCATGCCAAGCTGGAAGAGGTCGAGGCAGCCAAGGAGACCTACCGCAGGGCCGCCTTGCTGTGTCCGGAGCGGGCGATCTGGAGGTGGAAGTACCTGGGGGTGTGCCCGACGGTCTTTGATTGCGAAGAGGATATCGAGCAGTACTGGCAGGGGCTTCAGGAAGGCTTGCTCGAAGCCCTCGAAGAGAAGGTTTCTTTGGATTGGCGGGTGCTCCCTTTCGATGGTTACACCCCTTCGTTCAACCTGCCGCATCTGGGGCGCTGTTGCCGGGAGATCAAGGAGCTGTTCTCGGCGCGGTTCGAGCCGGCATTCCCTCAGCGGGCTTTGCAGCCGGGCGGGGGGCGTAAGATCCGCGTCGGTTTCCTGGTCACCGCCGGGCACGAAGGGGGTTTCTTGCGCGGCATGTCGAAGATCGTCGCCGGGCTGGACCACCGCTTTGAAGTGGCGATCTTCTGCGCGGAGGGGGCAGTGGGCCGGTTTCGAGCCGCAATCGCCCGCGACGATGTCCGCTACGTGAGTTTTCCCCGGCGGTTCGATCAGGCGGTGGAGGCCGTCCGGGAGACACGGTGTCACATCATTTACCACTGGAAGGTCGGCCCCGATCCCTGGAGCTATTTCCTGCCCATGGCCCGGCTGGCCCCGGTTCAATGCGTCTCCTGCGGTTCTCACGGCACCAGCGGCGTGCGGGCCGTGGATTACTACATCTCTTCCCCTTGGATGGAATGCCCGGAAGAAGCGGTGGATTCGGCCCAGCATTATACCGAGAGGCTGATTCTGCTGGAGACGTTCCCCATGTTCCAGTCGCGGCAACCGATGCCGCAAGACGTCGGCCGGGGCCACTTCGGGTTGCCGGGAGAGGGGGCCTTTTACTTCTGCCCCCACCGGCTGCCGAAATATTGCCCGCAGTTCGATTTCTTTCTCCGCGACATCCTGGAGGCAGACCCGCGGGGGTTTGTCGTGCTGCTGGCAGGCCCCGACGGGCGGCTGGCGGAGAAGCTCCGCCGCCGCATGGAGGGGAACTTGGGGGTCGTGTTTCGGCGGGTTTATTTCCGGTCGGCGATGCCCGTGGCGGAATACTATCGTTTGCTGCGGTTGGCCACTGTGGTGCTCGATACGCCTGTATACGCCAGCTGCCTGACGGCCTACGACGCCTTTTCGATGGGTGTCCCGGTGCTCACGCAGCCGGGGCCGTTGGCCGTGCAGTGCTATGCCGCGGGCCTGTACCGGCGGATGGGAATGGAGGATGAATTGGTGGTATGGGACGGAGACGAGTACGTGGCCAAGGCGGTCAGGATCGGCACCGAGCCGGAGTACCGCGAGCACCTGGTACGGTGGATCGGCCAGCGGGCCGAGGCGGTGTTCGACGACCAGCGGGTGATCGGCCAGTACGAGCGTTTCTTCGAAAGTGCGATGGAGAGAACTCCGGCGGCAGGTGCCGCGATGGCCGCCGCAACGTGACGGCCCGGCGGTGGCCCGTCGGAACGTTAGCTGGGAGCGGATGATCGAGTTGCTTTTTAGGAAGGGCAGAGACTATGCGGACACTTGGAAGCATCCGCACGGTAGCCGGAAGGCGCCGCTGCGTCTCGGGGAGTGCGAAGGGTCGCACGAAGCGGCTCAGTCTGGAGTTGCTGGAAAAGCGAATTCCCGTCAGCTCGTCGGTGTTGGGCGTGGTCGGGCTGGCTCTCTTGGGAGATTTGTTCGACGACACGGGCCGGGCGGCCCTTTACAGCGAAGACACGGATGGGGCGACGAGCGGCCCTCGCAAACGAGCCTCACCGGCTGAGGCGTTCTCCTGGGATTCGCACGAGCGGCGAAGCTTGCTCTCCGTCTTTCGTTCCAAATCGCTGGACACGAGTGCCGACGGGCGGTCCTATTTCGAGGGCCGGCAAGGGAGCGGTCCGGCCAGGGCGGTTGACGATGCGCAAAGTCTCTTTGTCTCGGCTGGCTCTGCCGAAGTGGGCCGTCCCTTGCAATTCGGATTGGGTGAAGGGTTTTCGGTCCAGATGGCGGGCCTGGGCCTTGGTGGCTCTGCGGGGCTAGGCGGGGGTTTTCGTGTCCCGGCGGCCGCCGCCTGGGGCAGCTCTTGGTTTGTGCCATCTCTTCGGGCAGATGGGGTGGGTGGTGGAGAAACCGGGAGCGCATCCAGCACTTCGAGCGGCAGTCCGCTTGCCCGGCATGCCGCGAAGCCGATAGCGCCCTCCGCACGCCCGCTTGTGACCTTGTCCGACGACGGGCCTACCCCGGCAGCTTCCCTGTCGTCGGCAGCGACTCCCGAGCGAGCTTCTTCCCCTGCGGCCGGAGCGTCACCGGCAACCGGCGGCGTACCCGCTGGTCCCCCAGCGATTGCCGCCCCGGGTGCAATAGGGCCGACGATTGGTGATCGAACCGGCGCCGACGTTGCACTACACCGCAGTATCGGTCGACCTCTTGAGGGTATGTCCTCGATTACGCTCTCGGACGAACCCTCCGTTGGCGACGGCCTACTCCTCCAGCCAGGAGGCTTCGTTTTGTCTCCTGACGCTTCGGCCGATTTCCTTCAAACGTCACCTGACCCGGTTCGCACCATTGGCAGTGAGACGGCCGGCGGTATTTCGCCTGCGGGCGGCTGGTTCCCCATGTACCCACACCGGCAATCGGAGCTTCTCGGAAACGCACTCAACGGTGCCCATCACACCGAAGGGAAGCGGCTGGTCGTCTCCTTGGATACCGGCCCGCGGCACGGTTCGTTGACCCTCGAGGAGGACGGGAGTTTCGCTTATCGTCCCGAGAAGGGGTTCCTGGGGTTCGACGAGTTCACGTGCGCGGTGAGCACTCTGGACGGGCGGGCGTCGCAGATCGCCACGGTTGTCATTCCCGTCTTGCCCGAGTTCGATCCCGGGGCAAGTCCGGCAGTAGGCGCACTTGCCCCCACGGGCTCGCGGGCGGCTGTTTTCGATGCGTATTCGGCCGCAAAGACGGTGGACGGGGGAGAAATCCTGCGGGCGTGTCAATGGGAGGTTGATCCAACGTCGATGTTTGTGCCTTCGCTGCAAGGGGACTTCGTGGGATCGTTTTCCTGGGATTTCCCCATCGGCTGCTTGCCTGCGGTGACAGGGGATGCCGGCGAGGGAACCGGTGTGATCACCGTCAGTTGCGAGGTGGCCTCGGCGGAGGACGCGCAAGGCAACTGCTACTACAGCGAATTGGTCTACTGCTCTTATTCGTTCCACTCGCTCGGCAGCCGGTATTTCGGAGAACGAATCACGCGGATCGACGCCTTTGCGGTGGACGGTGTCGTGTCGTACTGTTACACGTCACGCGCACTGGACACAAGCAGCGTGCCGTCCGCGGTTGCCGGCACTGTGGACATCGCCGAAGCCCGCTTCAGTGGTCGCGTGGATACGGTGAGCATCGACTCCACGATCGTCGCTTATCAGGCCGCCGGCTCGGCCGATGCGGCCCGCGCGCTCGAGATTCACAACCAGGTCTTGGAGACGGATTCGGTAGGCAGTAGCCCTCGCAGCGAGACTCAGGACGGTCAGATGCTCCAGGGGGGCGAGGAGACATCCGAACGCTTGGCCACGTTCGTGATCACGCGCTTCGATTATTCCTTCCTGCCGGAGCAGGACGAGTGGATCTGCGAAGGCACGCGGCAGGAGAGCGGCAGTGAGATCCTTACGGCGGACTACCAATTGACGAGTACGCCCTCGCTGCCAGTCGAAGGACCGGTTGTCGAGGCGTCGTCACCCGCCACCGGCCTGACGACGGCGGAGGATGCGACATGGGCTTCATGGCCTGAGGCTGACAAAGTCGTCCGTGAAACCGGTCAGACCACGCAGGTCCACCAGTACACGGCATTTTCGGTACTCCGCGGCGGCGTATGGGATTCCGTCAGGACTGGGACGCGGAGCACGCAGGCCACCACCGAGGAGGCCATCCGTACCGCAGCCGACGGGACCGACTCTTGGGGGACCGACACGGTCTCCCAAACGCAAACCACCGAAACGGAAGCGTATCAAATGGTTTTCTTGTCGGGGGTGTTGGCCGGCGGCGCGATGACGCTGTCGGGCGAAACGACCAGTACCAAGAACAGTAGCCACAGCGGTACCTATACGATCAGCACATTCGAGAGTTCCGGCGGCATTCAGCTGGAGCGGAGCGGCCAGGGAGCATGGAGTGAATCGTCTCAGTACAGCTACCAGGACTCGTACGAATATACGAAGACCTTTGACATCGGCGACCCCGAGGACCCCGAGGACGACGTGTGGGTGCTCAGCAGCGGCTATTCCCAGACGCAGGTCTTGGAGTCCACTGAGTTCGGGGACATTGCCTCCGGCACTTACGTCAAGACGATTCTCAACGGCCCCGGGCCTGAGGACGACGAGGTCATCGAGGGTTGCTGGGATGAGGGGGTGGTGGAGCTGTATTGGTCCCACCGGACCGTGGAGTCCACGGTGGATGCTTCCGGCCAGTGGGTCAATGGCGGCACGGAAGAATTTAGCGAGTCGGGCTACCGCTACGTCAATACGACGACGGATGACATGGAATACTCACGCTCGATCACCGGAGGGACGGTGAGCGGCATCATCGGAATGTACGAGGGCAAGTTCAAACTGTACGACTTTGCCGGTACTCGCACGCTGACCGAAATCGAGGGCCAATCGGTTTGGGTTTTGAGCGCAGGCACGGGCAGGGAAATCGAAGCCGAATCGAGCGGGCGGTCCTATGACGGCGCGGGGACCTACACGATCAGCGGCAGTAGCGGCAGCGGGGCCGACTATCAGAGCTGGAGCATCGACGGCTCGATCGTGGAATTCGGGCGGATCGGGGGCGGCCATGCGGTGATCACCGACTACGAACCCGCAGACCGCATGTGGCAGGTAACCGATGTAACTCCGGTGCTATACAATACGGAATGGATTTACTACAGCGACACGTCTAGCGGCCAGTACACGCAGGGGCCCATGTCGGGCCAGATTACCCAGCGCGACGGCCTCTACTGGTACCGGTGGGACGCTTTTGTCTGGGAGGATCCCAACCAGCCGGGCATCCTGGCAGGCACGGCCATCGAGCGGGCTCTTCTGAGGCTGGATAACGCCAGCAGCGCTTCCGGCCAGATCGAGGATTTCTATGCCGGATTCGGAGATAGTGGCTGCGGTTATGGTCAAGTGACCTTCCAGCGGGAAGACAGCGATCAAAGCAGCTTCCGCCAAGAGACCGGAATATCGTTCACCTTGGTACAGGAGACCACGGGCTGCGGATGTGGCTGCGGGTGCGGCTCCGGTGCCGCCCATTTCTGGCGACACGAATCGGGATGGCTGGACGAGTCCGCCTCAAGGGAGATGACCACGCGCCGCTGGACCGACACTCCCCAACAGGCGTCCTCGGGCTGCGAGCCGGGCGTCACCGAGCGGACCATTGAATTCGACGAGACCGACGGGTGGTCCACTTCGCGCAGGGAGCGATGGGCCATCGTACCAGAGGAGTCGACCCTGGACCATGAGGATTATTACCTGGATCGGGTGGAGGTCTGGCAACTCGCCGACGGCAGCGGCATCGAGCGGTTCTGGAATGACTACTCTGCCCGCGAAACGACCTCCGGAACCGAAAACATCACTTACGACGGTCAGCAGATGGAAGGATCCTCCAATCGGACGCTGGATCGCTCCTTCGCGCGAACACTCACGATCGAGGAAGAATTCGATCGGGTCAACAGCCGCTGGGACTACACCTACAGCGGGACGGGCTGTGAATCGATCGATGACAGCTCCACGGGATGTGGCACCTACACCCCTGAAGCGTCCTGCGGCTGTGGTTGTGGCTGCGGTTGTGGAGGAGGCTCTCCGGCGTACGATGGAACGATCAACTATTCTCGTGCCGAGGAATTTGAAACGAGTCGCAATCTCGTTTACTCCAAACCTGCAAGCCACGAGAGTGTTGCCCCGAGAACGATCTACGACGGTCCCACCAGTTTGTCGAGCGGCTGCGGGTGCGACGGCGGCATTCCCTCTCCGGGCATTTGGGACAGCGCCGGGTGGGCCGTCTCGGGCAGCGGTGCAGGGACGATCCAGGAAACATGGCACGTGGACCATGGAACGTTCGATTGCGTCGGCATCGGCGCAGGTGTGCAGGGACGATCCAGGAAACATGGCACGTGGACCACCAGCGCCAGCGCGATTGGACCGGCGCGCCTATAGGAGGCACCACGCTTTCCGGAACAGAGACCGAAAGCAGTGATGACACGTGGCTCTACAGCTTGACCTTCAGCGAAGCCAAACCGCAGGGTACGTCTTCGACCGCCTGGCAATTCACTAGCGTCTCCGGGGAAGGTGGTGGTCTGTTCTATGCCGATCACACCATCGAAGGATCGGGTAACTACCAGTTCGATGTCAGGCAAGGGCTCGCCACGCTCCAGGGCGTCAAGAATTATGGCGAGTCTCTGATCGAGACCAACCGTTATACGATCGGCTTCCACATCACGCCCAACGGCCGGATCGCCTTCGACCTTTCCGGGCATGCCGCCCAGTGGCTGGTCAAGGATTTCGACTACAATGGCGAGACCGGCGCCACGTCGTACGCCGGCGGCAACGGCACGATGAGCCTCGAAGAGTCGGGTTGTGTCCATGCCGATCAGGTGCGCGCGGTGGATTGGCAGTACGACGGCAGCGACTACGACGCCGATGCGGAAACGACGAAGGCCACCCGCGGCTCGCACGTACACGATTACCAGGATGATTACAGCTACAGCGGGTGTGGCTACTCCTATAGCTCTCATGCCTCGTGGCCTGAGAACAGTTCCTGGCAGAACGTGTTGACCAAGCGGCACTCCTTCTCCGACTCTGCTTGGCCGACCCTTTGGACGGGCCGTTTCACCTCTTACGAACAGTCGGGCTCGGGCTGTGGCGCTGGCTCGAAGGCCACCAGTTACTGGAGTTCCGGCTGCGGTTGCGGCGGTGGCAGCTCGCAAAGCGACCAGTACGACTGGACCGGGTGCTGGTCGGAGTCCTACGACTCGGTCCCCGACGAGTATTCCCTCAGCGGTGGAATCGACAACCATGTAACCGGCACTGCCAGTGGTTGCGGGTGCGGAAGCTCCTACGACCAGTGGGTTGACTATATCGGCTTCCGCTGGCCGACCTACACCTCGCCCTATGCCTTCGATTACGTCTACCCCACGCAGACGGGCAAACTCAACGGTGGCCTGGGAGAAGGTTGCGGGTGCGGCTGCGGCGGCCTGTACGGTTTCGAGACCTACGTTCCCATCGGTCGCACCAGTGATACTTCGGCAAACAGCACCATCGGTCGGCTACCCAGCGGGGGACTCATCTCACCCTCACCGCTGGCTGCCGCCCACGATCTCGGCCCGCAGTTGGCCCCGTTCGCCACGCTCCCGGAGGCTCCCGCCGCGGCGCAAGTGGTGGGGCTGACCAGCTACCGGGAGCCCAACGCCATCCACGGCAACGGGTCCCCCGAGTTGCCCCAGAACGTGGTGTTCGCCGAGTGGGGAGCCTGGCGCGACCGCGATCGGCTAAACCAAGCTCTGGAGGACGCCATCGAGGAACTGGCCAACTTGACGACGCCGCCACCCGGCGGCCCGCGGCCCGACAAGACGGAGATGCCCGGGGTGGTGGTCCTGGATCTGTACGACACGGATCAAAGCGGCGATCAGTCGGTGACGGTGAGTGTGCCAAGCGGGGCCGGCTCGGGCCATACGCTGCGAGCACCGGCGGGGTCCGACGCCCTGGTGGAGGCCTCGCTGGAGGGCGGCAGCCTGACGATCTCCGTCCCGCAGGGCTCCACCTCTGCCGGCCTGACCGCCGTCACGGTCGTGGGCAAGGATGCCGATGGCCTGCCGGTCGCCTGGACGGTGTTGGTCCATGTCGTGGCCGTGGAGGGCTACACGGTCGAGGAGCAGGCCTGGGGCGAAACGACCTGGGACGCCCCGGAAGATTCCGGCGACGATTGGGCCTTGCTGTGGCAGTGTAACGACTACCGCTGGCTGCCGCAAACGACGTTCGACGGGCTCGTGACCGCCGCCGATTGGTCCTTCGCCTCGGTAACAGTTGATTCGAGCCGCGAGCGTTGGGCCTACGGCACGCCCAGCAGCACCGGCGTTGTGCCGATCAGTCCCGTCGTTACCTTCGGCGGCCAGAACATCTACTTCGAAACGCTCAACACGGCCGCTGTCGGCCTCCACCGCCAGACAACGCTCGACGAGGCGGGCAATCCCCAGGTGGTGTACAACGCCGACCAACCTCGAGTGGCGGTCACGTATGTAAGCCTCGTGGAGTGGGATCCGGTTTCCTGGTCGCGGGAAATCGAGGTGACCGACTACGGGACCTCCACGGGCGTGGCCAAGCTCACCACCGGCGAGGACGGTTATCTGGTCTATCCCGACTACGCCCAGCATCCGGTCGTTCCGCAGCCGATCGACCACAACACGGTGCGAGTGAAAGTCGAGCTGGGCGCTCCGGTGCCTGAAGGTATGGTCGGCACGGTCCACCTGGTCTGGTTCGATCCGGATAACACCGTAGCGAACGTTCCGTCTGCTCCACCGGCCAATACCGGTCACGGGATCCGCGACAACGCCGCCTCGCTCGTAGCGGCCGGCGGCGGGCTTCCGGGTTTCAGCCTCGATTTCACCACCGAAGGCCCCTCACCCAACAGCCACTGGATGAAGAAGGCGTACCTGGCCATTGAAGATGCCCGGTATGGCGACAACTTCATCGTGGCCGTGCATCCCCACTCGGGGATTGCCGAGACGTTCGAGTTCCGCGACGACCGGTCGGGCAACCTGGTGCTCATGCACCCGAACAACACGGGCCTGTGGACGCCGCTACCGGACGACAATGATCCCAACGACGACCCGGCCGATGGCGTCCAGGATCACCGCACCTCGGTGCTGACCATCATCCCCTCAGTGGACATCGACACCGACAGCGACAACACCGGCGTCATCGACCGCAGCGACGGGGAAGAGGAGATCGAAAATCAAGCCGATCGTCCTGGTAAATTGCTCGTTGTCAACAGTGACGATGACAACGAAAACGGCATTCAGGACTATGTGGAGAACGCCGACTACAATTATCCGGATGGAAGTGCGTGGGTTCCGTTCACAGATGACGAATTGTTTAAGGTTGTGCTTGATTATGGCTTTGAAGATCTATGTGGGATGGATGGGTTGGTGTTCGAACTAAAAGTGACCGTCGGACGCGGCCTAAACTACTGGGCTGATGCGGAAAAGACGCCTATCACGGCTGATCCCGTCTTTGCTCCGGACGAGGTGATGACAATTGTTGAAGCAGGCCATGAAAAGGTGATTTACCGGTGGTTTGTGACTAACGGTCTGCTGTTTTGTCCAGATACAATATATGTTGAGGGAATCCCGGAAATCCCCTTGGTCGATTCAATGATCTGGACTGTAGCAAAGCCAAATGTTCCACAAGATCCAAACAGCGACCCGGCATACACCGCAATCGACACAGACACTGTGCGGTGCTCCACGTTCGGTATGGTGTTAACACCATATACGCCGAGCACGCGTCACATTGCGCCTATGCCCATCCCGATGCAGAAGTGGAAGGAGAATGGCGTTGGCATCAGGCGCAATGGAGATTATGATAATGGTGGAGGGGCGCGGGACTGGTTCATTAGCGATACGGTCCCTGGAGAAAACGACCTCATCCGCATCGATGTCGACATTTATCCTGCTTCCGGAGTCACCTACTTTGTGAAATGCAATTCCCCTGATGTTAGGTTTTGGAGTTCGCCCACAAAAGGCGGCTCGCCTTTGGACACGACAGGCGACGGCTTGGTGCTTACGAGTGACCAAAGCCTTTGGGTCGAATGGACCAGCTACAGTGACACCGCTGCTACCCTGATCGCTGAGGTTTGGCTCGACGATGCGACCACCGAGGAGTATCGTGCTTTGACCGAGTATCTGACGCTCAGGCCGTTCGAGAGTGTGACTGCCGCTTTCGTCGGAGAGCATGAGACGGCTGGCGACCCGGCAGAGTCACCAGGCCTAAACGACCTGGTAATCAAACTGCTACTGGATGGCTATGACGTTCATGTGTGGGATGACGGCCATGACTGGTGGCAAGCGGACGAGGCCGACGAATGGGGGCGTGGCCCAGCGCATGACGAGATCGTACACGCTGTTAATCACCGTGGGGTAACTCAGGTTGCGTTGTTGGGATACAGTCATGGCGGTGGGACCGTTTACCATGTTGCGTGGCGGCTTGATAACAACTACGGGGCAAGCGACGGAAGTACGATTGTGGAACCTTATGAACTCGTATTCGCGTCGTACCTCGATGCTGTTCGAAACAACCGTTACTCTGATGTGACTCCCGAAACCCGCCGCCCTCCAGGAGCGTCATTCTTTCTGAATCAATATCAGACCAATTCGTGGTTGCGGGGTGGCCCTGTAGAGAACCTGCAGCCGGGCGATTTGGAATACGATCGCAGCGCTCTGGGGGTTGAGCATAGCGGTGACCTTTCAATCGATTTGCATCCCTTGGTAATCCAAACGATCTCGAATGGGTTCGAAGCACGGGTAGCTCGCTAGCGCGGCCGTGTTACGCGGTTACATCTTCCGCAGTCCACAAGCGGAGTATACTATGGGACCTAGCGCGAAGCGCAAAATGCCTACTTGGTTGGCAGTGTGGACAGCTAGTCTGTCCCCTTTCTTTCTGTTAATTGCTACGCAGTGGATGGGACTGGAACTCTGGGGAGTTCACGGGGATGCGACTGATCCATCAGGCCGGAGGTTCGTGGCTGCATTCTGTGCAACCACCGTGATCGGGCTTGTGGGGACCTTGGCAGCCGTCGTTGCAGCAATTCGCATTCGATTCCCATATCGGCTGCTGTTTTGGCTTATCGCCTTGGTAGACCTTTTCGTGAGCGTCTTCCTGCTCGTCACTGTTGGCGTGGAGATTGTACACAGGATGCTTGGTTGACCGTTGCAGCAAGGGCACGGGGCAGACTGTGGCTGGGATTCGGCGCGGTAGTAACGGACAGTTCCGGCATCCGCAAAGTTTTGAGCCGCCGTCAATCGCAGCCTTTGGAATCGCGGCGACCAGCAGCGGAACTTTCCGGCTGGGGCAACCGTCCAAGGTACTGGATACAACCAGTACCAGTGGGCGATTCCGGCCGGGGCAACCAGCGACCCGTTCCCGGGCAGTGTCTACGTTGAGGGGATTGCCACCGGTCGCCAATCGGTCACCTGGGAGTTGCTTAGTCCGGAGGGCCAGGTTCTCGCCAGCGATACTGTGGTCGTTACGGTCATTGATTTTGGTCTGGCCAGTGTGGACCTGGAAGCAACCGATGCAGCCCGCAAGCACGACATTACTCGTGACACCGGCGGCGTATACGATGACGTGGAATGGGTCGATCCGAGTCCGGATGGCACTTTGCAAGGAGCCCCGGACGACCATCGCCTGCCGGTCTGCTACACGCGGAGCGGCCCGCACGGCGATGTGCACGTGCGGGTAGAACAGGTCGACATAAGACTGCTGGGCAACCTGGGAGCAACCAGCGTGATGGTTCGGGCCAACGGTACGATAGGCGCTCAGACAATCACGCTGCCGGAAACTGCGGCCACCATCAGTGGGGATCAGATCGTGGCGATGAACCTCAACTCGCCTGAGGCGATTCCCGACGTGATCCGCAACACGGAGATTGTGCTCAACTGGCAGGTATCGCTGGACGGCGGCCCGTGGCTCGACGTCGGCAGCTCGGTCAACACGGCCTACGTCACCTGGGACGATCCGTTGACTGCCGCCCCGTTTGAGACCTGCCTGTACGTAGGATGCCAAGCAGCAGATGGTGCAGGAGGAACAGTTGGTGTAGATGAGTCCATGGTTCTTGCCGAGATTTGGTCGGACTCGTTTAGTACGCTAGATGTCAAACGTGCTGACGGGCAGTTGTTGACCTACTACGGTTTTCGAGATAACAACGGCAACAGCATGTATGATCCTGGGATTGATGACGACTTCAATGATCCCAGCCGGTGCCCATGGACCGGAACCGCCGATCTACTTGCAAACCGAAATGGCCAATGCCATGCGTGGGCTGAATTCATGCGCGACGTGCTGGACGCTCAGGGGATAGGGGCGATTAACGGGCACTCTACGCAGATCATAGCTGTCAGGATAAAGCAGCAGTTCCATGGCTTCGCCATCAAGAATTGGGCGACGAGTGGCACTAGCTATCCGAAACTTATCATCGATCTGGACGCAGGGGTTGATGGTTCGTCAGCCACAACTCCTGATCCTAATTCCAACCAAGCGGCTGATGCGCCCGGCGTACCTGGTCAAGGCACATCACCTAATCCACCGGCGGGCTTCTCCAACCATTACATTGTCTGGGCAAACGCTAGGTACTACGATCCGAGCTACGGCCTGGGGCCATTCATAGATCTGAAAGACTACGAGGATGCAGCGCTTGCTGGCACTATCATTGTTGTGGGGAATGAGATGCGGCTTACACCACTACCGGTGAGTGACGGCGATCCCAGCACCACGTCCGACTTGGTCTGCACCTACCAATAACCGAGGACACATATTGGCAATATCGGATTCCACACAGACAGGAGCAAGCCCTGCAATGAGCATGCAAGTAGTTGTACTGACTGTGATCTTCACATGTGCTGCCGACGAACACATGCCTCTTGTGAGATTCGCGCAAACAAGAGGAGGATCTCCTACACAAGCAATAACCCCAGAAATGCGAGAGGCTTTGGCGCGTTTCCGGAAGGTACATCCTGGCATGGAAAAGGACACGCTTGATAAGGCCGTTGATGACCTCTTTGCCGAGTTTGCCAAACATGACCCAACAGTATTCGTGCCCCTGGTCGTAAATGACATGATCCGCCTGGCGCCGCGTGACCGGCGTACGGTTTTCGTGCTCCGGCGAAGCCTGCAAGCAGGTTGGATCCCCCCTGCTCTTGGCCATGGGTTGCTGGTACAGGTTGGCGACTCTCCTGAGGAACATGTCAAATGGCTGATTCGCGAGTTGCAGAGTCCCAATACCGCGCGGCGGATCGAAGCCATCAGGGCACTCAGTACTTGCGGTGCTGCGGCAAGAGATGCAGTCCCGTATCTAGAGAAGATCATGCGCGCCAGCCGGGCGCCGCCTGAAGACTATAAGCGTGCGTACAACTGGAGCTTCCCGATGCCAGAACACGTGCACGCCTATTATGCCATTAAGGCAATCACCAACGCGTTAGAATCACAAAAACGGGAGCGCTAGAAGACGACACGCGTTGTAGTCTGTCAGACATAAGAACGCATTTCGGAAATCGGATCTGCGACCCATCGTATGGCACGGAGTTTACAAGTCTCGCTCGTGGGGAAGATCACAGTGTCGACATCCGAACGGACAACTTCAAGCCGGATGGGTACAGCGACAAGCTTCTTGCCGTGCGGAGCCAACTCGATCTTACGTCGCTGGTCACCCAACCGACTTCAAGCAACGGCGCTCCGGACTGGGCCGATGAACCGATGAACAGCCCGGACGACGACCTCCATCCCATCGTGCTGGAGGTCTGTTTGCCCGATGCGAGCAGTATGGCTGGCTTTGAACTGCATCTCGAATGCACAAGCAATCTCAGCCTGTGGCAGGACCAATCGAAGAACCAGCTTCCGCTCAGCGCGAGCGAACTGCGTCTGCGGCACTACAAATGGACGTTCGGGTCCGGCATGCCCAACTACCCATCGCCCGTGTATGTGGAAGGGCTTAACATGGGGCGCGGCCAGGTTTCCTGGGCGCTCAGGGACGCAAGCGGCAACACGGTCTACAGCGACAGCGTCGTGCTCACGGTCACCGGCGCGGATTTGGATGCGGATTCCGACAACAACAATTCTCTCGAGCGTAGCCTGCACGAGGATCAAGTGGAAGACGCACCGGGCGAGCCGGGGAAGATCATTCGAGCTGCCCTCCGTGACGATGCAGACCACGATCGCATTCCGGACTTCGCCGACGGATATGACCGCGACGGCGTGTTGGGCAGCAACGACGACTTCAACTGCGGGGCGCTCGCCAGCCTCGTGCTCGATGTGTTTCCCCAGATCGACCCAGGGTTGGCTAGGTTCAAGTTTGCCTATGGAGCCTCTGATCCGGCTAGTGTTACCCAAAGCGGCGACCTCTACATAGCAGCACCGGGCAATCTTCGTATCTGGAAGAAAGACGCAAGTGTGCAACGCAACAAGCTCGACGCGGCCACCGGAGGAGACTATGTTGCGCCCAATGTCGAGTACACGGCCAGCGACCTGGGCCTCAGCAGTGGCAACCGCGTGGTTCAGTTCTATCTGGAAGGGATCAACCCAGGCGTCACCACGGTGACCCTCCTGACGGATATGGACGGGCCTAGCGGTCCGATGGGCTTTATCCCCATGGATACGGTCAAGGTTATGGTCGTGTACGTCGATCTGGATGTGAACAACAACGGCGCCCTGTTCGACGCGGTGGACGGCGTAGATTACTACTTGCCGGGTTACGAGGGCACGACGGACAAGCTCACCTTCAACAGGACCTTCAACACGATCAGCTATATGGGGCAGCACATGAAGCTCATCGCCGATGGAGTCGGCAGCGGTCAAGGGATCGATGCCGTCTCTTTCCGGATAACGAACACCACGAGTCTCCCAGGCTACGCCGAGAACAAGACCGCGTACATGGTCACGGGGCCGGTCCGGAATGACGATTACTCCTTTGCCCTCACCGCAAACAGCCGCGCGGCCTTCGGCACCATGGCCGCCACCAACACCTTCGCCGATTTCTACTGCAAGGATTACGGCGGCTCGGCAACGGTGGTGGCGAGCCTGATCAAGAATGGCGTAGCGGTCTTCACCTGGACGCTTGATGTGCCTACGGACACGGACCAGGACGGCCTCGCCGACCGCTGGGAGCGCCAGCAGATCGCCGAATGGAACACTCAATATGGTTACAGCCACGACGTATACGATCTGACCTTTGTCCGTCGCGATTACGACTGGGAAATGGCCGATCCAGATGCCAGCAACACGGACGGGGGCACGGATCTTCCGGCCCACAAGACCACGGGGGACAGCTTGACCGAGTTCCAGGAGTATCGGGGCTTCATACTCGATGGCGGCAACAGCCATGCCGGGGGGCACAGGCGGTTGAGCACTTCCCGGAAGGAACTTCTGGTGGAGGTGGACATAATGGAAGGGGTGGAGCACATGCCGACGGAGGCAGGTATTCGAAGCACCATGAACACCGTCTCAGCGGGCTTTGGCGACCTGACGGAAGGCGCCGGGATAGACCTCTACTATGTTATCGACGAGCCCACGGCAAGCCACCGGGACTTCAGCTCCTACGCACAGGCTGAATCCTGGGCCAACGCACACCGCCATCGCACGAATGGCCAGCCGAATATGCTGACAAAGTTTGTCTATCTCGCGTTCGCTGATTCGATGGCGGGAAGTACGGGAGGCTTTGCCGGCAGTTACGGTGCCTTTGTTGTGGTGGACTCGGCGCACGATTTTGCCACGAATCAAGGGTTCAACGTCACGAGCCACCGTGCCTATGTGGCTGCCCACGAACTCACGCACATGATCATCGACACACACAATGCCAACGGATTCAACGGGGGCGAACACCTGCCTGATCCAAACGAGAACGGAGTGCAGGACGACGCAGACGATGGGAGATACCTGATGTATCACCATCAAACGGCCCAGAATACGTCGGGTATCCACTTCAGCAACCCGACGCTGAGGCAAATAGACCTAACCAGTAAGGAATCGGTCGAACGATAGTGTCTAATCCGGACGCCTATAGCATGAACCGCTCGATTACTCGACATACACTGGCCTTATCGGGAATCATCACAGTCGCACTTTGCGCGGCGTCTCCCATTATTGCTGCCGAAACGAGCGAAGCCTCCACGGCGATGGCTTGGGACCGTGTTGATTTGGACATGGTCCCCGTTATTCCAGTAGTGAAAGCGGATCGTATGATCATCGAGGCTGTGCTGAGAAACATGTCGGACAGTCCGTTTCGGTATTTTGACGGCAACCAGGCGGGCCACCCTGTAGGAAATCTGCACATTGTTCTGACCAAGGACGGGAAGGAGGTTCCCTTCACGGTCGAACTCACTCCGCCCGCTGCGGCCCGAGCGAGCGTACGCACATTGGCGCCCGGGCAAGAGCTGAGCTATCGTATCGAGCTTCAATACTACGGCATTGCTGGCAAGGAAGGGGACCTTCCCCCAGGCCGGTATGAGCTTTGGGCACGTTATTCGGTGGGAAAGCACGCATGGTTTGTCGAAGAAATGGGGGTTACGCCCGCGCAAATTGACCAATTGGTGGCCATCATTGACTTGGTTGATGGGCCGAATAGCGCGTCCCTGGGCCTGATCGGTGGCGCGGTGGGGCTGACCATCGGCTTCCTCGTGGCGGCGTTCATCTTCCTGGGCCACCGCCCTTCGGCCCACGGGTTCCTCGGAACTGTACGGCACGCATTACATTTACGGCGCCGGGATCGAGGGGCGGCTTGACTTCACGATAGCAGGAGCCGGTACTCATGCGCCTGGCCAACACCGGCCTGTGGACGCCGCTGCCCGACGATGATGATCCCGGCGACGACCCGGCCGATGGCGTCCACGATCACCGCACCTCGGTGCTGACCATCATCCCCTCAGTGGACATCGACACCGACAGCGACAACACCGGCGTCATCGACCGCAGCGACGGGGAGGAGGAGATTGAAAATAAAGCCGGCTACTCCGGGACCTGGGTTGTTTGGAATAGCGATGATGACAACGAGAATGGGATTGCGGACTATCTGGAAAACGCGGAGTACGCTTATCCTCCCGGCATGAACTGGCAGCCGTTCACCGATGATGATCTGGTTCCAATAGTCCTCGATCGCGGCTTTGAGGACCTGTCGGGGATGGACGGATTCGTGTTTGAACTGAAAGTCACACTCGGTGACGGCCTCAGCTACTGGCTTGATGCGGAGAAAACGCCCATTACGGCCGACGAGTACGAGACGATCACCGAGGCTGGCAAGCAGAAGGGCGTTTATCGATGGTTTGTTTCCGGCGAAGCAGTGAGTTACCCACCGATGATCTACGTCGAAGGCATCGAGCCCGACGTGCAGACCGACACCCTCATGTGGCGTCTGTTTAAGCCGATCCCATCAGATCCGCCGGGTGGTGATCCTACGTATGAAGTAGCTGAGGTAGACGTGGTGAAGATGACAAACCCTGCGGTGGACATCGACATCGATAGTGACAATACCGCCGATTTCGCGGGTCCGGATCGGTCCGCCCAAGAGGAGTATCTTGAGGCGCACCCATACGGACTTGGGAAAGTCATTGTCCCCAACTGGGGCGATGCGGACGGCGACGGGGTGCTCGACTGCTGGGATGGTTACTGGGTCGGGACCAGCTATTTTCAAGACGACGCCAACGCGAGTGCAAATTTCGTTCCCCTCGTAGTCGAAATCCCGGAGTGGATTGACCCGACCACTGCGAAGCTGTCCTTGGATTACAATATGGCAATGACGATCCCATCGGGCGACCCATCACAGCGGCCTGACGGGGATGCCAAGCTCCGCGTGTGGACAAAGGACGGAAATGTTCGCCGTAATGGAAGCACCGTCACTGACGATCCAGTGACCAGTGGCGATTTCGTCATGGCGGGAATGGTGTATAGTGCCCTAGCGCTGGGCTTCAGCGAGAATGTCCACTCGATCACGCTGTATGTGGAGGGAGTGACAGAAAACGTCGATACGAAGACCCTCGAGCATGTTCGGGAAAATGGCAAGCCCATCACCTCGATCGTATTGAACGTGTACCCGACCGGAAACGTGGCAGAAGGTCCGGTCATGTCCGACAGGGCCAATTACCTTGTTGCTAACACCGATTCGTTCTTCCACTACTTGCTTAAGAACGAAGACCTGCGGTTAGCCTTGGCCTCCGAGGGGATTTACGACCGAGATGATTTGCCACAGTATTGTTTGGAGCCCCTGAATCGGGAAGAATTGATTGGCACAGGAATCGGCCAATCGGAGATCGCTTTCAAGGAAGTAAAGATGAAAGTTGATGTGAATGATCTGGTCCGCGACAATCCAGCCACAGGCTTCGCAGCGGGAGTCTACCATGATTACATCTCCGGGAAGAATATCGTTGCGTTCCAAGGTACCGACGCTACGAGCTTTACGGACTGGTATAATAACTTCCGTCAAGCGCTAGGGCACTCGTCGGAACAATATGACACGGCAATGCAAATCGGCCTCGATGTAGGACAACATGCTCGGGTTCGCTCAGGAGAGGAGCTAATCACTCCCACACTTCCCTCTGGGTGGGCGTTCACGGGCCACTCTCTCGGCGGAGGGCTGGCCAGTGCGAGTTGCCTGGTGGCCGACGAGTTTGATAATAACCGACAAGGAACCCCGTTCCTTGCCGCCACATTCAACGCCGCGGGGCTGCACGTCAATACGCTGGGTCGCGTTCCGCTGGACATCCCAGAGTCAGAAATGCACCAGAGGTCGCAGGGCCTGATCACAGCCTACGTTGTGGACTGGGACATTCTCAACAACCTCCAGGATGCCGGGAATATCACGATTGATATTCTGGTTAATGTACCCACTGCGGTAGGCGCTCGGGTGACATTGGACAGCCCGCTGGACCTCGAGATGGCCTTGGGCACGTTCCAGGTTATCTTTGGCGTCGTGACCCTTATTGCGGGAGGCGCGGGAGGCACGACAACCATCGCGGGTGTGTACCAGATTTTGGACACGATGGTCGAGGCCCACGGCATCTACGTCGAGTGCCTGTACGCCCATATCGCCAACCAGTAGAGGAGGATTGAAACGATGAGACGTCATACGGTGGTTGTTCTCTGCGTGGCCTTCGTGGTTTTGTCGCTGGCCTCGTGCCGCAAGGAAGGCGGCGATGGAAAGAAACGGCCTGAACCCCGCGGCCCCATTGGCCAACTGCTCGAGATCCGTCGTATGCTGGCCGACCCGAGTTACCAATTCCGGGGAGTTCCCCCGCATGAGCGGTTGGGCTGGAAGGCCGAAGATTTCTTCACCGATCCGAAGGTGATCGCTCTGTGCAAGGCGATCGAGGCGAAGGATCTGGCCAAGATCGATGAGCTGGTCGCCCAAGGTGCCGACGTGAACGCCAGGGGACGCGCCAATATGACGCCCCTGTTCTGGGCCTTTCCCATGGGTGAAGAGGTCTTCCGACGGCTACTTGAGCAGGGGGCCGATCCGAATGTGCAGCTAAGCGGCGAACTGCCCGGGACACGAGAGACGAAGGATCTGGCTGGCCGATATCCGATCTGCCTTGCGACGCATCCATACGGTGTGAGTACGGTGTTCCCTGAAGTCACTACGGACGATCCGGACGTCCCGCTACGCTACCTCAAGCTACTGCTGGAACATGGTGCGGACCCGAACATTGAGCGAACCGATGGCTGGAAGCAAATTCTCTGTCGCGGGGGGGAGAGTCTCAGGCTACTCATTGCGGCCGGGGCGGATGTCAATTACGTCGATCCTACTTTTGGTCAGACCGCCTTATTGTACCAGATTGGCCTTAGGTATTCCGGGCCTTTGAAGAATACACTAGCGCTTCTTGAAGCCGGCGCCGACTTTCGGATTGTCGATGCTGAGGGGGAAGATTTCGTTCTTAAAAATGTCTTTCATCTCGTGGATCGTGAAAAGTCAGACCATCATGACCAACAGACGGAGGCGTTACGAAAGGCCGTCCGCGAGTTTCTTACGGACCACGGATGCGATCTGGAAGCAGCCTGGAAGGCGAGAACCGTTGAGCAGAGAGTGCTGGAAGAGGCCTTTCCCAAGGCCAAGCCGCTTGATGACTACGAGAAACGGAGCAAGCTGTGGAGTCGGATCAACAGGGCCACGGCGGCTCGGCTGAGGGCGAAGATAAGAGCCGAGCAGGAAAAGTCAGGCGACGAACGGACTCCCGTCCACCTGCGTCCCTGGCTGAGGCCGAAAGGCCGTCCCCATGAGCGCGTCCGCTGGAAAGCCGAGGATTTCTTTACCGATCCCAAGGTGATCGAACTGTGCAAGGCGATCGAGGCCGAGGACCTGGTCGAGATCGATGAACTGGTCCAATCCGGCGTGGATGTGAACGCGCGGGGACGGGCGAATATGACGCCCCTGCTCTGGGCCTTTCCCATGGGTGAAAAGGCCTTCCGACGGCTACTTGAGCATGGGGCCGATCCCAATGTGAAGTTGACGGAAAGGATTTACCCATTTTATGCCGGTGATTCGGTGACGTTTCTCGCAGCCGGTCCCAGCCCGTCTCATGCCTGTATTTTTCACGACGTCTCGATGGACAACTACTTGAAGCTCGTCTTGGAACACGGAGGCGATGCGAACTTGCAGAATGGCCACGGGCGGACGCCGCTTTTCGCGGCGGTGACGGCCTTCGAAGACTCCGAAAGGCGCATTCGATTGTTATTGGAAGCAGGGGCCGATATCGATCATCAGGACCTGTACGGCGACACGCCGGCGATGTTCGCCGAACGCCATCGCCGCTATGATTCGTTGCTGGTGCTTCTCGAGGCCAATGCGAATCTGCGGTTGGTCAACAAGAGCGGCATCGACGTGGTGTTCATGGTCGGCCGACGGCTCAATTGGAGCACGGGCCGAGCGGAAAACGAGACTCCTGTGGTCAACTGGTTGAAGCAACGGGGCTACGATCTGGAAGCGGCCCGGCAAGCATGCGAGAGCTACTTGCCTTTGCGAGGCGTACCCATCGACCAGCGACCCTGGATGAATCGCGACCTGGCTGGTGATTCCCCAGCCGGAAAGGAGTAACCCATGGACACCGACGAATCGCAACCGAGAAAACGGGGCGGCTGCCTGACCGCCTGGTTGGTGTTCCTGATACTTGCCAACCTCTGGGTCGCACTTCAGAATCTGGTTGCTGGCGCGATCGCGAGACAAGCGATTCCAGACCTTCCCGCGTGGGTGATGCCGCTAACGGGGTTGTGGGCCCTGGCAGATTGCGTATTCGCCATTGGCATCTGGAAGTGGAAAAGATGGGGCTTGTACGGTTTCATTGGGTCGTCTCTCGCTGCTTTCGTGGTCAACCTGATGACCACTGGATTTGTGTTGGCACTGCTGGGCCTTGTGGGTGTCGGGATTCTTGCTTTTCTGCTGCGCCCGGTCTGGCGGCACTTGGAATGAACCTCTCGTCGACGTTACCTGAGACAATCGAATCCACATGGCACGCCGACGGGAGCGGGTCACGCCAGACGGACTTCGTGTCCGACTCCGGTGCCGTCTATGTACTACGTGACTGGTGGGTCGGAACGTGTCAACCGGTTTGAGACAACCGCGGTACGGAACTAGGCCCTGTCTGAAAACCGCTCTTGCCAGGTTGGGAACAGGGCTTATCATGATGGACAGTCGAAGAGGTTGTCAATGGGGCCGAGTATGTGCAGGGAGGGGGATAGACGATGTTGCGCCGAGTATTGACGGATGAACGCTGGGATTTGATCAAGGACATGTTCGATCAGCCGGCTGCGACGAGGCGGCCGTGGACTGGGTGATCCGCCAATCGTACGACCACGAGAACCGCCTGGTGCGGCGGCGGATGGACGGCGACGGGGACTACGAACAGAAACGGGTCTTCGCCTACGACGGCAATCAGATCGTGCTGGATTTCCAGCATACGGGCGCCGGCGACGCGGCCGCCTCGGACCTTCGGTGGCGCTACCTGTGGGGCCCGGCGGTGGATCAGATCCTGGCCGAGGAGGCCGTTGACGGCGGCACACCCGACCTTGTACAGTGGACGCTGACGGACCACCTGAACACGGTCCGGGACATTGCCAAGTACAATCCGGGCAGCGACATGACCACCGTGGTCAATCACCTCATCTACGACGCTTTTGGTCGGGTCACGTCGGAAAGTAATCCGACTATCGATAGTCTCTTTGTATTCACGGGTAAACCATTCGATAGTGACACGCAACTTCAAAACAACCTCAACCGCTGGTATGACGGCCGTGTTGGCCGCTGGCTGAGCGAGGACCCGGTAGGCTTTGCTGGCGGCGATGGGAATTTGTATCGGTATGTGGGGAATGGGCCGAGCGGAAGATTCGATCCCGTTGGCCTGCGAGAGCCGGAGGATCCGTTTGACGCCGTGATGTTGGGTATAATAACCCCACAAGAAGCTCAGTACTTCTATAATCGCTCCCGAGAGGAGTTAAGAGAGTACATTAAGTGGCGTTTACGCGAGGGCCGAGACGCGATACAGGTCACCGATCCTCCAGCGTCCACCAAATTCCCGATTGGTCGAAAACCTTTGGGCTGGGTGCTTGCACAGCTTTGGCCGCTACCGGGCGAGCGATGCGCTCGGTGTGGTCCCGAGCAATTGCGCGAGCTTGGAGAGGCGATCGAGCGGGTGGCCAAGAATACGTGGATCTTCGATTTTTGGCCGAACGGATGTGAGCGTTGGGCAATGGCCTTTGAGAGGAACTGGGCCGATGCAAAGGTGTGTAGTCCCTGCCTCGCTGAACACAATATCGGTTTTCGGACCGCATCAGCAATTGGAGGTGGTCACGCATATTATTATTTTCTGTTATGTGACCGGGTAACTACGGTGAGAGTGGATCACTGGATTTATCAGTTCTTTGCCTACGGTGGAACAACTTGCTTCGAGATTGTGCGATAGGAGTAACAAATAATGGAGCATACTTCATTATTTCGGGCCAGGATAAACATAGCCCTATACGCAGTCTTGCTTTGCTACGGCCTTCTAGGCAACTATGCGATTTATTTGCAGCTGGGATGGCCAGGGATCATAACTATCGGCACTGTGGCTGCCGTTGTGGGTGCAGCGACCTGCGTTTATGGCAGTAAGTGGCGTTTTCAGGCGCAGTTCTGGATTCATGTATTAATCGGAATTGTGGCGTTCTTCTCCAGTGGCTTTATAATGTTGACACTCGACCTTTGGGAAGCTGTCCCCCGGCCAAACGGACCGTTCTTTCCCTTCGCATTATTGGGCAGCATAATGGTTTTGCTAGCCGTATGGGGTATGCGCGCGAATTATGCCTTGTCCATGACGTACTTTCAGAATCAAGTTCTGGAGAGGATTCTTGCCCGTAACGTCCTCCTCATCACCGCTATTCCCTTGTTGGGAACTCTCGTGTTAGGCCTTATTGTAGCTGTCACTGATGAGAGCGCGATTGTTTTCGGCGAGAAGATAGCAGACGTTGTCTACGTGGTGTTCTTAGGGAGCGTGGTAGCGGTGCTACTATCTGTTCCCTGGATTGCTTTATATGTCGCTACACGGATTGGGCTGGGGCGTCACGAATCACGCCTGGACTACCGGTAATAACCCTATGTACGAATGGCCCAGAAGTATCATAGCCGCATTCTTTCGGAACTCCCGCACCACTCGGCGTCCATCAGTACGATACGCTCGTGCGTGGGAGCAAGGGGTATAGATAGAATTACGGAACAACCCTCAGGGCGGACGGCGAGCACGACAAAAGCAAATCGTAAGACCAACCGGACGTTGACACCGCCAGGGCGGAATTCGTACAGTGGACCCTGACGGACCACCTGAACACCGTGCGGGACGTTGTCCAATATACACTGCAAACAGGGCCGAGTATAATCAGTGTTGGAAACCGTGACCGGACTCAACGAGGGCAGCGACCGTGGTCAGTAACCTAATCTGTGCAGTTTCCAGCAGGGTGACGGGGGCGACCAATTCGCCCGAAGCTCTCTTTGCAACCACCCCGGCGGTGGATTCTTTGTTCCTGTTTACTGGCAGACCATTTGATCAAGACACCCAACTCCAAAACAACCTCAACCGCTGGTACGACCCCGCCGTGGGAAGGTGGCTGAGCGAGGACCCGGTAGTGCTCTAGGGGGGAGGTTTCTCACGGATAGTTCAAGGGCGGACAACGCGGAGCGAGCGATTTCGATTCCGCTGCACTCTGCGGAGCAAACCCGGTTGAACCGCCAAAGAGGCGGGAGCCAGTCGCCGCTTGTCGGTCGCTCCGGCTCGGGGAATTCCGAAGACCGTTCGGCCCGCTGTGCTGATTCCCTCTCGTTGCGAACCCTGCTCCGCGCGGGTTAGACCTGTCCGAGCCGCGACCGCAAGGAAGCGGCCTCTCACAAATCGCAACGTAACGCCATTTGTGCCAATAGGTTGTAGCGCGGCGGCCCGTCTCGGTTCGTCTCGGTCACCCAGCAGTTCAACACGGCCACGTCGATGGGCCGGCTGGTGCTCAACGTTCTCTTGTCCTTCGCCTCCCCGTTCAAAACGCTCTTTATAACCACTCTCTTCTTGACCGATTTCGGAAGTGCTTATCTGAGAAGAATTTACCGAGTTCGAGACCCGTTCGGTGGGGCAAATCATTCCAAACGGTCTCGAACTATTGGTCGCGGCTGGTGCCTCCAAAGAGGGGATAGAATTGTTAACACGAGATCGCGTTTTTCGAGGGATTGAAAGGTTGAAACGGCGGTTTACAAGCGGCCCGGGGGAAGGTGGCCGGCTCCCAGATGGTCAGGCCTGTGGGGCAACAGTTCACACAAAGTGGCACATTTGGCAGGTGATGTGGCGGTTTGTGCCAGCAAGGCGGCAAGATCGGTGTAGCTATGAAAGGGTAGGGGAACCGAGGAGTGCACGAAATGCAGGCCAGGATGCCCCACAGCTTGCTGTGGGGAGAAATGGCCACTTAGGGCTGTGGGAGAAACCCGCATGCAAGGCCCTTCCATTGAGAAGTCCCGCAGCTTCCTGCGGGGAGTTTCACTTCATCTCGCGCCACACCGGGCGCAATAGAACAAGCAGAATCGCCAACCCAACGAGCCCGGACAGGGAGATGGCAATCTGAAGAGCCCTCACGAGGAAAACCGACGTTGGATGCATGCCGGCTGGAAGAGGCTCGAACACTCCAAAGGCCGCCGTGTTGATCAGGGACATAACAGCAACCGAGGCGGCAAAACCATACACGCCCCACTTCTTCCACTTCCAGATGGCAATGGTGAATACGCAGTTTGCCAGGGCCAACAATCCCGCCACTGAAACGACCCAAGCGGGCAGAGACGAAAACACTTCCCTCACGCGCGCACCGGCAAACAGCTCGTAGCATCCTCCCCATAGATTAGCCAACAGCGCGACTACCAGGAACGCCGTCAGACAGCCACCGCGTTTTCTCGGTTGCGATTCCGGCACGCTCACGCGAAGTCCCCTTTCTCAATGAAGGACATGACCGGCCATTGTTTTGATGCCCATGCTGGTACCAATCGCTCGGCGAAGATACAAAGCCGGTCTTTCCTTTCTTCTGCGCTGGGTCTAATGAGAGTGTGTTACTCGGTGACGTTTCTCGATTCACGCTTGACAGGATTCAACCACGGGCGCCGCTCGACAGGCAGGTCTCGGAGCGGAGGGTATGTGCCTACGATTTGCCGCGCGGCCTCCACGTCGTATCCTTTCCCTTTCAACCAGTCGAACACTGGCTTGTCATGCTGGGCCCGGGCGGTCGGAAACTCCAAGCGCCGGGCGACCATGAACACCACATCAAGGCCGCTTCTGTTGACCAGTCGTAGATCGGCTCCGGCCTCCAAAAGCACAAGCAGGGAATCGTACCGGCGATGGCGTTCGGCGAACATGGCCGGCGTGTCACCGAATCGGTCCTGATGGTTGATATCGGCCCCTGCCTCCAGCAACAGTCGAATCCGCTTTTCGGAGTTCTCGAAGGCCGTCACCGCGGAAAAAAGTGGTGTGCGGCCATACCCGTTTTCAATCTCAGGATCGCCTCCGTGCTCTAACACCAGCTCGAGGTAGTTGTCCATCGCGATGTCGTGAAAAATGCAGGCATGCGAGGGGCTGGGGCCGGCCGCCAGAAAGGTAACCGAATCCCCGGCGTAAAAGGGGTAAATCCTTTCGGTCAGTTTGATATTCGGATCGGCTCCATGTTCGAGTATCCGGCGGAAGACTTCCTCGCCCACAGGAAACGCCCACCAAAGGGGCGTCATGTTACCGCGCCCCGGTGCATTCACATCGGCACCTTGCTCGATCAGTTCGTCGATCTTCACCAGATCCTTCGCCTCAATCGCCTTGCATAGGGCGATCACCTTCGGATCGGAAAAGAACTCTTCGGCTTTCCAGCGTCCACGCTCATGCGGAGAGCCCTTAGGACGGAGCCACGGGCGCAAGTGCGCTGGAGTGCGCAAGTTGCCCAGCTCCTTTTCTTCGGCCTCGATCCTGGCCCGCACTCTCGCCTTGGTGCGCTTGTGCATACTGATCCACAACTTCACCCGCTTCTCGTGGTCGTCGAGCGGCCCGGCCTCGGGAAACAACTCTTCCAGAACTCTTTGGTTGACGGTTTTCGCTCGCCATGCTGCTTCCAAGTCACATCCGTGGTCCAGAAGAAACTGGCAAATCGCCTTTCGTAACGCTTCATTCTCTTCGTGCGCATAAGCGAGTTTCTGATGTCCCAGAAGATATCCAACGTTTTGCCAGACAAAGTCCTCCCCTTTGGGGCCCACAAAGCGAAAATCGGCGCCGGCCCTTAAAAGTGCCAGCGACCGCTTCATAGCACCCCAGGACGAACAGTCTGCCAGCAGCAGCGCGGACTTGCCGGATACTGTAATGGAACCTCTGCACAACAACCGTCCGGCAGCAGTATAATACGACCATAATTGGGAACCAAGATAGAGGCGCATAGACATTAGGGCAAGTGATTATGGCGAGGAAGGACGGTTTATCGCAGCGGACGTTGGCGACGGGCGGCTTCGACGTGATGCGCAAACCCACCCGACGGCATGAGTTCCTCCGAATGATGAACCGAGTCATGCCGTGGCAAGGACTCGTGAAACTCGTCGAGCCGTTCTATCCCAAGAGCGACCAACCCGGCCGACCGGTCAAGCCGCTGATCTGGATGCTGAAGCTCTACTTCCTCCAAATCTGGTACGGCCTCTCCGACCCGCGAACGGAGGAACTGATGCACGATAGTCACGCCGTACAGGAGTTTTTGGGTCTCGACCAGTCCCAACTCACCTCGCTCCGCGAAGAATCGCGAGCGCCAGTGGCGGCCGTGATCGATGAAACGGCCTGCGCGAGGGAGACCGCAGTCAGTGGAGCAGCCTCCGCCGGGGTGGAACGTTGGCGGAAGTCGAACGCTCCTGCAAAGCGACGCAGCGCTATGGGCCAATGGTGGCTGGCAGGTTGCCTGATGCTGGCTGCCTTCTGCCTGTTCCGTGCCGCGCCTAGGGACAATGGTTCTGCCTCCCCACAACCGGCGTCGGTTTCCGTCGCTGCATCGACACGCTTGCTGGAAGAAATCGAGCAAGTTCGCTTGGGGCAAAGGGTGGTCACCGATCTCCCACCTGAACTGGTGATTCAGGCAGTCGGCCCAGTAGAGCATCGCCCTTGGTGGGACGCCGAGGAGGTTGACGCGGTCACCTGGCGCGAGATACGGCTGCGCGCCGCGGTAGACGACGGCATCCTCGACATCGAACTCCTCCGTCCCCGGCGGTGGATCGAGCAGGTGCAGGCCCGAGTGGGCCACCAGATCCACCTCTCGCTTCCAGAGCAGGGCTTTGACGGGCTGGCGGAGGTAGCGTCGATCGGCCCCTGCCCACCGCTGGGCGAAGGTGATGGGCAGGTGGTCACTGGCACGTTCACCCGCGTTCGCAACGGCATCATCGACTTGTACGTCGAAGGCCTGTCGGAGCCCCTCGGCGTCACCCGCAACCACTTGGTCTGGTCGGAAGACCGCCACGATTTCGTGCCAGCCGGCGATCTTCAGCCGGGCGAACAGATGCGCCAGTTGGGCGGACTCAGACGGGTCGTGCGTGTGAGTTCTCGGTCTGCTCCGGAGCGAGTCTTCAACCTAGAAGTTCATGCAGACCACGTTTATCGCGTGACCCAGGCGGGATTACTCGTTCACAACGCCAGCACCAAACAGGTGGATCCGAGCAAGCTGCGTCTCGTGGATTCAACTGAAGAGAACATGCTTCGGGTCACAGAGAAGCTCCGTCGCGACATTGCGAAGTGGGGAACGGAAATGAGCTGCCACATCCCATACTTGGCGAAGTCGACCGCTACGGGATAATTCGGCTGATCGACGGCCAAACACGATGCGCACGAGTGAACCATTTCAATCGGAAGTTCGCCGCAGAGATGGCTCGCGCAGGTATTCCCATGCGGACAGTTTCTGTCGAGCTTAAGTATGTTCCGGATGCTGACTTCCGCTTTCTTCCTTCGATCGGGGACTTGCCGAGTCCCTGACGTTCCAGCACGTCCTAGCCAGTGTTGCGTATGACTCCAGAAACTCACAGCGGCCCTCTGTGAACTCCAGACTCTATGACAAACTCACGACGACAATTGCTGCAAGCCTTCCAGCGGTTGGGATACCACCTTGGAGGAATGCGGTTCTGTCAGCTTTTTTGGTACGTTGCCTCGCAGTCACGTAGCGGGCAGCATTGGTACGAATTGAACGACGCTGACCTACTGGAACTGGCTTCAAGGCCCGAGACTTACTCCCAATCAGCTCCAGACAAAGGCGAGGCACGTGTTCGGGCCGAAGTGTTGGATGTACTTGCCAGTTTCAGCGAGTCATATCCTAGTTGGACGCTCGGGTGGCTGCTGGTGAATCTCAGTTCCTGGGGAGGGGAGACACGGCCGTGGGCAGTTCTTTATCACATTGAAGACAAGGTACTCCTGGCCGGCGCGCGCCGACCACCGCAAGAACGGATCGAAATCGTTCCACCTGGCGAATAATGAGCGCACAGGGTGACATCGTCCCAACATGAATACAAGTCGATGCGCCGGGACATCGCCTTCGCTAACCGGATGGGCGAGTGGGTGTTCAACCGCACGAATGCGCAGAACTTCCACACGGAGTTCCAGCGGGCTTGCTCCGGGGAAGGGGTGTGCTTCGTGGCGGGAACGCCCATCCTGATCGGCGAGGAGACGCTGCTTCCGATGATGTCGCAATCGGACGTCGTCCCTGTTCCGCACGGCGCCTCGTTCTGGAACACTCTCGGACTTACGTGCCTGGTCGCGGGCCTGGCCCCGCTGGTCGTCACTGGCCGACGCAATTCGGACGACGAGCGCCGGCGGACGCGGGACTTCTTGTTCGCGGGGCCGGACGAGTTCGACCCGTTCAGTCCCGACCAGGAACCACGCGATGACGCACTCCCGCGGTTGCCGGACCCGGAGTTCAACGCGCTGTGCGATCGCCTGTTCGGGGGAGAGGAACTCGCTTGGGACGCATCGGGCGGCGAGCGGGCTGGCGCGGGGTGGGACCGGACAGCCGCACGAGAACCGGGGTGCCACGGGCAGCTTGCTGCCCGTGTGGACGCAGCGGCCCCGCATGCCCGCGAAAGGCAAGTCGCGATGTTGAAGAAACCCCGCGCTTGGCCAGTTCGTGCGGGCAGCGCGGCAGCATCGGAGCAACCGGGTGCCCGCGGCGCGATCCGAACTACGCGATCCGCGTCTTCACCCCGGCATGCCACGACGGCTTGGGTACTTTTGTGCGCCCTGTTGGCCGGGTGTTGCTTCTGGCTGGGACTGGGCAAACAGTCGCCGCCGCAGGGAGTGCGCCACGCAAGCGCCGGTGCGCTAGCGCTGCCCGCACCCCAGACTCGGCCCATCGAGGCGGTCCGCGTCGGTCAGCGGGTCCTCGCCCGCAATCCGGAGCTTGGCGAAACGGAGCGTTTTGCCTCCACGGCGGTCGATTCGGCCACGTGGCGGAAGCTGCGGCTGCTGGCCGACAACCGGTGGGAAGACGGCACGGTCGATCCCGTCGAAGTAGAAACCCTCCAGCCGCCGGAGTGGATCACCCGGCACGGGGCCCGCGTCGGCGCCTTGGTGCCCATTCCGCTGGACCTGGTGGAGATGGGCCTACCGGATGGGATGCACGCCCGGGTGGTGGCCAACGACCCCTGCCCTCCTATCGAACCCGGTCCGGGCAAGGTCGTCCTCACCACCGTCACCCACCTCAACCGGGACGTGTGGGAGCTGACGCTCACGGACGACCGAGGCCAAAGGGAGCGAGTCCGCCCCACCGGGCTGCACAAGTTCTACAGCCAGTCGCGTCAGGCGTGGGTCTCGGTCCGCGACCTCCAGCCGGGCGAGCAGCTCGGCGGTATCCACCGCCCGCTGACCGTTGCCGCGGTGCGCCCTATTCCCGGCGTGCACCGGGTGTACAATATGACCGTCGAGGGCGAACACGTGTACCACGTGTCGCCCCTGGCGGTCGTGGCGCACAATAACGAGTGCGCCGCAAACGCAACAAGTGAGAGATGGCCCAGTACGCCACAGGAGATGGACCAGCTACTTGGTGTGCCGGGAACCCGAATACCAGACACAGCGACCACGCCGGGGCGGGGCAAGGTGGTGTGGCAGCCGAACGAGCAAACCAAGATCGTCTTCGAGCAGCATCCCTATCACCCCAATGCACCCGGCTGGCATCGTGGCCCACATTGGCATTTGGACACGCCCGCAGGCAGACATTGGCGATTCGTGCCGGGAGATCCTATTCCAGGAATGTAACGATGACGCCAAGAGAGATCGCCACCATAGTCTTCACCGAAGCCGATAGCGGAAACGACGCCGTCGCAATCGTTCGCCAATGTGGGAAGAGGTTGGCTGTCGCTCTCTCCGTTCAGGATAATGGCGACCTCGAAGTCTTGCTTGATGTAGAAACCGCAACGCGCCTTTTAGAGGCAATCAAGGTTGGGATCGACGTTATCAGCTGTGAAGCAGAGTAACCGGGTGCAATCGTACTGGTGCTCTGGGTGAAGCACTTCGGACGGGTCACGGCAAGTTAACAACCGCGGACAATCACTTGGGAGGTGAGCCAGATGATCGACAGGGAGAAGGGTTACCATTCGGACCGCGATCAGGCAGCGACGAAGAAGCGGTCACGTTTGCTGGGGTTCGTCGGCACAATGTTGGTGCTGGCCGTCGCTCTGCAATTCGTCACGAAACCGCCCAGACCGGAGCATCGGGGGCTGCTGGTCTTCGACCTGGGCCTCATTTTTATCGGTTGCGGGCTGGTCGGCGCCCGTCGTGTTCAAAAACTCTGTCCAACGCAGAACCGACCGGCGACGGCAGTTGCGATGGCTCGAATCGACTCATCCTTGTCCGACTGCGGCTGGCCAAAAGTTGTGAAGAGACCGCATCGTTGGCAGGAAGGCAGAGGACAGGAGGGATTTGCGGCTCACCAGCACCGAGCTTCCAAGATCTGCGCAGCAGCGACCGCTTCCGATCAGCGTGGAAGCACCGGTTGCTCATGCGGCTTTGCGTTCGTAGTGCCGCAGCAGTCCGCCGAGCCGTTCGTGCACAATGATATCCCCCGGTCCAAGACAGCCGACAGGTTCGGGTGGTTGGCTCAAGACCGGCGGCAGATTCCCGAGGCCCAGATGAGGGCGTTGACTGTGATAGTAGGCAAGGAACTCGGTCAGGAGATGCCGTAAGTGCTTCTCGCCCAGCACGATGAACAGGTCGAAGCACTCCGTCTTGATCGTCTGCACGAACCGCTCGGCGTAGGCGTTTTGGTTCGGCGCCCGGACGGCAGTCTGCACAACCTCCACGCCCTCGGATTCGAGGATCGCCCGGAACTGTTCGGTGAACTTCGTGTCCCGGTCACAGACCAGATACTTGGCCCGCTCTGGCTGGTCGTCGAAGAACATGCCAAGGTTGCGGGCCTGCTGCGCCATCCAGGCGCCATCGGGATTTGCCGAGATCCCGGCAATGTGGACCCTTCGCGTTCCGGGCTGGATGAAGAACAGCACGAAGTACTCGACCAGCCCTCCAAGCGTCCAGACCTTCTTCGAGAAATAGTCGCATGCCCACAGGGTCTTGGCGTGCATCTTGATGAACTCGTCCCAGGACCCTTCGCCGCGTGTCGGTCCAAGGTCCAAGGCATTCTCCAGCAGGATGTTCCGGACCGTCCCTTTGCAGATATTCAGGCCCAGCTTCTTCAACTCGCCCATGATCCGTCCCAGCCCCCAGGCATTCTCCTTGGCCATCTTGACGACCAGTTCCCGGACCTCATCGGGCTTGCGTGGCCGCCCGCCTTTCGTCTCGTTTTTTTTGCCGACCGACTTGATCTCCCCACTCGCCCAGCGGGCGAATGTTCGCGGCGAGACGATCGTGATCAGATCCTTGATCTTCGACCCCAGCGACTTGCCCCGTTTCACCAACTGCTCTCGCTCGGCCGCCGTCACCTCCACCCGTTTGGGGAGCTTTGCCCGAAGGATGCGGTTTTCGGTCTTCAGGTAGTCGACCATCTGGGCCATCTCGGCCTGGGTCGCCCGAGCCAGCAGCATGATGAGGGGGTGGAAAATACGGGCCATTCGGGATATGCCTTAAGTGCGTGCGAACGTGGAAGATGACAGGGTTTTTGAACACCGCTGGCAGATGCCAGAATCCCTTGCTATCAGCCACGGGCCTGGATGTCCAGGGCCCATCGTGCTGAACGGGCCAAGAATCGGCATCGACGTTGGCGATGCAGCTCTACAGCCCGCACGGGCGGCGTCGTCGGGCCACCACGTCGGCGTCTTGCGGTCCCAGGTGGTCGAGCCAAATTCGCACGCTCGCGCCCGCTGTTAACCTGCCAGTCGAAGTTTCAAACGCCTGTACAAATCGCGCTTTGGGTTAACAGCCAGAGACCCTTGACTGTTAACTCGTCTCTTGCAGTTGCGCTACGGGTTGCCTTCGTTTTGGGGCCAACCGAAAGGGACTCGAAGTCGGTAAGTCCCTTCGCTGCAAACACTTCCGCCTCTCGCCTCGGCGCGCATTGTTACGAAGAGGGTTGCGAACGGGGAGCCCCGTACCCCAAAACCCCGCCCGAAACTCTCGGACTCTCGGTTTGACGGGCCTGCCTGGGTTAACAGCCACCCGACTCGGTGTCGATTCTTGGCGAGAATTCGACTGTACGTCCGGTAGGTTCAGGTACGGTGTGGTTGGCCATACTTGTCCTCCCAACCCGAGGAGGCCGCCTTGCGACCGCGAGTTGATGCCTGCGGTATCTGGGCGTCGATGACTCTTGCATCGCAACCAGAAATCGCTCGGACAGCGGGGCGTTGGAGACATGATTGCTACTGGCGGCACCGCAGCTTGCGCACACCTCCCAGTCTGTACCAGTCGGCAGCGAAGTTGCCGAGCCGTTTGCGTTGTAAACTTTTTGGCGGGGGAGTGAGTTAAGAGCGCGAGACTGGATAGGTCGGGAAGAGTCGCGGAAGAGGGATCAGGTGAATACGTGGGGCGGGGAGTCTTGAAAAGAGGGGACTCTGGAGCCGGGAAGGCGGCACTCGAAGGAAGAAAAGGCGGCGTTCCAGGGAAGAAAACGCCTCAAAGCGGTCTTTGATCGGCCTTCCGCGCGCACTCCGCGCAGACCGTCATCCTGCGAGACGAGCTCAGCACCGACAAGATTCCCGATTCGTCCGCCGCTCTGGGGTAAAAAACCTAGGTGACCGCTACGGCGGGTTTTCCTGAAGGCTCTTGCTCAGCGGCGGAGCCGGACTCGGGATGTCCCGGGGCGGCAGGCTTGCCGTAGACTCTTTCCCGCAAGGCCTTGGAAATCGGACTGAGCCGCATCTTTCCCAACGTCCCCTCTCGACGCGGGGCCATCGCCAACAGCGTCGCAAACGCGGCGTGCACCACCATCACCGCCCCCACCTCCGCCGTAAACCGCCGGGCCCCGACGATGTTCCCGTCATCCACCCCCCAAAACACCTTCAGCCGGGCATTCACCCGTTCCACCGCCGTCCGCCCGCGGTACAACCGCTCAAACTTCCGCGTCGCCCGGGGTATCGCCGGAAACCGCCGCAAGTCGATCTCCCGCGGCACACGCACCGTCTTCCCGTAGGACTTCCCCGCATTGCAAATCTTGCTCATCAGACACTCCCACCCCTCGTGCTTGGCCGGACACCGATACTTGATCGTCTCCCGCGACGGCTCATACCCGATGTAGGCCATCCGATACCGCACCATCGGTTGGCTCACCCGATCGTAACAGTACACCGTCCCCGCCTCGTCGTAGACGATGTTCGAGGTCCCATCGTGGCCGGGCAACATCCGCTCCGCCTCCTCCTTCCACAAACTCCGATTCTCGATCACCGCCTTGATCCCCTCCCGCGACAACAGCTCATGCACCGGATTCGTGTCGGCCGCCTTGTCATAGGCCAGACTCTTGATCCGACCTTGCGGCAGATTCCGTTTCACCTGCTCCAAAACCGCCGGCAACGTCTCGGCATCCCCGGCCGTACTCTCCGTGACCTTGTACCCCAACACCACTTCGTGCTTCACATCCACCGCCAGGTGCAGCTTGAACCCGAACCACTCCACCACCCGCGTCACGTTCCCGTCCTTGTCCGTGTACTCCTTGCGACCGCCCTTGGGTTGCGGAAGACCTTCCGCCTTCTCCTCCTCCGCCGCCTGTCCCTCCTTCCGCCGCGCCTTCAGCCCCGTGGCGTCCCCGGCCAGGTTCTCTCCCAAGTCCGGCACCACCTCGGCCAACCGTTGCACCATGGTGTTGAACATCTTTTGCAGGAGGCTGCGAAACGGTTCCCGGCCCAGCAGCTCCATAAACCGCGACATGTTCCAGGCGTTGGGAACCTGATCCTCCGATTCGATCCCAATCAGCTTCCGCAGCTCCGCGTTCCGCCTCAGTTCGGCCAGGCACGACTCCACGGTCGGATGCCGCAAGGCGATCTTCAAAAGCCACGTCCCCCAGAGCACACGGACCGGGTAGTCGTTCCGCCCCTTGCCCCGGGATCTCTCCAGAGATGTGAGAAACTCCTCGTCGGGAATGGACGTTAGAAATTCCCGCAGGGTGCGAATGGTGGGACTATCTTCCAGGGTATCCCAGGCGAAGAGAGGTCGGAGGTTGGGGATTTGCATAAAGGTCTTCCTGAGCCGGAGAACAAGGGATTCAGCCAACGCTTTGCGTGCTTTGCAGGGAAAGTTCTTGTTCCGCACCACCCAAGGGGCTTTGGATCAAGCCGATCCTTGTGAACGCATACCTTTACTACGCACCAAATCCCCGCTTGTTCGCAGGCTTGGTCGAAAAATCGTGAAAAATCGCTCCATCGCGGGAAAAACCGCCCGTTTTCCGCACATCCTGCGGGAAGGCCCTTTCCAGGCCCTTCCTAACTTCAATCCATCACGCGAGATGGGAACAACGCAAAGGGCTCCGACGTTCATCAGCGTGGTAGATATCGCCGCAGCGATTCACTATCATAAGCAACGAATCATCCGCCGTTCTGCGTGGCGTCCGTCGCGGCCCGGGGACTTTGTTGAGCGGCATCCCGCCGGGATTCGTTCCGCACGGCATGGCGTGAAGTATTGAGCAATCGTATCGGAGCTAAGCAACATGGTTCGCGTATCATCCTCCACATCCGTTGTTGGCACGGTCGCACTTGCCGCGGGGATCTTGTTTTCCTCGGCCCTTACCGTTGCGGCAGGCGAGTCCGTAAATCAATCGGCACGCCGCATTCCCGTGGCGCAAGAGGTCGACGTTGCGGTAGTCGGAGGCAGCACAGGTGCCGTGGCGGCGGCAGTCCAGGCCGCCCAGGCGGGAGCCAAGGTCTTCTTGGTCGCGCCGCAACCCTACCTTGGGGACGACATGACCGCGACTTTGCGGCTCTGGTTGGAACCGGGCGAGGAGCCTTTGACACCGCTGGCGAAGCGCGTATTCGATGATCCGCTACGTCGCGACTCCCTGATCCACGCGGACCGCTACGATTTTCAGTATTCGGCCGATCAGCCCGCAGACCCTAAGCACGCCGACACCGACCCGCCTCAGCGGCTTTGCGACGGCCTGTGCAGCGACGCGCCGAGCCAAAGTGTGCAGTACAACGGGGACGTGACGATCCTGGCGGAACTGGATGCCGCCCGGGAAATCCACGGCATCCGCGTGATCGCGTTCGGTCGCGTCAGCAGCGATCCGGCTTCCGCTTTCAAGGTGGCCGGCTTTACGTACAGCTTGGAAAAAGAAGACGGCACATGGACTCCGCCGGTATGGGCCGAACCGACCCCGACGACCGTCATCGGCAACGACATGCCGTATGTCATCGATGCCAAGCTGGACGGTAGCAAGGCCCGTCGTATCAAGCTGCACATTAAGAAGGCGGATGACTGCGAGCGGATCCTCCTGGGCGAGATCGAGATCATCGGACCCCCGCGACAGGAAGACGTCGATCGTCTGCATGCGGCCTTTCCCGCTCCCCGGCCGATGCATGTGAAGGAGGTGCTGGACGACGCCTTGCTCGAAGCGGGCGTTTCATTCTTGTACGGGTCGTACCCCACGGACGTCATTCGAGATGCCGACGGTAAGATCGCGGGCGTGGTGATCGCCAACCGCGCCGGACGGCAGGCGGTGATCGCCAAGACGGTGATTGACGCCACGGACCGAGCGGTCGTAGCACGACTGGCGGGGGCCTCGTTTACGCCCTACCCCGGCGGCATCCATCGGTTCCAAAAAGTCGTCATCGGAGGCGCTGTCGTCGAGGCTCCCAACGTCTCGTCACGCGTCATCGATCCGCCGTTTGTGGGCCCCTTCCCCAACCGCGCCAAGACTTCCAGCGGCGTATTTCCCGTCATCGAGTACACCTTCGAGTTGCCGATGGAAGACGACGGTTGGGCGTCTTGGGCGAAGGCCGATCAAACGGCTCGCAGCCTCGTTTATCACCCCGAACAACAATTCGTCTCGGATGTCTTGTTCGAAGTCCCACCCGACTCGGTTCAGGGCGAAGCAACCGGCAGCGGTTCGTGGGATGGCGCGGACACGATTCCCTTGGGCTGTTTCCGCGCCAAAGGCGAAAGCGGCCTCTGGATACTGGGCGGATGCGCCTCCGTTTCCCGTAAACAGGCCGCGGCTATGCTTCGGCCGTGCAATTTGATGGCGATCGGAGAGCGACTGGGCCGGGAAGCGGCGAGAGAAGCCGCCGAGCGTGAAGCCATTCGATCTCCACAGGTAGCTGCCGCCGAAACGGGAAACGAAACCCGGTACGATATCGGCGAATTCCTGTCGGGGGTCCGCCCGTTTCTCAAGTGGCCGACCGTCCCGCAGGAAGAGTCCGGCGTGTCGATCCTTGGGCGATACGATGTCGTCGTGGTGGGAGGCGGAACCGGCGGAGCGGCGGCGGGAATCGGTGCGGCACGGCAGGGCGCTAAAACCCTCGTCATCGAATACTTGGCCACTTTGGGCGGCGTCGGCACGGCAGGTGCCATCTCGTCCTATTATTGGGGCAACCGCGTCGGGTTCACCGCGGAGGTCAATCAGGGCGCCGCGGCTTGGGTGATCGAACAGAAATCGGAGTGGTGGCGCAGCGAGTTGCTGAAGGCCGGCGCCGATATCTGGATGAATTGCTTGGGCAGCGGTGCCGTCGTCGATTCCGGGAGGGTCCGCGGAGTTGTCGTCGTCACGCCCTTCGGACGCGGGGTCGTCCTGGCCGACGTCGTCATCGATTCCACCGGGAATGCCGACATCGCGGCGGCGGCAGGGGCGGAGACGATGTACACCGACGACACCGAACCGGCGGTCCAAGGAACGGGCCTTCCGCCTCGCAATTTGGGCGCCAGTTACACGAACACCGATTTCACCATTACCGATGACACCGATGTTTTGGACATCTGGCATGTCTTCGTCTATGCCAAGAAGAAATACCGCGACGCCTTCGATCAAGGACGCTTGATCGATAGCCGAGAACGCCGCCGTATCGTCGGCGAATATACGATGACGATTCTGGACCAGATGCTGGAACGGACGTATTCCGACACGATCTGCATCGCGTACAGCAATTTCGACACGCACGGCTTCACCGTGGATCCCTACTTGGAATTGGAGCATCCGGAGAAGCGCGGTTTCTACGTCCGCATACCCTATCGGTGCCTCATCCCCAAGGGCTTAGAGGGAATCCTCGTCACCGGTTTGGGAATCAGCGCTCACCGCGACGCCATTCCGTTGATCCGTATGCAGGCGGACATTCAAAACCAGGGGTTTGCGGCGGGAACCGCCGCGGCGTGGTTAGCGCAGAGAGACCTCGATGTGCGTCGCCTGGACGTACGCGAGTTGCAACGGTTTCTCGTCAAGGTTGGAAACTTGCCGGAATCGGTCCTTTCGGAGGACGAAATGCCTCCGGTGCCCGAGAACCGGGTTCGAGAGGCCGTGGAGAATTTGAAGACTGACTACCGTGACGCGGCGGTGATCTTGGCGTGCCCCGAGATTGCGAGACCGTTGCTCCGTAAAGCCTATCAGGAGGCTGATCAACCCGAACACCGTCTCATCTACGCCCATGCACTTGCGGTGTTGGGAGATAACACCGGATTGGAGACGCTGATCGCCGCCGTCAAGGGCTACGACTCGTGGGACCAAGGCTGGAATTATGTCGGAATGGGACAATTCGGCAGCGCGCTCAGCCGATTGGACCAGTTGATCGTGGCCTTGGGCAGAACTCGCGACCGGCGGGCCGTGCCCGTGATCGTCGATAAGTTGCGACTTCTCACGCCGGATTCGGAATTCAGCCACCATCGCGCTATCGCTCTGGCGCTGGAAATGATCGGCGACCCCCAAGCCGCACAGCCTTTGGCGGAATTGCTGACGACGCCGGGCATGACCGGTTACGTCCACCGGACGGTGCAGGATGCGATTCGTTTCGATCAGAGTAGCCCGGGCGGCACCAATCAAGTCAAGGCACGCCGCGATTCGATTGTGGAGTTGTCGCTGGCCAGAGCCTTGTTCCGCTGTGGAGATTACGGCGGCATTGGGGAGCAAATTCTGCGAGCTTACACGCACGACCTCCGCGGGCATTTGGCTAGGCACGCGGCTGCCGTCCTCGCCGCGGCGGGAAAGGCCGTGGAACAAGGCGAACCGTAAGGACCGCCAGGGCTGATCGGGAAAGCAAATTTCCTGATGTTCCATGGCATGTCTGCTCTTGACGCGAATCAAAATGAAGATTAATATTATGATATTAGTAAGGTATCGGATGCGGTAGCCTGAATGGAAAGACGGCACGTTGGAGCGGTCGCCGGACGGACTGTTCATGGACCGGTTTGCTGGGAGAAGATAGGATGACGCCTGTAGCGAATGGTCGCGTTTTCGACGAAATCACCCATTGCATTGGGAACACGCCCCTAATTCGGCTCCGCCGAATCACCGAGGGGGCCGTTGCCAACGTTTTCGGCAAGCTCGAAAACTTCAACCCCTTGTGGAGCGTGAAGGACCGTATTGCCCGGGCGATGATCGATGCGGCTGAGCGGCAGGGCTTGATCAAGGAGGATACCGTCATTATCGAGCCAACCAGCGGCAATACCGGCATCGGCCTTGCTTTCGTCTGCGCGGCCCGCGGTTACAGCTTGATGGTCACGATGCCGGAGAGCATGAGCCTCGAGCGGCGACGCTTGCTCAAGGCATTCGGCGCGGAGTTGGTTCTAACTCCCGCCGCGGAGGGAATGCCGGGCGCCGTGCGGCGGGCCGAAGAATTGGTGAAGGAGAACCCCAATTTCTACATGCCGCAACAGTTCAAGAACCCCGCCAATCCCGAGATTCATCGGCGAACGACGGCGGAGGAGATTTGGCGGGACACGGGCGGAAATGTCGATATCTTCGTGGCCGGCGTCGGCACCGGTGGAACGATCACCGGCGTGGGCGAAGTGCTGAAGTCTCGCAAACCGGACGTCAAGGTCGTTGCCGTCGAACCGGCCAATAGTCCGGTGATTTCACAGAAACTGGCGGGCCAGGAGCTTAAGCCCGGCAAACACCTGATCCAGGGAATCGGCGCGGGATTCATTCCCGACGTCCTCAACCTTTCGATCATCGATCAGGTCATTCAAGTTGAAGACGAAGACGCCCTCGAAACGTCGAGACGGCTTGCCCGGTCCGAGGGATTCATGTGCGGCATCAGTTGCGGAGCCGCAGCGTGGGCGGCCTTGCAATTGGCCAAGCAACCGGAGAACGCGGGCAAGAACATCGTCGTGGTCTTACCCGATCTGGGAGAGCGCTATCTCTCCACGCGACTGTTTCCAGAGTGAGCGGATTACTCCCGCCCGAGGTGTCCCGACTCGTGGGAAGAAGCTCCTCGTTCGGTCGGTTCCTATGCGGAGGCGGCCGATTCGGCGCTGCTTCAAGGCGTGTAGGGACGCCTCACGGCGGGGAATAAGCTCAATCGGAGCCGAACATCTGCGCCCGGTAATTTCGAAGGCACAAAAAGATTCGCCAACGTCGCCAACTTGTCAGCCCCGGGCTTGGAGATGTTGCTTGACGGGAGTCGGGCTGCTACAAACAAAGGCAGTCTCGGCAGAGGATTAGGCGGCGCAAAGGCACAACTCAAGCCCTGCCCCATAGCTCAAATCCGGATTCGCAGACGAGCACCCCCAATCCAGCCTCAGATTAGGGGTTTTAGGGACTTGGGGGCAAAGCGAAGGATCGGATTGCCCGCTGCCGTTCGCCATTGCCACGACGCTGCTGCGTCGGTGGTGCATGAGTTCGCACCGCTGCCGTCATTTGGATATTCGGTTCGTTTCATCTCTCGACCTCGAGCTGCTAGTGGAGTGCACTTCCGTGTCGGACCTGAAATCAATGTACCGTGTGACCGGGTTCTTCCTGGCCATGAACTTCTGTCTACTTTCGGCACGCATCGTAGCCCTGGCCGAGGATCGACGCGACGGAGATGGTCGCGTCACGGTTTCAGGAGAATTGAAGCAGTGGCATAAAGTGACCCTGACGCTGGCCGGTCCTTTCGCCGCCGAGCGCGACGAAGACCCCAACCCCTTTACCGACTACGGTTTTTGGGTGGAGTTTCGGCATGAATCGGGGGAGCCGACGTATCGCGTGCCCGGTTATTTCGCGGCCGACGGCCGGGCGGGAGAGACCTCGGCCGAGGCCGGCAACTGCTGGCGCGCCCATCTGGCCCCGGACAAGACGGGCGAGTGGACGTACCGCATCGTGTTCCTGAAAGGAAAGCATGCGGCGATCGGCGGCGAGGGGACGGAATTGCCTCCTTACCACGGCGTTAGCGGCACATTCACGATCGGCGAATCCGACAAGGCGGGCCGCGACTTCCGCGCGCAAGGCCGTCTTGCCTACGTCGGCAAACACCATCTGCAATTCCTGGGGAGCGGGGCCTATTTCTTGAAGGCCGGTGCCGACGCGCCCGAAACCTTCCTGGCCTATGAGGACTTCGACGGCACCACCGCCGCCAAGAAGAATGTCCCGTTGCACAAGTGGGCGCCGCACGTCCGCGATTGGCGACCGGGCGACCCCACTTGGAAAGGCGGCAAAGGCAAGGGCATGATCGGCGCACTGAACTACCTGGCCTCTCAGGGAGTCAATGCCTTTTCCTTCATCCCGTACAACGCCGGCGGCGACGGCGACAACGTCTGGCCGTTTGTGGAAAGAGACGCCAAGCTGCATTTCGACTGCTCGAAGCTCGATCAATGGGCCGTCGTGTTCGATCACGCGACATCCTTGGGGTTGTACTTGCACTTCAAGCTCCAGGAACAGGAAAACGACGACAACCGACTGGGAAAGCGCACTTCCGTTCCCGAGTCACTCGACGGCGGCGCTCTAGGGCCCGAGCGCAAGCTCTACTGTCGAGAATTGATCGCCCGTTTTTCCCACAACTTGGCACTGAACTGGAACATCGGCGAAGAGAATACGCAGTCGCCCGAAGAACAAAGGGCGATGATCCAATACATTAATGACACCGATCCTTACAAACACCCAATCGTGATCCATACCTTCCCGAACTGGCAAGATCGGGTTTACCCGGAGCTACTGGGGGACAAATCTCGTTTGACGGGCGCCTCGCTGCAAAACGGTTGGAGTGAGGTGCATCAGCGGACGCTGCAATGGGTGCGGGCGTCATCGGAAGCGGGTCGGCCCTGGGTTGTGGCCAACGACGAACAGGGACCGGCGGAGCTAGGTGTTCCTCCCGACCCCGGCTACGAAGGTTTTGAAGGGACGGCGAGATCACAACCCGATGGCAAGGGATATACCCTGCACGACATCCGCAAGCATACGCTTTGGGGCAATTTGATGGCGGGCGGCGCCGGCGTGGAGTATTACTTCGGTTACAAACTGCCTCAAAACGATCTCTTGTGCGAGGATTATCGAAGCCGCGAACAATCTTGGGGCTACTGCCGTGTCGCGCTCGAATTCTTTGCCTTGCATGAGATTCCCTTCTGGCGGATGTCCAACGCCGACGGCCTGGTAGGGAATGCCAAGAGCGATAATTCTCGCTATTGTTTGGCCCTGCCCGGTCAAGTGTACGTCATCTACCTTCCCAGCGGCGGCACGTGCAGTCTCGACCTCTCGGGTGCTCCGGGAGATTTCTCCGTCAAGTGGTACGATCCGCGAAGAGGCGGAGAACTGCAAACCGGTTCGGTGCGACGAGTGGTGGGTGGAGGGTTCGCCTCCCTCGGGCAACCTCCCGCGGACGAACGTGAAGACTGGGTCGTTCTGGTTCGTAAAGATCGCCCATAGAAACCAACCGGCGCGTCCTGCCGCAAGTACCGGAGCGTCGAGCAAAGGTACGGTAATAAGCCGCGCATTCACGAATTGTCGCACGGGCCCGTGACAGTTGTTTTCTCCCATGCGGGCCCCAAGCTCGCCTCTGCGCCCGGCGAACATTCGTCACTTCCCGCAACAGGCGGGAATGCGTCCACCCTCCCCTTCTTCGCACAATCGCATTAGCTTCCTTGGCTATGGCTAGGCGAACCGTTCGCCTCCATCTCCCAACCTAGAGAAAGGGTTGACTTATTATGAGCATATGCTCATAATATTCTTGAGGAAGGTATCTAGGAGTTCTTTGCATGCCGCGTCCCAAACGTTGTCGGCGAGTCGGTGTCGCGCTTGGTAGAACGTTGTTCAAGCCTGCGAGCGTGCCGTCCCGCCATTGCGCGGAGGTCATTTTGACGCTCGATGGATTGGAAGCGTTGCGATTGGCGGATTTCGAGGGACTTTATCACGAGGAAGCCGCCCAACGAATGGGTGTCTCGCGGCAAACGTTCGGTCGCATCCTCGAATCAGCACGAAAGACCGTCGCCCAAGCATTGGTTATGGGGCTCGTTTTACGAATTGAGGGAGGTCCAGTGCAAATGACTGACACAAGAACGTTTACCTGTGCCGACTGCGGGCACTCTTGGCAGGTACCCTTTGGCGGGGGGCGGCCACAGGCCTGTCCCGCGTGTCAAAGCAACAATCTCTACCGGGCCGACGATATGCAAGCAGCATCCGCCGGGGCAGACGGTCGCTGTCGTCGTAAACAACTCGGTGGCCGCCGGAGACGTTGCCAAGGCGGCGGTCGCGGTCGCTCGGAGATCCAATGCAAGGAGACGAATCAATGAAATTGGCGGTCGCGTCCCTGGACGGCGTGCATATCTCCCCGCATTTCGGCCGAAGTCGCTGCTTCCTCGTCTTCGAGTTGGAGGCTGGAAGCATCGTGAGCCGGTCTGTGATGGAAAACATCTTTACCGCGCACACGCGAGGCGAGTGCCAGGGCGACAACGATCATCATCAACACAGACATGGGGACCATGCGGACATCATTTCGGCCTTGCAAGGCTGTCAGGCGGTGATTTGCGGAGGCATGGGGCGGCGTGCAGCAGAGGAACTGAGGCGGAATGGAATCGACGCGATCGTCGTTGCCGCCGAAATGTCGCCGGAAAAAGCCGTCCAAGATTATGTGTCGGGCACGCTGCGTGGCGACAACGGCTTTTGCGCCTGCCACGAAGCTTAGCGGCATCGGTTTCGACGGTCGCCGTCTGCTTGACGGCGACTCCGACGGCCCTCTCTCAATAGGCCGCTTGCCGATCCTCGGTTGGTAGGGAAAGACCGAGGGTTCCGTGAAAAACGCGTCGTCCGGCTTTTCGCGACAGATCGACTGCCCGGGCGATGACGACTTTATCGCCCAAAATGGTCAGGGAAATCGCGATCACAGCGTTGCGGCACTCATCGTCGTATAGTTCAGCCTCACCAAAACTCCCGCGCATGCTACCTTATCTTAGGGACAAAGTGCTCGCGTTATCGGGGCAGGCGACCGTTTTCTTCACGTCCACGACCGCGACGTGAAAGAAATGCCGCAGGAGGCAAACCCATGCGCCGGGAATCATGTCCAAACGAAACTCCGGAGGCCTCAAGCGAAGTCGGCGAATTCTCCCATTTCGCTCTTTTGAGCCGAGTTTCTCACTTGTTGAACCGCAGCGACCAAGATGCCTTGGATGGGATTCTTCAGTTACTGTTAAGCCGATTTCGCAGCGAGTTCGGCATTCTGGGTTACATCGATGGACAAGGGCGTCTGGTGTGCCCCACCCTGACTCGTGACGTCTGGAATCGGTGCGCGATGTCGAACAAGCGCATCGTCTTTGAGATATCGGAACTGGGCGGCGTCTTGGAGGAAGTCTTGCGTGATCGCCGGACCGTGGTCGCCAACTCGCCCCGCCCCGTCCCTAGCGGGCACGTACCCATCCGCAATTTCCTCGGCGTCCCCGTTGTCTCGGAAGACTCCCTGATAGGCTGCATCCTGCTCGCCAATTCTGCGCAAGGCTACAGCGATCAAGACGCCCGGTTTCTGGGCCGAATCGGCGATTATTTAGCTCCGATCATGGAGGCGTGGCGGAAACGATTGGACGAAGAACGGCGGCGAGAGCAGGCTGAACGAGAACTTCGCGAATCCCTCGCCCGACTCCGCCGCTCAATGAGTCGATTTCGAGTGCTGGCGGCGATCAGCGATCTTGTGGACGGCGACACGGACGAAGAATCGGTTGCGCAAGCGGTCGTGGAAATGCTGGCCGACGCAACCGCCGAGTTGCCGAACTCAGCGATACGCCTGATTCTGCACGGGCGAGTCCATCAACCGCGTCATTTCGAGGAAACGCCGAACAAAATATCCGCCGGAATCTTCGTTGATGGCAAATATGTCGGGGCCGTCGAACTCTGCTTCGGTCGGTCCGGATTGGACGACGAGGACATTCGGCAGGAGCAACTCTTCCTCACGCAAGCGGCCGAGAAGTTGGGAACCATGCTTTCCCGACGACGAGCCCAGGAGGAAATAGCCACTGCCAGACGCCATTTGCAGGTACTTCTCGAAACCACCAAGATCGGCTTAAGCGTCATCGACGAAAACGAAATCGTGCGATACATGGATCCGTGGCAGAAGAAAATCTACGGTGATTTCGAGGGAACGTCCGTCCAAAACTATTTTCGTGTCCGGAATGTGCGAGACGACCAATGGGTTCATTCCGTTCTTGAGGCCTTGCGGGAACGCAGGAAAGTCACGTTCCAGCATCCAATTCAGGCCCAAGAAGACGCGATCGCGCAAACCACGGCGATTCCCTTCCAAGACCCTGCAACGGGTTCGTGGCAAATCGCTACCATCACCATCGACTTGACCGAGCAAAAGCGATTGGAATCGGCGTTGGCGCATGCGAGAAGGATGGAAGCGGTTGGGCAACTTGCCGCCGGCATCGCTCACGAAATCAATACACCGATCCAATACATCGGAGACAACCTATCCTTCCTCGGCGAGGCATTCGACCAAGTTTTCCGCTTGATCGAGGCGATGCATCGGGCAGTCGATACTCTGGGAACGACCGCGGTCGAGAGCTACTCGCAACTGCTTCGCTCTTTCGACTGGGATTATCATCGCGAAGAAGTCCCGAAAGCCTTGGAGGAATCGAAGAAGGGCGTGGAACAAGTGTCGCATATCGTCCGCGCCATGAAGGTGTTTTCTCACCCCGGCGGTCGAGATAAGCAAGAAGTCGATCTTCACCGAATGCTGCAAGCCGCAATCGATATTTCCCGCAACGAATGGAAGAACGTCGCGACCCTTAGAACGGAATTTGACCCCGGCGTTGGACCGGTGCCGCTCTTCAGCGCGGAATTCAATATGGCCGTCGTGAATCTGATCGTCAACGCGGCCCAGGCGATTGCCGAGCGTCCCGACCTGTCATCGCGTCCCGGCATGATCATCGTTCGTACGAAAGCCCTCGACGAAAATTGGGTTGAGATTCAAGTGGAAGACAACGGACCGGGAATCCCGAAAGAGATTCAGGATCGAGTTTTCGATGCCTTTTTCACCACCAAAGAGGTCGGAAAAGGGACGGGACAGGGATTGACCACCGCTCATCATGCAATTGTGACGCAACATGGCGGAACACTCGAATTTCGCAGTCGCCCGGGAGAGGGAACACTCTTTCTCATACGCATCCCGAGGAAACGGCCGACCGCAATAGTTCCGCCCAAAAACTCCACGATCACTACCGCGGTACCTGAAGCGGAGAAGGCGGCGCTCTGCGCGGTGAACGTGCCCGGATGACGGACGAGCGGCATTGGGACCTGGTCGCCGCAAATGCAAACCCGCACTTTCAACGTATCCCGACGGACGAAAAAACGATGCATCCTCCCACGGTTCTCCTGATCGACGACGACGTAAACATCCTTCACGGTTTGACCCGCGCATTGCGAAGGCAACCCTATCGCTTCCTTACGGCGCGATCCGCCGAGGAAGCGATGCTGGTCCTGAAGCAATGGCCGATCGATGTCATCGTTTGCGACGAACAACTGCCGGGAATGCGGGGGAGCGACCTGCTGATTTGGGCGGCGGAGCACCTCCCCGACGTGATTCGGATCGTTTTGACCGGGCGACCCGACGTAGAAACGGCCCTGAAAGCCATCAATGAAGGTCGCGTCTTCCGTTTCTTCACCAAACCGTGCAACGAAATCGATCTCGCCATCGCCATCGGGGAAGCCATCGAATTGCGTCGCCGAAACAAAGGTTTTCCAGCGACGAGCACAACGGAAATCCCCGTCCCTTGATTTCGCTCCGCGGGTTTCCCTCTAATCGACCGTCGAGACCACCTCGCACGATTATGCCGGCCTCAACCCACCGCTCGAGGACACAGCTTCAGTGCGCGGTGATTCCGGCCGACCTGGCGGTAAGGTGATTGTCACAGGGCGATTGTCTCACGCTATCGCCGGCTCGATTTGATTCCCCGCTATTGGGGTGTAAGACGCCTTGCCAGCCTGCCAAGCGTCAGCTCTCCCTGCATCCTCGTTCCCTCGCCAGCTTGTAGGAGCCGTTTGCGTTGTAAACTTTTTTGCGGGTGAGCGAGTTAATAGGGCGAAACTGGATGGGCCGGGAAAAGTCGCGGGAGAGGGATCAGGTGAATACGTGGGGCGCGGAATCTTGATCAGGGGCAACTCTGGAGGCGGGAAGGTGGCACTCGAAGGAAGAAAAGGCGGCGTTCGAGGGAAGAAAACCCCTCGGAGCGGTGCTTTGACGGCCTTCCGCGCGCACTCCGCGCAGACCGTCGTCCTGCTAGACGGGCTCAACACCGACAAGATTTCCGAGTAGTCCGCCGCTCTGGGGTAAAAAACCTAGGTGACCGCTACGGCGGGTTTTCCTGAAGGCTCTTGCTCAGCGGCGGAGCCGGACTCGGGATGTCCCGGGGCGGCAGGCTTGCCGTAGACTCTTTCCCGCAAGGCCTTGGAAATCGGACTGAGCCGCATCGGGCTCCGCCGCCTCTCCCTGCTTCCGCCGCGCCTTCAGCCCCGTGGCGTCCCCGGCCAGGTTCTCTCCCAAGTCCGGCACCACCTCGCCTAATCGCCGCACCATCGTGTTGAACATCTCCTGCAGGAGGCTGCGAAACGGTTCCCGGCCCAGCAGCTCGATGAACCGCGACATGTTCCAGGCGTTGGGGACCCGGTCCTCCGATTCGATCCCAATCAGCTTCCGCAGCTCCGCGTTCCGCCGCAGTTCGGCCAGGCACGACTCCACGGTCGGATGCCGCAAGGCGATCGTCAAAAGCCACGTCCCCCAGAGCACACGGACCGGATAGTCGTTCCGCCCCTTGCCCCGGGCTCTCTCCAGAGATGTGAGAAACTCCTCGTCGGGAATGGACGTTAGAAATTCCCGCAGGGTGCGAATGGTGGGACTATCTTCCAGGGTATCCCAGGCGAAGAGAGGTCGGAGGTTGGGGATTTGCATGGAGGTCTTCCTGAGCCGGAGAACAAGGGATTCCGCCAACGGCGTGCTTTGCAGATAAAGTTCTTGTTCCGCACCAACCCAGGGGCTTTGGATCAAGCCGATCCTTGTGAACGCATACATTTACTACGCACGACATCCCCGCTTGCTCGCAGGCTTGGTCGAAAAATCGGGAAAAATCGCTCCATCGCGGGAAAAACCGCCCGTTTTCCGCACATCCTGCGGGGAAGGCCCTTTCCAGGCCCTTCCTAACTTCAATCCATCACGCGAGATGGGAACAACGCAAAGGGCTCCGCAGGTTGCGCAAAGATTTGAAAAGCACGTTTGCCGCAATTACACTTCAAGCCGAAGGCTCGAAATCTCAGCGGTTTTATTCGGGCGAGGCGAATCGCCATGTACCGTCGAGTGGAAGGCCCCATGCTTTCCGTCGCAATCAGTCGTCGTGTCCGCAGGCACACCCACGATGGATGGCATGGTGGAATCAGACTATGACCTCAGGTATATCGGCCGAGAAAGGAGGAACTCGGATTGTAGTCCGTATGGTGTAGAGAAACGCCGGACGGGGTCGGCCGCACGTTTCTCGGGGGCTTCGACACAGGGGGCATCCCATGGGTATTCGCTTCTTTGGGGGACATTGCCGACATTATGGGTTCTTTGGGGGTTTGTTGGTGCTCGGTGCGGGAATGGCCGTGACATTTGCGTCCCGGGTTTCCGCGGAAACGCCGGCATCCAGCGTGGCGGAGGATTTGAATCCGCCGGGTTCCTTGACGATCGAGGCGTTGCCCGATGACCGGCGTACCATCCTGCGGGACGCAGTGGCCCATCAGATATCCATGGGCCGCTCGCCGGAAGTGGCGCTGCGAGAAATCCGTGCACTGGGAAGGTTGCCGGAGGAATGGTCCGATGCTCAATCGGCCGACCTCGTGCGGGCGATGTACGAGAAGTTGACCACTCCGCCGGAGACGCCTTCGCGTCGTCCGCGGGCGCTGGCCCTGATCGGTGACCGTTATCACGATCCGGCCTACATCCGCCCGCCGCTGGAGGCAGCCATGGAGAAGGCGGGGGTGGCCGTGGCATTCTTGTACGACGTGCGGCACCTCACCCCTCAGGTCGTGTTTCAGTACGACGTGCTGATCATCCTCCGCGACGGGATGCTGTGGCCGAACCCTCAACCGGACGGTTCCTTCGGTAAGGCGGTCTTCTGGTTGACCGAGGAACAGGAGATGACCGTGGCGTCATTCGTGTGGGGCGGCGGCGGATTCCTCGCGCTCCACAATGCTACCGCGTTGAAGGCCTTGGACGAAACGGAATCGTTGTACCGCCGCGTGCTGGGGGCGAGTTATGCGGGCCACGGTCCGGAGCAAGAGGGCTATTATGTTCGCATCTTGAACGGTTCCCATCCGGTCACGCAGGGGGTTCAAGATTATTTCGTGGAGGATGAACGTCACTGGCCTCGCCTGCACGTCTCGGACGCGTTGATTTTGCTGGAGTCCGCGTCGGGCGAGCAAACATCCTTGCATGGTTTCGTGCGTGCCTTCGGCCTAGGCAGAGTCTGCTACCTGGCCAACGGACACAACCGACGCGTCTTGGAGAGCGATCCCATGCAACGAATGCTTCACAACGCCGCTCGATGGTGTCTGGAACCGCGTCTCAAAGGCATTCCGCAAGAGGTCGCGAACTCGCGGAACCTCGAACCATAGTCGCAGCATGGAAGCCGCCGAATAATTGCCGTCGCCCGTCTTTGCCTGGGGGTTTGGTGCGCCGTATAATCGTGCCGAAACTCGTGTGCGGGCTTTCCGCCGCTCCGCCGGAAATGCGGCATGTTGGGGTTGACGGCAACAGGGAGAGGCCGCGGGACGCCGTTTTTCGCCGTGCCGTGTTGCGCTTGCTGACGCCCGGCGGATCACCTGAAATGCTTGGGAGAGAATGCGATGCCGTGGCGCCCTGGTTCGTTCGGGAAAAAATGTTTCTCGCTGGTGACGCTAATGGGGGTGGCGATTAGCGTTCTTGGCATTTCGGGCATATCCGCCTCGGCCGAGAACGCGACTGGCAACTCGGGACCTCGCCAAGCCCAACCGGGGGTCTCTCCGAACTACCCGCGAGTCAATCTTTCGACGTGGTATGAGGTGGATCCCGCTTGGCCGAAACGGCATGCCGATCTCGCATGGGGCCAAATGCCGGCGGTCGCCGTGGATGCTCAAGACCGAGTCTGGGTCTATACGCGAGCGATTCCTCCGGTGCAAGTGTACGATGCCGCGACGGGAGACTTGCTTTTCACTTGGGGGAAAGAGGTTTTCGGTGATTATCTCGAAACCATGGTTGCCCACGGTTTGCGTATCGATCGGCAAGGGCATGTGTGGTTGGTCGACCTTGGCAACCACATCGTGCTCGAATTGTCGCCGGATGGCCGGATTCTCAAGATTTTGGGCACTCCCGGTGAACCGGGTTGCGATGAAAAGCACTTCGATAAACCGACCGATCTTGTCGTGACGCCCGAAGGCGAGGTCTTCGTCACCGACGGTTACGGCAACTCCCGGGTCGTGCACTTCGATGCCTCCGGACGCTTTGTCAAAGCCTGGGGAAGCTTGGGCGTTGGACCCGGTGAGTTCAGTGTGGTTCACGCGATTGCCCAGGATTCCAAGGGACGCCTGTACGTGGCCGATCGCAACAACGCTCGAGTTCAAGTGTTCAATACCGAAGGGAAATTGCTGGACGTTTGGCAAGATCTTGTCGTCCCCTGGGGCATGTGCATGCTTCCCGGCGATCAACTCTGGATATGCGGGTGCTCGCCCATGCCCTGGCGAGATACCGATGAAGTGCTGAGTTGTCCGCCGAAGGACCAGCTTTTTGCGCGTTTCGATACCACGGGCAAGATGCGGCAATTGTGGACGGTGCCCAAAGGTGAAGACGGCGCCGAACAACCCGGCCAGTTGAATTGGGTTCACGGGATCGCCGTCGATTCGAAGGGTAACATTTTCGCGAGCGACATTATCGGATCGCGAGTTCAGAAATTCGTGCGACACGCGCCGGCGACGGAAACCATATCCCAGTGAAAAAGTCATCTTCGAGCGGATGGCAGTAAACGCGCCGCGCACGACTGCCGCGCGCGGCGCATTTCTTTTGGAAAACGGCCGTCCTACCGCCCCGCCCTTCGCAAAAACCAAGGAATCCGAACCGACATCGAGCGGAAAGGTTTCATTCCGGCGCGTTGTGCCGTAAATTGAATTCTGCGTCCGGTGCGCTAAAGTGCGGTTTTGGTCGCCGCGGTGAGTTGATGGCTTCAAGATTGGGCGGGCTTTACAGCGCAATCCATGCGCACAACGCAAACTGCGCACACAAACAAAGCGTCTTCGGGACGGCGCGAGCGTATCGCCGAGAGTCCTCGATTACTTTTCGCTAAGCATGGGGGGTTCGTGAAATGGGTATGTTCGCCGGAATTGCGGTCGTAGTGGTTTTGCTGGTGTTGGTCCTGCTGGCCGTCGGGATTTACAACAAACTGGTGACTCTGCGGAATCGTTACCGCAATGCCTTCGCTCAGATCGATGTGCAACTGAAACGCCGCTACGACCTGATTCCGAATTTGGTAGAGACGGCCAAGGGGTACTTGAAGCACGAGCGTGAGACTTTAGAGGCCGTCATTCAAGCCCGAAACCAGGCCGCCGCCGCGGGGCAGAAAGCCGCCTCGCAACCGGGCGACCCCGATGCCATGCGATCACTGGCGGGCGCGGAGGGGCAGCTCTCCGCCGCGTTGGGACGCCTTTTCGTCGTAGTCGAGGCCTATCCCGATCTCAAAGCCAACCAGAATATGCTGGCATTGCAGGAGGAATTGACCGCCACCGAAAACAAAATCGCCTTCGCACGGCAGGCTTTCAATGATTCGGTGACCGCCTACAACATTGCCCGGGAGACGTTCCCCAATGTCGTCTTCGCGGGAATGTTTGGTTTTCAGCCTGCGGACTTGTTCGAGATCGAGGAACCCGGCCAGCGGGAAGCCCCCAAGGTTGCTTTCTGAGGACGAAAAGGGACCGCGACGACGTCGGAGTACGCCCGGTCCGTTTCCGAAATCGATCGGGCGAAATGGACCGCTTCGGCCTCGCCGTCGGCGTGACGCCGGAACCGTGATTCGAGACGGCGTGCAGGATGGTCATTGCGTTCCTTCATCAATGGGGTTCGGGCGCTCATGGCAACCGATTTCTTTCAGCAGCAGGATGCCGCGAGGCGGAGGAGCGTGTGGCTGGTAGCGCTTTTTGGCCTGGCGGTGTGCGCCATTGTAGTGGCAATCTATCTGATCGTCGTCGTGGCGTTGGCGGACTTGCCGAAGGAACGGGGGGCGCCACTTTCAGGCGGCGGCCTGAACCGTCTTTGGAACGCGGAACTATTCGTCCTCGTATCTTTGGGGACCTTGGCGATCATCTCCTTGGGCAGCCTTTACAAAATCGCCGAGCTTTCGTCCGGCGGCGAAAAAGTCGCCTTGATGTTGGGCGGTCGGCGGATCGATCCGAACACACGAGATCTAGCGGAAAGACGCTTGCTCAATGTGGTGGAGGAGATGGCTCTCGCCTCGGGGATGCCCGTCCCGCCGGTCTTCGTCCTTGACGAGGAGCGGAGCATCAACGCCTTCGCGGCGGGGCATACTCCCGGTGATGCAGTGGTCGCCGTTTCGCGGGGGGCTTTGGACTATCTGACGCGAGACGAGTTGCAGGGCGTGATGGGCCACGAATTCAGCCACATCGTTAACGGCGACATGCGGCTGAATCTGCGACTCATCGGACTCTTGCACGGCATCCTACTCTTGGCGATCTTGGGCTACTACCTGATCCGTTTCGCCGCTTACGGCCATTCCTCTCGGCGATCCAAGAACGAGGGCGGCCTCCGCGCGGCTCTCTTGCTTTCCGGGCTGGCTCTCGTGGTGATCGGGTACATCGGGGTCTTCTTCGGCAAGCTGATCAAGGCAGGCGTGTCTCGTCAAAGAGAGTATCTGGCCGACGCGTCCGCCGTTCAATTTACCCGTTATCCCGACGGCATCGCCGGAGCTTTGAAAAAAATCGGTGCCTTAAGCGAGGGTTCTCGAATTCGCGATCCGCACGCCGAGGAATGCAGTCATCTGTTTTTCTGCGATGCCCTTAGCGGGACATTGATGAACCTATTTTCCACGCACCCGCCGCTGGTCCAGCGCATCCGGCGACTCGATCCGCAATTCGACGGGACGTTTCCGCCGATCGTGCCGCCCGCGGCCTCCGAGGGCGAGGCACGCCGCCCGGAACTTGCTCGGCAATCGGCACTCAAACGCACTCCGCGGCTTGTCTCGCGAGCAGCGTCAAAAGAGGGCATCGGATCCTCGCGAACCGGCGCCGGCAGCCAACTGGATGCGGCGAACCTGCCGAGCCTCATCGGAATGGGTTTGGCGCAACTCGACCTAGCTACGGTGATCCTCGATCACGTTCCTCAACCGATCCGCGACGCGGTGCGCGATCCTTTCTCGGCGAGAGCGGTCATTTATGCCCTCCTGCTGAGTTCGGACGAGACGGAGCGGGGCATTCAATGGAACGAGTTGAAATCGCGCACGGAACCGCTCTGTTATCAGCAGACGGCGGATTTGGCACGATCGATCGTTCATTTGCCGATCGAAGTTCGCCTTCCCTTGGCGGATATGGCGCTGCCGGCGTTGAAGCAACTTTCGCCGCGGCAATATGAGCCGTTTCGCGATGCGGTTCAAGCGCTGGCGCGGGCGGATCGCAAGATCGACCTCTTCGAATACATGCTTCAGGCGACCGTGCTGCGGTATCTCGACCTGCATTTCGGTCGATCCAAGCCGCCGGTCATCCGCTACGCATCGCTAAGTGCGCTTGCCAAGCAGTTAAGCGTGGTGTTTTCACTGTTGGCTCGGGTCGGAAGCCGAGATCCGTCCGCGGCGAAAAAGGCGTTCGATCAGGCACGCGACGCGTTGGGGCGTCCGCTCGAAATGCTCGAACCTTCCGCTTGTTCCCTTGCGAGCTTGGACGCCGCTTTGAAGGATTTGGCGCAGGCAACCCCGCCCATCAAAAAACGTATTTTGATCGCTGCCGCCGCATGTGTGATTTTCGACGGGCAAGTGACTCCGGAGGAGTGGGAGTTGCTGCGGAGCATTGCGGCCATGATGGATTGCCCCATGCCGCCCGGTCTCTCCGCGCAGCAGACGGCCATCGCGGCGAACCCAGCCCAAGGCTTGCCAAGCACGTCATGAACCGGTCGCGCCGTTGCGGCGAGTGCCAAGACCCGCGAAACGGCGTCGCATAATCCGCCCGGAAAGGTCACTGCGTGCAATCCTCGGTGGAAGTAGCGGCGCCACAGGGCCTCGCGACCGACGCTGATCCTTGAAGGCGGATGTCCGTTTCCGCTACACTAAGTTGCTTGTGAATTGAGTCGATCGAGCGCCGGCGGTCTCAACTCGACTGCGCCGGACGGGCGGCGGAGAGGCGGGATGGTCGCCCTGACGTTTTACTGGATAGCTTTACCGGATAGCGAAGTTTTTGGGGAAAGAATCTTGGGAAGGAATCGATGGAACGTACGTTAGTGTTGCTCAAGCCGGATTGTGTTCAGCGTCGTCTCATGGGACGCATCATTTCGAGGTTCGAGGATAAGGGCCTCAGCATCATCGGTTTGAAGATGATGCGGGTAACGCCGGAATTGGCTAAGCGGCACTACGCCGAGCATGTCCAAAAAAGCTGGTATCCCGGCCTGGAGGCATTCATCACGTCGGCGCCGATCGTCGCCATGGTGGTCGAAGGCCCGGAGGCCATTCGCGTGGTTCGCGACATGGTGGGAGCTACCAACGGGCTCAAGGCAACCGCTGGAACGATTCGCGGCGACTTCAGTTCCTCGCGGCAAATGAATCTGGTCCACGCGTCCGACGGACCGGAGTCGGCACAGCGTGAATTGGCGATTTTCTTCGCCGCAAACGAACTCTGCGAGTATGACCCTATGATGACGCCCGCCCTCCGCGCGGACGACGAATGAAAAGTCTCCCACGCCACCCCGCCATCTTGAAGGCCATCGCATGATTTTCCTCGGTACACTTTCGTTAGAATTACGCGCGGAACAACTGTCGTGCCTAGTTGTGAGATCTTTGGTTTGCGCTGCGATCTGCTTTGGGACCGAGACTTTTGCCGACGATTGGCCGATGTGGCGAGGCCCGGCGGGAACGGGGGTATGTCGTGAAACGGGGGTTCCTTGGAAGTGGTCGCAGCAGGAAAACATCCTTTGGACGGCGGACATACCCGCATGGGGAAACAGCACGCCGGTCGTGTGGCGGGATCGAATCTTTCTGACTACGCAAGACGAAGCGAATGACTTGCTGCTGATCTGCTTGAGCAAGGCGGACGGTCGATTGCTTTGGTCGAGGAAGGTCGGGAACGACGAAGCGCCCCGGGAGGCGCCGCGAGGACGGCAAAAATTCCATGCGCTCAACAATCTCGCCAGTCCCTCGCCCGTCACGGACGGTCGTTTCGTGGCGGCCCACTTCGGCAACGGTGATTTGGCCGTCTTCGACATGGTGGGGAATCTTCAATGGAAACGCAATCTGCAAGAGGATCACGGTCCGTATAGCATCTGGTGGGGGCACGCCAATACGCCGGTGATCGTCGGCGATCTCCTCATTTCCATCTGCATTCAGGATTCGCTGGCCGACATCCAGGAAACCCCGAGTATCAGCTACGTGACTGCTCACGATCTGAAGACCGGTCGCCCCGTTTGGTTTACACAACGGATGACGGGCGCCGACAAGGAGCACGGCGATGCCTACACCACGCCGCTGGTCCGCGAGGCCGACGGACGCGTGGAGGTGATCGTCATGGGCGCCGAACAACTCGATGCGTACGACGCGGCAACGGGACGACAAATTTGGGCGCTATCGGGCCTGGTCGGAAATCGCGTTATCACCGGGCCGACCCTGCAAGATGACGTCGTCTATGCCACGATCGGCATGCGCGGACCGGTCTTTGCGGCCAAAATCGGCGGCAGCGGCGATCTGCCGCGGGAGCGAATTCTGTGGGAGTACGCAAGCAATACGCCCGACTCGCCTTCCCCGGTCGTGTGCAACGGGTTGCTGTTTATCGCCGCCGATAACGGGATCGCTCAATGTCTGGACTTGGCGAACGGTGAAATGTGCTGGCGGGAGCGAATGGGCCGAGAATTCAAGGCGTCGCCCATCTCCGCGGAAGGCCGAGTCTACTTTCTCGACACGTCGGGACGCTGCACCGTGGTGGAGGCTGCAAGGGAATACCGCCCCTTGGCCGTCAATGAGATCCCGGATCGGATGCTCGCTTCACCTGCCGTTTCGGACGGTAAGCTCTTCCTGCGCGGCCGAGATCGGCTGTACTGTATCGGGAACGATTCCGCTCCGTGACTCTTTTCGGCGAAGATGTCTCTCTGCTTCGGGTACCGGGTTATCTCCGGCGCTCGCATCTTAAACGCCTCCCCTGCGCGGATCTTTCTTCGAATACCCTTGCACGATTGAATCGATTGTAGGGATGATTCGGCCTGGACACGGCGGCGCGGGCGGCCATCAATGGCGAATTGCATGGCCCTGATCGTACTGCGGCGTATCTTTTTCGCGGAGCCGCAGAACCGAGCGAGTCGGACGCTCCCACCCGAAACACGTGTCTGAAGAGAACGCAGACTTTTAGATCGTCCAAGTAGACCCCGCCCTGCTCCGCGATCTGCAATCGCCATGCGGCAGTACGCTCTGACGAGGGAGAAAGCTGCGGCAGGCTCCCGGAGAATCAAACATGCTGGAGCTTATCGACCTAAATCAGCGGATTTCTCGGAAAGATTACGACCTTTGGTACCCTCAACTCGAGATCGATTTGGGAAACTGTCAGCGTGCCGCCCGCGAGGCCGGCCTGCCCATGATTTGGGTCTTTGAAGGATGGCACGCCGCGGGCAAGGGCCTGCTGATCAATCGGATGACACAAGCCTTGGATCCGCGTGGGTTTCGCGTGCACCTGGTGACGGCACCGACCGTCGAAGAGTCGCGACGTCCCTGGTTGTGGCGCTACTGGATGAACCTGCCTTCCTCGGGCGAAATCGCCATTTTCGATCACTCGTGGTATTATCGCGTTTTCGAGGAACGACTTCGCGGCGACATTTCGGAGGAGGAAGCCGCGCGTGCGTGCGGCCAAATCCTGGAGTTCGAGCGTCAATTGACGGCGGGCGGCACGCTCATCCACAAGTTTTGGCTGCATGTGGATGCTAAAGAACAGCAGAAGCGATTTCGCGTCCTCGAAAAGGATCCGGCAACGGCCTGGAAAGTCACCAAAGGCTATTGGCGGCAAAACCGCGACTATGACCGTTGGGTGCTAGTCGTTGAAGAGACCTTGGCCCGCACCAATACGGCGGAAGCTCCCTGGACGATCGTCGAAGCCACCCAGGCCAAATACGCTCGCGTCAAGGTATTTCGGACGCTGACGCAGCGTGTGCGAGACGCGCTCGCCGCCCGAAAGGACACGCCCCCTGAAAAGGGGACGCCCATGCCGGTTCCCGATGCCAACGCCCTGGCTCGTCCCACGGTGTTGGATCGCGTCGATCTGACCCTCTCACTGTCTCGAGAGGAGTACGAAAAAAAGTTGAAGCGTCTGCGTTCCCGTTTGTACGACTTGGAACATCTGGCCTATCTCGCCAAGATTCCCATCGTCATTGCGTATGAGGGCTGGGATGCGGCGGGAAAGGGCGGCAACATCAAGCGTTTGACGCGAGGCCTGGATCCCCGGGGATACCAAGTCGTTCCGATTGGACCACCGACCGACGAGGAGAGACGCCACCATTATTTATGGCGATTTTGGCGACACATTCCCAAAACGGGTCACATCACCATTTTCGATCGCTCTTGGTACGGACGCGTCCTGGTTGAACGTGTGGAGGGCTTTTGTACTGAGAAAGAATGGAAACGCGCGTTCTCGGAGATCAACGAGTTCGAGCATCAGCTTGTCGATTTCGGCACCGTCATCGTGAAGTTCTGGCTCCACATCGACCGGGACGAGCAATTGCGGCGATTCCAAGATCGCGCCAACACGCCTTCGAAGAATTGGAAAATCACGGACGAAGATTGGCGCAACCGAGAGAAATGGGCGCAATACGAGCTCGCCGTCGTCGAGATGCTGGAGCGAACCAGCACGATCTACGCCCCGTGGACGATTCTGGAGGCGAACTGCAAACTCTACGCTCGAATCAAGGCACTCCAAACGGTGGCGGACGCCATTGAGGCCGCAATCCAGTTGCGGCAAGTGCGGGGCAAGGTCCGCACTCACTCGCCTACGAAAGGCAACAGCGCCATGTAGCGTGCGCGCTTGACGGCTTTTGTGACGGCGTGCTGACTAGCGGCCGCGCATCCGGTCTTGCGACGTCCCACGATCTTGCCCTGACGATTCGTCAGCTTCTTCAGCAACTCGATGTCTTTATAATCGACATACAGGGGACGGGGATACTGTCCGTCCACCATCAGAGGATCGCGCTTTCGTCGTTTCGTTCGCACCCGCTTCTTGGCCATACGGCGACACCTATCCCGATTTGGGTTCCAGAAGACACCAACAACTGCGGCCATTGAAGCCGCTAAACTGCTTTGCCACAATGCTTTTAGTTTATCGCCCGTCCCTTTCTACGCAAGGACGGGCGATCGTTTTTCTTTTCTTTCCCCAACGATCGAGAGCGTGCACCGACTGGGCTGTTCGTGAACGACGGTCCCTTCAGCGGGCTTTCCAATCGCCCGGGCACGCATTACGCGGCCTATCGCTGACGTCCCGTCAGTACTCAGCCGCCTCCGCTTCGCGGGGCACACCTTGTCAATGCTTTTTTACCGAAACCGAGACGCCGCTGCCGTCCATGTGCAGGAATACCGTTTCCAATTCCGGATTAGTGGTTATTGCCTCAACGAATCGAGGATCCGCCATATTGGGGGTCATGTTATGGGCGATAACGATTCCGCCGGGGCGCACTAACGGCAGCAGTTTTTGAAGGTAGTCGAGGTAGCCCGACTTATCCGCGTCGAGGAAAAGGACGTCAATCGGATCCTTCAGTTCCTTAACGGTTTCATGGGCATCCCCGAGCACCATGGTCACGATGTCGGCCACTCCCGCCGCTTCGAAATTGGCCTTAGCCATCGCCGATCGCCGCTCGTCGATATCGAACGTCGTCAGCGTGCCGCCCGTTCCTTTTAGCGCCAAGCAGAACCAAAGTCCGGAGTAGCCCACGGATGTGCCGATTTCGACGACTCTCTTGGCCCCAACGGCCTCGGTCCACGCGCGGAGCAATCGCCCGTCCTCCTCCGGCACGATCATGTTTCCGGCACGCTGGTCGCGACCGACCCGTGCAATCACTTCGAGGATTCGCTTTTCCACGTCGTTCTTGGGCAAGGTCTTCACATCGAACACCGCCCGAGGAGAACGGGGACGCTGGGCCCAGGCCATGGTCGAAACCGCTACGACAGTCAACCCGATCACAACGGCAAGTCCGACTCTCATGCTCAACTCCTCAAAAAGGGTGACAAAACTCTCGGCGAAAAACGGCGGACCGTGCAAACAATCACCGCGACCGATGTTCGGGCGCGGATGTCCCACCGGTTGCAATCGCCCTACAAGCCCCGACAATAACGTGAGGGTGTCTCCAAACTCGCTTTGCTATTTTAACCCACCTTTAGCCGAAAAGTACCCCTGAAGTTTGCAACGGAAAATGAGGGTTTTGGGGGACATGGATCGAACCGTTTTCGAGAGTGTTCAGCGATTTGAGAACGAGAGCCTCAGTTACGACCCTATTCATGGGTATATCGAATTTGGTCCGCAGAGGGGAATTCCCGATCATGAGGTCGCGGAGCAAACGGTTATCGACCACCCGTGGGTCCAGCGATTGCGGCAGATTCACCAACTTCAAACGGCTTGGCTGGTTTTTCCGACGGCGGTTCATACTCGCTTCCAGCATGTTCTTGGGGCTATGCATTTGGCGGGTCGATGCGCGCGACAGATGTACGACTCGCTCAAGCGGACCGACCAAGGGACTCCGAGTGCGGCCTATGTGGAAACGTTGATGCGTTTGGCGGGACTCTTGCACGATACGGGCCACGGTCCTTTCGGTCATTTTTTCGACCAGTTTTATCTATCAGGATTCGGCCTCAATCACGAGACGCTGGGGGCTGAGATCATCCGGCGTGAATTGGGACCGCTGCTAAGAAAAGTTCGCCGAAACCCGAACGGAGTCATACCGTCGGACGAGATGATCGATCCCGAACACATCACGTTTCTGATTACCCGACCCCGGGGTAACGACGCCGCGCAAATGCCGACTTGGTTGCGTCTTTTGCGAGGGTTGTTCAGCGGCATTTATACCGTCGATAACATGGACTTCGTCCTGCGGGACGCGTACATGTCCGGGTTCAGTTGGCGGGTATTCGATTTGGACAGGTTGCTGCATTATAGCTTCGTCACGCCGCACGGTCTTACCATTCATGAGCGCGGGCTTCCTTCCCTGGTACGATTCATTTCAGCCCGAGCGGAACTGTTTCGTTCCATCTACTTCCACCGCACGGTCCGCTCCATCGACCTGACGCTGCAAGACTTGTTTGCCGCCAGTCATTCCCGACTGTTTCCCGGCAACCCTTTGGAGCATTTGCACGAGTACCGAAGACTGACGGACTGGTCGTTGCTGGTGGACGTCGGACGTTGGGCCCGGGCGGATGACGCGGAAACCGCCGAATTGGGCGTGAAATGGCAAGACTTTTTGAGTCGCCGAATTCAGTGGAAAATGGTCTGCGAGCGGACGATCTTTTTCCGGCGAGGACAGTCTGAGGAATCGAGCGTTTTCAGCAATGAAAGGCTTTTCGAGGAGGCGGTGCGAAAGCGACTGCCGAAGAATCTGCAAGATATACCGCTTCGATTCGACCCGCCGCGGCATGTCCACCGTCCCGGATCCCGCGCCCCGGCGTCGGGTCAAAACTTCCTCTTCGATCCCGCGACGCGCGAAATCCGCCCGCTCGATGCTCGGGAATTGTACCGAGAGATTCCCCTCAGCTATCGCATCTGCCGCATCTATGCCCTGGACTTGAGCCACGCCAAGGAGATCGCGGCGGCCATGGACGATCTGATCGGCGGTGATCAGGCGGATGACCCGACCAACATGTAACGCGGTGCCGACAATTCCGCGACGGCGATCGCACTTTGTGAGCGGTGTTTTTCTCGGCGTGAACCCCTTGCAGCAGGAATCGATACCGTGAACGCACCCCTTGCCGACAACGCTTACGACAACCCCTTGTTGACCCGGTACGCATCGCAGGCGATGAGCGATATTTTCAGCCCTCGCCGCCGCATCCGCACCTGGCGGCAACTTTGGGTGATTTTGGCGGAATCCCAGCGCGAATTAGGACTGCCCATCACGGAAGACCAAATCGAAGAGATGAAGCGGGGTCTGGACGACATCGATTGGGCGAGGGCGGCGGAGTACGAACGCCGCTTGCGGCATGACGTAATGGCCCACGTGCACGCTTTCGGTGACGTCTGCCCCAGCGCTAAGGGAATCATTCACCTGGGCGCCACAAGCTGTTATGTCACGGACAACGCCGATTTGATGCTGATGCGAGAAGCCCTGCGACTGCTAGGCACGCGGTTGGCGGCAGTCATCGACGGACTGGCGCGCTTCGCCGCCGAGTATCGCGACCTGCCGTGCCTTGGATTCACGCACTTTCAACCCGCCCAACCCACAACCGTCGGAAAACGGGCCTGCCTTTGGGCATACGATTTCGTATTGGATCTACGCGAATTGGAGCACCGCCTGGTTGAACTCAAGGCGCGCGGCGCTCAAGGGACGACCGGGACGCAGGCCGGTTTCCTGGCCCTGTTTCAAGGAGATCACGAGAAGGTTCGCCGCTTGAATGCTCTCGTGTGCCAAAAGATGGGCTTTGACCAATCCTATGCCCTCACCGGCCAGACCTACTCGCGGAAGGTCGATGCGCAAATCTTGGCCGTCTTGGCCCAAATGGCCGCAAGCGCGCACAAGATGGCGACCGACATCCGCCTGTTGGCCCACCGCAAGGAAATCGAAGAGCCGTTCGAAAAGGAGCAGGTCGGTTCGTCGGCCATGGCTTACAAACGCAACCCGATGCGATGCGAACGGATTTGTGCCTTGGCGAGATTCCTGGCGTCCTTGGAGTCGAACGCGGTGACGACGCACGCCGTGCAATGGCTGGAGCGAACTCTGGACGACAGCGCAAATCGCCGGTTGGTATTACCCCAGGCGTTTTTGGCCGCCGACGCGGTATTGATCCTCTGCCAAAACGTCATTTCGGGCCTGGTCGTCTATCCGCGAGTGATCGCGCGGCACTTGAGCGAGGAACTTCCGTTCATGGCGACGGAAAACGTTCTGATGGCGGCGGTCGCGGCGGGCGGAGATCGCCAGGAATTGCACGAGCGTATCCGTCGTCACAGTCACGCGGCGGCGGCGGTGGTGAAACAAGAGGGCAAGCCTAACGACCTCATCGAGCGATTGAAAGCGGACCCGGCCTTTTCCGCCGTGGATTTCTCAGCGGAGCTCGATCCGCGTCGGTTCGTCGGCCGCGCCCCAGAGCAGGTCGATGAATTCATCGCGGAGCACGTGGAACCGATTCGCCGCCAATATCTCCGGGAAGGGCGTCCGGAAGCCGAGGTGAACGTGTGACCGAACGTGTGTTCGATTCGCGGGCTTAGACGCGAGGAACCGCTCGGGCGTTCGCGTCGGGGACGCCTTACGAGTTCAGCCGCTTCCGCAAGAACCGAGCGCGTTCGATATTTCGGTCTGCGCTATCGAGTTCCGCCCCGACGAGTTTTTGAACGTGGGCCGGTTGAGTCAACAAGAAAAGCTCGTTCAGCGTCGGCGTGTCCAGTCCCGCAATCAATCCTAGATGCACTCCCATCCGCACGCTGGAGAGAAGGTGCATCGTCTCTTCGGAGGAAATGGTTTGGGCGGTTTTCAGAATGCCGTATGCGCGGCTGACCCGGTCATGCAGATTCTCCTGACTTTCGTTCATGAGGAATTCCCGCGCCTTACGTTCGTATTCGATAATCCGCGGGATCACGTCGCCGACCTTGGAAATCAGTTCCTGCTCGCTTCTGCCTAGAGATACCTGGTTGCTAACTTGATAGAAATCCCCCATGGCTTGCGATCCTTCGCCGAACAAGCCTCGCACCACCAGTTCCAGCTTTTCCAAACCGCGGAAGATTTGGTCCATTTGCCGCGTAATGACCACCGCGGGCAAGTGCAGCATGACGCTGACGCGCATGCCCGTCCCCACGTTCGTCGGGCACGCCGTGAGATAGCCGAACTGCTCATCGAAGGCGTAGGTCAAGTGCCGTTCCAGGTAGTCGTCCAATTCGTTGATCAGCTTCCAGGCCGGCTCCAAGTCCAAGCCGCTCCGCATCACCTGGATGCGGAGATGATCCTCCTCGTTGACCATGATGCTGAATCGTTCTTGGCGGTCGATGAAGACCACTCGCGCCCCTCGGCCTTCGCCGAATTCGCGGCTGATCAGTTGCCGTTCCACCAAGAAGTGCCGATCCAGTTCGGAGAGGGCATCGACACGCACGGGTAGCAACTCGCCGGAAAATGGGCTGTCCGCCAAGGCCGCCTCTACCCGCTCCGTGATTTGGCGGCGCTCGGTTTCACCGGCCAGCCTCACGAACGGAAAGTCCGCGAGGTTTCGCGCCAGGCGAATTCGGGAAGACATGACGATATCGCATTCCGGCCCCTCGCCGCGCAACCATTCGCCGCGTCGTGCCAGCAAGTCGTCGAGTTTCACAACGCTTCCACCTTCCTGCAACATGGATATTCCGCACCGCTCTTGCAACGACCGATCCGACGGATTGTCGTCCGAACGCCGCTCACCCGGCTTCTTCAATTTCCCGGATCTGGTCCCGAAGTTGCGAGGCCCGCTCGTATTCTTCACACTCCACGGCGTCTTTGATTTCTCGACGCAACCGAATAAGCTCGGTTCTCCGGGAAGCGGCCTCGACTCCCTTGGACGGTCGCTTGCCCTTGTGTTGGGTCTCGCCGTGAATGTTCAAGATCAACGATTCCAGTTGTTCGCGAAATGCTTGGTAATCGTAAGGGCAGCCCAGTCTGCCTTGATGGCGGAAATCGTGAAAGCTGATTCCGCAATAGGGGCAGGTCTGCTGGTCGAGTCGCTTCAACTCCTCCGCGGCCTTGCCGACCACCATGTGCTTGACCAGATGCTCCGCCATCTGTTCCGCGATCTGCGTCATCTGATCCGAGGGCGGCGTTTGGCCGCTCGAAAGGTACTCTCGGGCGTGTTCCTCGCAAAAATGAAGCTCCATCGGAGTTCCGCTTGCCAACTCCGTTATATGATACGTCGCCGGACGCTCGCATTTCTGGCACTTCATGGTTTTCCCACCCACGCGGTGATCTGTAGGACAAGGTCATCTAAACATAATTTAGCGAGGCGATCCTCGGAATGATACGCCTACCTTTTCCCGACCGACAATCTTCCCTGTGTCCGCGATGGTGAACCTGTTTCCCCTGGCTGCTTCAGGTTGTTTCCGCGCCTTCATCCGACTCATCGATCAGGCTCGGTGGACGCTTCCGCAACACCCTGATAAGCTGAGAGCAACATCGCATTGCCCGGACGACGGAGTCGCGTTATTGCGAGAGAATACCGCGGATTCCCGTCCCGATGACGCGGCCCGAAAGATCATCGTTTGACCGACGTAACTTTTGAGTTGGCTATTGATGAGCGAATCCTGTCACCTTCCCGACTTCGAACGTTTCCGCGAACTGGCAAAACAGGCCGACATGGTGCCCGTTTACCGCCGTCTCGTCAGCGATTCCCTGACTCCCGTCTCGGCCTTCCACAAACTCGACGACGGGCGGTGTGCGTTCCTGGGAGAGAGCGTCACCGGCGGCGAGCGGGTCGGGCGCTATAGCTTTCTGGCGACTCATCCTTTTTTGGAGATCGAGGCCTACGAGCACCGCGTGACGATCAATTCCTACTCGGGCGTATCCGCATCAGGGACTCCGCTCCTGGAAACCCGGCAGTACAACGCCGATAACCCTGTAGACGAGTTGCGGAAATTGATCGAAGGCGTGCGTACCGCGTCCCTCCCGGAACTGCCGCCGTTTTGTGCGGGCGCGGTGGGTTACGTGGGTTACGACGTGGTTCGCTATTGCGAGCACCTACCCAATCCCCCGCCGGACGATCGCCACATCCCGGATATGGCCTTCGCCTTTTATGACCGGATGGTGATCTTCGACAACGTGACCAAGGCCATGGTCGTCGTGGCGATGGCCCACCTCAAAGAGAGCCGCTCGCCGGAAGATGCCTACCGCGAGGCGTCGGCACGGGTGGACGAAGTCGTTCAGCGGCTCAGCACCGGCCCGGCCGATTTGAGGCCGTTCGATCTCCCGCCCGACCGCGAACCCCAAATCGCCTACCGATCCAGCTTCACCAAAGAGGGCTTCGAGGAAGCCGTCCGTCGCTGCATTGGGTATATCGAGGCCGGCGACATCTTTCAGGTCGTGATCAGCCAACGCCTGGAATTAGACCTCCAGGCCCATCCCTTCGAGGTCTACCGAGCGCTGCGGGTCATCAATCCCAGCCCCTTCATGTTCTATGTCCGCAGCCCGAGCGTTACCCTCGTGGGCAGTTCGCCGGAAATCCTGGTCCGGGTGGTCAACGGAGAGGTGATTACCCGGCCCTTGGCGGGAACCCGACCGCGCGGAAAGACCGAAGACGAGGATCGCCGCCTCGCCGAGGAATTGTTGGCCGATCCCAAGGAGCGTGCCGAGCACGTCATGCTCGTAGACCTGGGGCGCAACGATTTAGGGCGTGTCTGTCGCTTCGGTTCCATTCAGCTCAGCGACGTCATGACCGTGGAACGCTACAGCCATGTCATGCACATTACTTCCAATGTTTGCGGAATGCTGGCGCCGGACAAAACTCCCTTCGATGCCTTACAATCGTGTTTACCGGCGGGCACGGTGTCCGGGGCGCCCAAGGTCCGAGCCATGCAGATCATCGATGAATTGGAACCCGTCCGGCGCGGGCCGTATGCCGGGGCCGTCGGCTACTTCGACTTCTGCGGCAACATGGACACCTGCATCGCCCTCCGCACGCTCGTTGTGAAAGGCCGAAAGGCCTACATTCAGGCGGGAGCGGGAATCGTGGCGGACAGTATTCCCGAGAACGAATGGCGGGAAACCTTGAACAAGGCTCGGGGGTTGCTCCGCGCCGTCGAGGTGGCTCAACTGGGCCGCCCCGTCGGTTGACAGGCCAACGCAGACGTGTCAACATAGCACGCGTTCTTTGCCCCTCCTTGACGAAATGCGAGGACAAGCGATTTTCTTGCGATCCGAGTGCTCTATTGGGAGAATTCATCCATGAAAAACCCCAGTCGCGTTTCCCGACGAACCGTGCTTCGCTACGGATGCGGCGCTTCGGCCTTGTTGGCGCTGCCGGCATGGATACCCGGGCGTGCTTTGGGATTGCAGGGCGCGGCACCCAGCGAACGAATTCGGTTGGGAGCCATCGGCATCGGCAATCGTGGCACGTACGATTTGACCTGCTTTCTTCAAGAACCGGACGTCCATTGCCTTGCCGTGTGCGACATCAAGGAGGCGCGACGCGCGGCCGCAAAAAACATGGTGGATCAAAGAAACGGCGACACGGCTTGCTACGTCTATCGGGATTTTCGTGAACTGCTGGATCGCAACGACATCGATGCCGTGCTGATCGCGACCGGACCGAATTGGCATGCGACGGCAGCCATCACCGCCGCCAAGGCAGGGAAGGACGTCTATTGCGAAAAGCCGTGCACCAAGAATATCGCGCAAAGCTTGGCCCTCGCGGAGACCTTTCGGCGAACGGGTCGGGTGTTTCAAGCCGGTACGCAACGCCGCAATCTGCCCCATTTCGCGTTTGCGGTAGAACTGGCAAGGCGAGGAAAGCTGGGCAAACTTCAGGCGGTGCATGCCCACCCGGCCGGCTTGGCGACGGGTATGAGCGGTTGGTTGCCGCCGGAGCCTGAACCGCCCAAGGAGCAAATTGATTGGGATATGTACCTCGGCCCCGCCGCTTGGCGACCGTTCAACTCTCGATTGCTCGACGGTTTCAACTTCGAGAAAGGCGGCGGCATGGTGGGCGGCGGCGTCCTGGAATGGGGGTCCCACTGCGTGGATCTCTGCCAATGGGCGAACGACGCCGATCACACCGCGCCCGTCGAGTATCACCCGCCCGAGGGCGAACGCGTGACCGCTCGATACGCCAACGGGGTTCAGCTAATCATTCGGAATGACGGTTGGTTGCCGTTAGGCTCCTGCCCGGTCCGGTTCGAAGGCGACGCCGGTTGGGTCGAGACGGGCGACAGCGGCAAGCTGGCGCTTAGCTCGCCGGCATTGCTCGCCGGTCGACGTGTGGCCGAAATCGGCGGCTACCCGGCGACGTTCCACGTCCGGGACTTTTTGGACTGTGTAAAGACCCGCGGCAAACCCAAGGCCTCGGCCGATGTGGCCTGCTATTCGCACATTACCTGCCACGCCGCGAACATCGCGATTTTCTTGGGTCGAACCGTCAAGTTCGATCCCGTACGGTGTGAATTCATCGACGATGAACAGGCCAACCGACTCCGCTCCGAAGCCCTGCGAGAACCGTGGCGTCTATGATTTCCGTGTGTGCTTGCGATTTCCTGTTCGCCCTATTGCATATCATCAGGAGTAGCTTCCCATGAATTTCTCGGCGAAAACTCTCGCGCGTGGATATTTCTTCGCGACGCTGGGACTTGCGTGCGTCCTTGCCTCGCATTTCGGACAAGCGCGGGCCGAATCGGCCGGCGCTAATCAAGAGGCGGAATTGATCGCGCTTGTGAAATCGGACGCGCCTAAGGCCGATAAAGCGTTGGCCTGCAAGAAGCTGGCGATTTACGGCGGACCTCAGGCCGCAGCGGCCTTGGCACCGCTGCTCGATGATCCTGAATTGAACTCCTGGGCCAGAATCGCCTTGGAAGCCATTCCCGATCCGGCGGCCGATCGGGTGTTACGCGAAGCAGCGGGCCGTTTGCAAGGGCGTATTCTGATCGGCGTTCTGAATTCCATCGGCGTTCGGCGCGATGCCGGAGCGGTGGATGTCTTGGCGAAGCATTTGAACGGAAACGATCCCGTGGCGGCTGCGGCGGCGGCAGCGGCTTTGGGAAGGATCGGCACGCCTTCGGCCGTGACCGCGCTGGAGCCTGCCTTGACGCACTCCGATCCAACCGTTCGCAATGCGGCGGCGGAGGGCATAATCCTGATCGCAGAGCAACGCCGGTTGAGCGGCGCGAAGGACGAAGCCAAAGATCTCTACGCACGCGTTCGCAACGCCGACGTTCCGAGTCCGCGCAGCCTGGAGGCTGTTCGGGGATTGATCCTGATTGGGGACGACGAAGGGTTTCAGTTGTTTCTTTCCTGCTTGAAGTCGGAGGATCGCGAGCTTTTCGGGATGGCGCTCACGACGGCGCGAGAGATCAAAACCCCGCAAGTCGCCGAAGCGATCGCCGCGGAGTTGGCGCAACGCGATTCGATCGCGGCCACGGAAGCCCCGCGATTGACGGTTGTCAAAGCGGTCTATGGAGCAGGCGACCAAATGGTGGACGTAACGGACGCCCTGACCGGGATGATTCGCGGCGGTTCTCTGTTCGTTCAAGCCTCGAACGGATTGGCTGGAGACCCGGCCCCCGGCGTCGTCAAGGAATTACGTTTGACCTACGAGTTGGGCGGAGAGAGGAAAGAGCTTACGCTGCGAGAGGGTGAGGGACTCCAAATCGGCGCCCCGCTGCCGCCGCAGGATATCCGCGCAGCGGCGTTGGTGGAAGCCCTGGGCGATATCGGCGGCTCGGTCGCCGTCAAGGCGATTCGTGAAGCCGCCGCGACGGGGAGTTGGGATGTTCGAGCGGCCGCGGTTCGTATCCTGGGCCAAATCGGTGATGCCTCGGCGGTCCCGACTTTGCTGCGAGCTGCTCAGAGCGGCGGCCTGGGCGAAACGGCACTGGAAAGCATTTCCGCCATCCAAGATAAGAACACCGACTCCGCTCTGATCGAGGCACTCGAAGCCGCGACAGGCTCGGATCGCGTGATCGTTTTGGATGCGATCGGACGACGGACGGTAACGGCGGCGCTGCCCCAAGTGCTGAATGAACTGAAGCAATCCGATGCCAAAGTCCGACTGGCGGCCATCCGCGCTTTGGGGATGATCGTGGATTACGCGAACCTCGATACGCTGTTGGATATTGGGGTGCGGGGCACTTCCCCGGAGGAGGTCGATGCGGCCCTCCAGGCATTGGTCACGGCGTGCAGTCGGATGGAGGCGAGAGACGGCACGGCGGAAAAGCTGATGGCAGCGATTCGACGCGCACCGCCTGCGCTGCGACCCCGTTTGGCCGAACTGCTAAGCACGGTGCCCGGCGCGAAGTCACTCCAAGCCCTTCGGGATCTGGGTTTGACGGGCGACGATTCGGTGCAAGACGCCGTAAGCCGGGTTTTGGGTGAATGGATGTCCGCGGACGCGGCGCCCGTTTTGCTCGATCTTGCAAAAAACGGCGGCGCCCGTTACCGCGTTCGGGCCTTAAGAGGCTACATCCGGATTGCCCGGCAATTGGAGGTTCCGCTTGAACAGAGAATCGCGATGTGCCGTGATGCGCTGAGCGTTGCGACCCGGGCGGACGAAAAGAAGCTCGTTCTCGAAGTGCTCGTCCGATACCCGACCGTGGCAGGGCTGGAACTTGCGACAAGCTTGGTTCGCGACCCGGAGGTGAAGAAGGACGCAGGCACGGCCGCCGTGGCGATTGCGGATAAACTGCCTGCCGATGCTCGAGCCGCGATCACCGCAGCCCTCAATCGAGTCATCGAGAGCAATCTCGGCGAAGACGTGGTGGAACGCGCCAGGCAAGTGCTGGCGAAGTAAGCGTCTCGCCGCCGGATCATTCCGGCCGTCAAGCCTCAGCTTTTCGGAGCCCGCAGAAATCGCCGGGCTCCGAAAGGCAGGAAGGCGCCTAATCCGATGAGACCCACGAGAGCCGGGGGGGCCGGAACAACGTCAACCGTACCATCGGCATCGTGCGAAAAGGGGGCGAATTTGTACTTCACATGATTGGCGCCCTCAACGTGGTTGTACACGTCGAAATGCACTTGCACTCCGTGCGCCGAGTCGCCGTTTGAGAATTGAACAGCGATGTCATAAACATTCACTTGGGCGGCATTTGCCTTCCAGCTTGTCGGAAAAGTCTCCACGAAGTCGCCGAGCGGCGAGTCTCGTAATTGAAAGTCACCCAGCAACCATTCCTGCCATACCGTGTTGGCGCCGAAGATACCGTGGGCCGGCAGTGGCGAACCATCCCCCAACAAGGGGACCGTCCCCGCCGCTCCAAATTGAACGAATGTCGGCGCCGTCGGCAGGGACGGATCCGAAATGAGATTTGCCGTCATGGGCGACAAGGTCACAGTCAGATCCCGATCGGCGGTACGGTGCTCTGCGGCATAGGCCATCGAAAGGCGGACATCATGGATAATCCCCGCCTGATAGGTATTGCCTATCACCCACAAACGGAAAGGCTCACCTGCCGAAGACCCTGGCGGGGCGATGTACCAGCTCTCCGTGGAGCTATCGTACACGCCGCCCTCCAAATATAGTTGGAGCAGCGGTTCGGCTTGAGCGCCGCGCCCTGCCCAGCAAAGCGAGATCACGAGTGACGCGAAAACGACCTGTGACGCGCGGCCAGCGAGAGACATGGCTGATAACTCCGGAAGATGGGTAGATTACACTGCAACCTTGCGAATTGTAGTCTGGCTGTTAACGCATACAATAGCCCGCTTGAGGGGTTTTAGCTAATTTGATCGCACTAAATCGGAAAAACTTTGTCCGCGGCTCAATCCTTCGTTGATTTCGCAAATCCCCTCGAACTGGTGATAGCGTTAGGCAAGAGGCCTGACTATATTCGAAACCGTAATGGGCTTACGGGGCGAGGATCCAGGTGTTTCCTTCAGTCGCCAGACGCAGGGAGGTATAGATCGCAGAGGCAAGGGGCGGAATCCATGAACAATCTTCGCGACGGACGAACCCTCTTAGACAATCGTGATGTCTTCGATCAAACAAAATTCTCGCCATCAATCGCTTGGTTCGACCGGAAAACCAATGCGTTAAGTCTCTCAGGGAAGACATCAGCGGAATCGAATTTGCTACTAGCTCTCGCTCATAAGCACTGGTGGCTCCCTGTAGCGGAAGGTCGGGGCGGCGACCTCGCTCACCGTCATTGGATGGCGATAAGGCACGGGCCCGGCCTGCTGGTTGGACACTTGGCGTCCAGGCCCGTTGCTAGAATGCTTGGAATGCTCGGTCGGTGGCGGAGCAATCCGGTGCCGTACCCCACGGGGACGGAGTGCAGAATTGGGCCGACTTCAGCCGACGGGTAGCCATCACGCCTGGAATTGCACGGTCTGCCCTGCGGAAAGCCGAGTTGGAAATAGTTCAACGGTGGACTAGGAGCGTAATACTGTGAACGAGGTTGCGACGGACTCTCCCGGTATCCCGCGGTTTAATACTCATCGATGGGTTATCCTCGCGGCACTCGTGGTCGTGATCGGCGTCTTCATCGCGCTTTTTTGGGACGCCTGGGGCGTTTTGCTCCAGCGTTGGGCGGGGGATCCCGATTATACGCACGGGTTCCTCGTGCCCGTGGTATCCGGTTACCTGCTTTGGCAGCGCCGAGGGATGTTGCGAGAGGTTCGTTTTTCGCCCACCTGGTCCGCCGTCGCGATGGGAATCGCCTGCCTCATCCTCGCCGGAGTCATACGTGCAGCCTCGTTGATTCTGTTTGCCAGAATCTTAGATCCCGCCGCCATCGTGCCCTGCGTTTTCGGTTTGATTTTGCTCCTGGGAGGCTGGGGGGCCTTTCGCTGGGCCTGGCCAAGCGCCTTGTTCCTGATCTTCATGCTGCCCTTACCGGGGTTTGTATCCACCTTGCTGAGTCATCCGCTCCAACGCGCGGCTACGATCGCTTCGACCTTCCTGCTCCAAACGCTGGGGGTTTCGGCTATGGCGGAAGGTAACGTAATTGCCCTACGTGACGGGCAATTGGAAGTGGTCCAGGCATGCAGCGGCCTGAAAATGATGAGCCTTTTCGTAGCGGTATGCGTTGCGGCAGCCTTCATCATGCGGCGTCCCCTCTTGGATCGCATTTTGGTCGTGGTGAGCGCTCCGCTGAACGCCCTCGCCGCGAACATCATCCGGATCACGGTGACCGGGGTGCTGCACGAACTGAACTTAGTGGGCACAAACATGCAGCACGATTTGGCCGGTTGGCTGATGATGCCCGCCGCCGTGGTCTTGGTATGGATTGAGCTATATCTGCTGGATCGGATTCTGGTGCAGCAGTCGGAGACGGCGCCGGTTGTTGTCCCAATGGAACGTCCCAAGCAACAAGGTGAAAAAAGGAAACCAACGCTGGCCGGCGGATCGGCCTAGGACCGCCTTTCGACTCCGTTTCGAGATCGCGAGTATGTGGAATGCCATTTGCGTAGGTTACATCTCTCGCGATCAATCACTCGCGAATTCTTGGAAAATGCTTGACGGAGTGAGCTTCACGGGCTGAAAATGGACGTTGGCACGACTTCGACGCGGCAACTGGGTTTTTCGAACAGAGAAAAGGCATGAGCGAAAGTAACGTGTCAGCGGGCAGCACGGCGGCCGTACCTGCCGGAACAGGGTCGGTTGCGGTGCTGAACTCGCGTCCCCCGTTCTATATCGACGCCGAATGGCAATCGCCGGAGCAGCAACATGCTCAAGGCGGCGGAATCGGCGCCTATCTGCACGCCTTTCGGCGGAGGTGGCCGGCGGTCATCTTCCTCGGCTTGGTAACCGCGGCAGTCTGCGCTGGCGCGGCCTGGTTTCTCGTGGTTCCCCGGTACAGTGCGACGGCCTTGATCCGAGTGTCCGCGGCGAATCAAGCCGTGCTCTTTCAGTCCTCGGGGGACTCGCGCAACTTCGACATCTACAAGAGCACGCAGCTTGAGTATCTTCGCAGTCGTTTTGTTCTCGTCTCGGCCCTCCGTCGCCCGGAAGTCGCAAGGCTGGCAAGCATCCAGAACGAACCTGACCCCGTGCAGTGGGTCAGTGAACGCCTGTCGGTTCGTTACCCCGGCAACGCCGAACTGATGCAGGTCAGCATAGCCACCGAAAAAGGTGATGAAGCGGCGGCACTGGTGAACGCCATCGTTGACGCCTATATGGAGGAAGTCGTCGAGGTCGAACAAAACGAGCGCCGCAATCGCTTAGGAGAACTCGACCAACTGTACGTCGAAAAAGAGAGCGAGGTTCGCAAACTGCAAAACGACCTCAAGCAACTCAGTGCGCAACTGGAGACCGGCGATTCCCAGGCGTTGACCCTCAAGCAACAGATCACCTTGCAGCAGTTTTCGACTTATCGCAGCGAATTGGTCGGCGTGAGTCTGAAAATCATGCGGACGCAAGGGGAAATCGCGCTGAAGAACGCCATCCGGGACAAGGCCGCGCAAATTCAAATCTCCGAATCGGAAATCGATGCCGCCGGTCGTGTGGATCCCGTCATGGTTCAGTTGCAGATGCGCCAAGCGGAATTGAAGGCCTTGACGGCCCAGATGCGGGAGACCGTTCGGCCGGAATTCGCGAATCGATACGAAGGTCGCTACTCCCGGGAGTTGGCCGAGATCGACGCCAAGATTCAGGCTCGACGGGAAGAACTGAAGCAAGAGTTGGAGAAAAAACGGTTGGCGACGCTGGATGAGGATCTAGAAAGCTTGAAATTCGAGCTAGCGATCCTCGAACAGCAGCAATCGCAGTTGCAGCAAGAGGTCGAGGAGGTGCGAAAGACGGCCGAGACCTTCGGCAAGGGCTCGATCGAAGTGGAGTTTCTGCGTGCCGAGGTCGACCTGGCGCGAAAAACCTTGGCGACCATCGCCGAAGAGCGGAACAAGCTCCGCATCGAACTGCGATCGAAGCCCCGGATCACGCTCGTTCAGCGGGCCGAGGCTCCCCGAATCAGCGATCAAGATCGTCGCCTGCAATTGTCGGTCCTGGGCGGTCTCGGCGGTTTTTGCCTGCCGGGTTTCGCCATCCTCTGGTGGGATACCCGTCGGAAGACCGTGAACACTTCCGCCGAGGTGGCGCAGGACGCCGGCGTGGATGTCCTGGGAACGGTGCCGTTGTTACCCAGACGGGCGACCCGAGCCTTGTCGTCCGATAGCAAGCGACACCGACACTGGCGGGCGGTTTTTTCTGAAGCGGTGCGACAAATTGCCGCGCGGTTGATCCGCAGTCCCGGCGGCGATAAGTCGAGGGTGATCCTGGTAACCAGCGCCGTGGGAGGCGAGGGCAAGACGACGCTTTCTTCCCAGCTTGCGGCAACGCTCGCGGAGATGGGCCAAAACGTCGTACTGGTCGATTTCGATCTGCGACGTCCGTCCCTGGACGCGGTCTTCGGCGTGGACCGAAGTCCGGGCGTCAGCGAGGTGTTGCGTGCCGAGGTCACCCTGGAAGAGACGATCCAGGCGACCCACCTCGAGAACCTTTCACTCATCGCGGCGGGAACATGGTCGCGCTTCGGCATGGCCGTCCTCGCCAACGGCGCCGTCGGCAGCCTGTTCCGTAAGTTGCGGGACAAGTTCGATTTCGTCATCGTGGACGGCAGCCCCCTCCTCCCCGTGGCGGACACGCGATTCATCAGTACCGCCGTGGACGGCGTCATCCTCTCCGTGCTCCGCGACACCAGTCGCCTGCCGAAGGTCACTGCCGCGCGGAAGGTCCTGGACGCCTTTAACGTCCGCCTGCTCGGCGCCGTGGTCACGGGCGCGGCGGAAGACGTTTACTACGACGATCCGCGATACGCCGCGACGGCGGCCGAGGCGGATTCTCAAAACTGATATGCGTTCGTTCGCATCCGTAGCACTTCGGCATCCGAGGACGGTGCACCCATGATACTCTTCTCCGCGGTTAGCGCTGCGCTCGCCTGCCTAATTAGTTGTGCGTTGACGGGCGCCATGGTCCGTTGGGGCGATCGCTGGGGCTTGGTGGACCGCCCCGATCAAACGCGGAAACTCCATGCACGGCCTACGCCCGTCGGCGGCGGGCTGGCGATTTGGGCGGCCTGTGGGCTGGTACTGGGCGGCACGTTCCTTGTCGCCAATCCGTGGGGCTTCCATGTCCGCAAGGACTGGTTCGACTTGCTCGTCGTCTTCGTCGGGAGCACCGGCATCACCGCCCTGGGACTGTACGACGATCGCTTCGGCATGCGGGGGCGATGGAAATTGCTAGGACAAATCGCCGTCGCCGCCCTGATGTACTTCGGCGGCTTTCAGATCTCGCGGATCAGCGTTTTCGGTGATACCTGGGACCTCGCTTATGCCGCATTTCCCATCACTTTGCTTTGGTTTGTCGGTACGATCAACGCAATCAATCTACTAGACGGTCTGGACGGAATGGCCGCCACGATCGGCATCGTGTGCAGTGCTGCCGTGGCAGTTTTGGCCTGTCTGACGGGCCACCTCGGCGTGGCGTTCGTGGCTCTAGTCTTCACCGCGGCTTTGTTGGGCTTTTTGCCCTACAATTTCCCGCCCGCCAAAATCTTCTTGGGGGATGCCGGCAGCATGCTGATCGGCCTGATGCTGGGCGCTATGGTGATGCGAGCCTCGCTGAAGGGGCCTGCGACGCTGCTCATCTCGGCCCCGCTCGCTTTGTGGACGTTGCCCCTTTTCGATACCGCGTTGGCGATTCTCCGTCGCAAGTTGACGGGTCGCAGCATCTATTCCCCGGACCGCAGCCACCTCCACCACCGGTTAATGCAGCGGTTCTCGAACAATGTTTACGTCTTGATTTGCGTGGCTTTGCTCTCCGCCGTGACGTGCCTGGCCGCGTTGGCGAGCGTCGCATTGGGCAACGACGTCATCGCGCTGGTCACTATCGCCGCCGTGCTCGTCGGCCTGGTCGCCGGTGGTTGGTTCGGACGCAGCGAGTTGGGTTTGCTCTGGCGTAAGTGTAAGCGGCTTGCCAAGCGTCTATTACGACCGACTCCCGCCGCTGACCCGAACAACGAGATCGTGGTGTTCCTGCAAGAGGGCGCCAAACCCTGGGGCGACATTTTCCGGCAAATGTGCGGCATGGCGGAACCGGCGGTCATTCGTTCCATCGTGGTCGAGTTTCACCATGTTCGATGCGGTGAGCGATTCCACGCCATGTGGGACGCATCTTCCGAAAACCTGGAGCTTCCGATCGTCGAGCTGACCATCCCCGTGATGGCGGAGCAACGACCCATCGGCCAAACCAAATTCCGTGTCTGGCGGAATGGCAAGCCCATGCAGGATCTGATGCAAGTCGTTTGCGATCAGGTCGGCCACCTCGAACGCCACATAGCGGAGCTAGGGTATTCGGCGACCTCCGACGGCGATGCCCGGCAAGAATCGGCAGGAAGTACCGCTCCGCGCCCGCACTTGCCGGAACGAAAATCGGTGCGACCGCCGAAAAGAGTCCCCGTCCCAAGGTGAAGCCTGCCGCCGTAGTTCGCACTGTCCCTCCAATTGATACCCGTGTGAAGTCCGCCCCGAGTTCGCGTCTCCCGGAGCAACGGACGACTCAAAGTTAGACTTTGACACAGGCCGCCATCGTGAATCGGAAAAACGACGTGACGAAAAAACGAACGCCCGTGAATGCCCCGCAATCCTCGCCGGTTCCCTCAACGAAGGGCGGCGCGCCGACCGCGGGACAGTTTTCAACCCGCGGCTTCGTATTCCGCTGCGTGCTCGCCGTGGTCTTGATGTCGTGCGTGGCCCTCGGAGCACGTTGGGCCGCATCACGCTCCATACCTTCCACCGTCCGCATCCCTGAAAAATCGAAACTTGCCGCATTGCCGGAAGAAATTGGCGCGTGGCGGGGTGTCGATCAGGAGTTGGATCCCGCCATCTTTCAAACGTTGGGGACCACCATTACGCTCGATCGCCTCTACCTCACTTCGGGGGGCGGAAACATCGCCCTCCATATCGCCGTTTTCACCCAGCCCGAGTTCAAGCTGCCACACCCGCCCGAGTTGTGTTATGGGGGAACGGGCTGGCGGGTCCGAAGCACCGTCGATCGGCCGTTGACCCTGAATTCCGGCGAAAAAGGCAGCATTCGCATTCTCAATTTGGAGCGCGAGGACGGCTCGAACCGCGCCACCGTGCTATATTGTTATCAATTGGGCGGTTCTTTCGCCGCCGATCGTGACGTGGTTCGGACCTTCTTCTGGAAGTACCGCGGAGAGTCGTCCCGACCGGCCCTGTTGAAAGTGATGCTGCACTGCCCGGCTTCGGGGACCATGGTCGAAGATCAGGCGCTCGATTTCGCCAAGGAAGTACTGAGCCGCTTGGCGGTGATGGCCCAAGATTGGTGAAATCGGCGTCTGCAAGGAAACACGCGAGCGAATTGTCACCGATGAAACACGTGCCCGATACCGAAACCGAAACGGCCTCGCCGGCGGAAGTGTCCGCCCCAACCGCGGCGGACGCAACCGAGGCCGTTGGCGTCCCGGCGGAGGGCGTCGCCGAAGATATCCTCGACGCGGAGCCTGAGCGCGAGGCGGAGGACGCTCGCCCGACCCCCCCGCCGCCCTTGCCCGACGACGTGCCCATCACTCGCATTATCCCCACCGGTGGGTGGCGATCCCTCGACCTCCGAGAGGTGTGGCGCTACCGCGAGCTGATGTTCACATTCGCCTGGCGCGAGATCAGCATCCGCTATAAGCAAACCATCTTGGGCGCGGCTTGGGCCGTTTTGCAGCCCCTCATGACCACGGGAATTTTCAGCGTGCTTTTTGCCTTGTTGATGGGCAAAGGCAACGAGCCGACGCCCGAAGGCATCCCTTATCCCGTTTCCACCTTCTGCGCCATGCTGCCGTGGACGCTGTTCGCCCAATCGCTCAATCAGTCGGGCAACATCTTGGTGCAGTATCGCGCCATGATCACCAAGATTTATTTTCCGCGATTGATTCTTCCCGCCTCGGCCGTCCTCTCCACGCTCGTCGATTTCAGCGTGTCGCTGGTCGCGCTGCTGGGGCTGATGGCCTATTACGGCATCTATCCCGGTTGGGCCGTCCTCACGCTGCCGCTATTCATGCTCCTGGCCGTGATGGCTTCGCTTGCGGTGGGCTTGTGGCTCTCCGCCTTGAACGCCCTTTACCGCGATTTCAAGTACGTCATTCCCTTCGTGGTCCAGGTCGGGATGTTCGTCAGTCCCGTCGTGTATAGCGTCGAGTCCATCCAGGGGAAGCTTCCCCCCTGGGCGTTTACCTTATATTCGCTGAACCCCATGGCCGGGGTCATCGAGGGCTTTCGCTGGGCCTTGCTCGGCACCTCGCACGGTCCCGGTCCCATGCTTGCGCTTTCCGCGGCCGCCACGGCACTGATCTTGCTGGGAGGCATGTTCTACTTCCGGCGGATGGAACGCCTCGTTGCCGACTTGATTTGATCGCCTTGCTTGGTCGTCCGGCTTACGGCAACGACTCCGAAGGATCGGGCTTCCCGCGGTACCATCGGTGCCCACGGCGCATCCGGAAGCAAGCCGGGGCCGAACCGGCGAAAACGGTCGGGCCGGGCTTTCCCTGTGAACCCCCGGCAAGCTAGGGTAATGGAAATGCCATTCGCTTGATAGCCCGAAAGGGTCGGCCGATCGGGGCCGGACCCCACGGGCCCGAAGGGTGCCTCGGCCGACCGATTGTATTGAATACTCCAGTGGTAAGCCGTCGTCCTCCATCGCCGACAACGCCGGTCTGAACCGCGCCCCACCCGATAAGAACCCATGTCCGACATTGCCATTCGTGCCGAAAACCTCAGCAAGAAGTTCTTTCTCGGCGAACGCATCGGCTTCAAAACCTTTCGCGAAACCCTCCAGGACGCCGTCGTCTCCCCGATTCGGCGTATCATCAGCGGGAAGGCGAACGGTGCCACCGTCGAGGAAAAGGTCGATACCGACCGCCAGATTTGGGCGCTCAAGGATGTCACCTTCGAGGTCAAGCACGGCGAGGTCTTGGGCATTATCGGCCCCAACGGCGCCGGCAAGAGCACGCTCCTCAAAATCCTCAGCCGCATCACCGAACCGACGGGCGGATACGCCGAAATCCGCGGGCGGGTGGGCAGCTTGCTGGAAGTGGGCACCGGCTTTCACCCCGAACTGACCGGTCGCGAAAACGTCTACCTCAACGGGGCGATTTTAGGCATGTCCCGGGCCGAGATCCGCCGCAAATTCGACGACATCGTCTCATTCGCGGGCGTGGAAAAGTTCATCGATACGCCCGTCAAGCGATATTCGAGCGGCATGCAGGTGCGGTTGGCCTTTGCCGTGGCCGCCCACCTCGATCCGGAAATCCTCATCATCGACGAAGTGCTGGCCGTCGGCGACGCCGAGTTTCAGAAGCGGTGCCTGGGCAAGATGAACGAAGTCTCCCGCTCCGGCCGCACCGTCCTCTTTGTCAGCCACAACATGGCGGCCGTGGAAGCGCTGTGTCAAAGGGGAATACTTCTGCGAGGCGGATGTGTGGCGTTTGACGGTTCTACGGATCTAGCGGTTCAGAATCACCTTGATAGCAGCTATCCTTCTCAAGGCGAGTTCGATCTTTCCCACGCGCATCGCCCTAGTCACCTGAAGCCGGTAATCAAGAAGCTGCGTTTCGTGGACGCAAATGATCGCTCTACGGCTGTGCACCGGTTCGGAAACGACTTGCACATTGAGCTAGAACTAGAACCAACAGAAACGATCAATCACGCGCACTTCAGCCTCCGCATTTTGACACTGCTTGGGCAAAGGGTGGTGACCTGGACTACCCTCTACAGTTCGCCCCGAGGTCTGGAAATTAAACCCGGATCAGTCTTACGCCTAACCCTTGAACAACTCCGCCTCGCTCCCGGACATTACAGGTTGTCTGTATACCTCTCCAGCCAAGGAAGGTCACTTGATCAAGTAACGAACGTTCCGCTCGAAGTTGCAGATTCGCCAGAAATGGGACACCTTCATCGTGTAAATTACGAAAAGGCCCTGTACATTCCAAAATCTCGGTGGGAGCTTGCTCAATTCTCCCTGAAGGGCTAAGTGACCTTGTGTCCTCGCCGCCAGCACCAGCACTGCCGATATACATTTGCTGCCAGTTCACAGCTATGTATGATATGAATTCCCGGCCGCTAAAAAATGCTCTGCTCCGTTGTATTTCGCCCTTTGTTTTCAGAAAGACAGAAGCTGTGTTCGTACTTTCCACGGGTCGATGTGGAACTTTAACACTCACAAAACTGCTAGCGGTCGACAGTCGCATAGCGGCGTACCATGAACCGCGGCCCCACCTATACGCTGAGGCACTAGACGCATACACGCATGAATGCGCTCCAATTGCGCGCTTTGCTAGAATACTTTATCGAGCGCGATGGAAACTGGTAAGCAGCGCATGTTTGAAGCGCCGCATTTATGCCGAGACGTCGAACTGGTTAACGTTTTTCGCCCCCGCTATTCGCAGTGCCATTCCGCGCACTAAGTTTATCCACTTAGTTCGCCACCCTGCTGACGTAGTTGCGTCAGGTCTAGCCCGTGGATGGTATCAGGGAGCTAGCCTAGACCGATATCGCATCCGGCCCCGAACATTACTCGTGGACTCACAACGTACCAAATCCGATTCACATTCCAGGCTGGAGATAACCATCGAGCAGTGGTCGCAAATGAGTGCATTCGAAAAAGCATGCTGGCTATGGTCGGAGATAAACTCGTTTGTGCTCCGATTTGCACAGACTATCCCCGAATCCCAATACACTTTGGTTCGTCTCGAGGACCTTATTTCAAATTCCGATGACCAAATCCAGTCACTATGGGCTTTCTTAGGACTAAATTTAGAACCGCACATGCTCGACCGATGTTCAGCCGTCCTTTCCATTAAGCATAACGCGTCCAAATATCCTGGCTCGGCGTTGGATGAGTTAGCTCGCCACCAGCGGTCGCTCCTATGGGACTTGTGTGGCGATACTGCGAAGCGCCTTGGCTATGCGCCTTGATGGATCGATGCAAGAGTATGGTCATCAGGATAAATAGCACGTCGACCTGATGAATGCACTAACGGTTGAACGAATTAGCAGACACTTACACCGCGCTGTCTGTACGCTCATGCGGAGGGGGGTTAGTGTCAGCGTTAGCTTGACCACGCTGAGTTTGGCCACCAGACTGTTAGGCGAATCTGTCATTAATCGCTTTTTTGAGAGGGTGCGCGCGTCGCTGCCGCGCAAAGACGTTTTTTTTGATTCACAAATAAACGCCCTCCTCAACATGGAAAGCCCTTATAGCCTAGCCCGTGAGACATTAGCCCTACTTTGGGAGTTGTGTCGGAAATACAAGCCAAAAACCCTTGTCGAATTCGGATCCGGCCTGAGCACAGTCCTGTTTGCAAATTATGCTCGATCAGCCCAGGCCCCCGTTACCGTTGTAGCCTTCGAACACAGCGAGCAATATGCCGAAGAAACGCGGTCTTTGTTAGAGACGTTTCGATTGCAAAACTACGCAATCATCCTCAAATACCCCACCGATATACCCATATTTTTAGAGTCAATAGGCAAAAGCCGGATAGATATGGTACTGATCGACGGCCCTCCCCGTACGTTTGGGGAAGGCCGCATGCTAACACTTCCCTCGCTGAGCCATGCCCTTCGACGTGGCGGCATCTTTGTTTTGGATGATGCGTTTCGACGCCACGAGAGGCAGTGTGTCTATGACTGGCGCAGGCGAGGATTGATTCGCAGCGCTAGACTGTATTTTGTACCGCATGGTGTGATAATAGGGCGATTAACTGGGCGCTAGAATACGACCGGACTCGTAAAATGCCCTCGTCCCTTGTAACTATCTTGACTGCAGGGTTCAACGCACGCAGGTATCTTGAACGCTATTTACAGGGGCTTGTGCTCCAAGATTACACACGCCTGCAAATTATCTTTGTCGACGATGGGTCCACAGATGCTAGTTTGCAGTTTATTCAGTCCTGGTTGACACGCCTCAACCTCGCGGCGTCTCTCCTTGTAACGCTTCGTCAAGAAAATCAGGGACCTCACGTCGCGATGAACCACGGCTTGCAATTTGCCACGGGTGATCTTATCCTTCCCCTGGATGCCGATGATATGCTGTTGCCAGGGGCAGTGCACGCTTTTGTGAAGGTTTTTGAGGACAATCCCACCGTTGATTTGGTCTACTCTGAGCACAGAAGGTGTGATGAGAACTTCCAACCATTGCCTAGTCCGAAACTCAGTCCCCGGTTAAAGGACCCAAGTAAGCTGCTCCACAACTTGCTCATATGTGGTATGTTCATTCCTGCGGGCGCTTATTGCTATCGACGGCACTGCCTGGATTATCTTCCGAATAAACAATTTACCCCAGAATATCACGCGCAAAACCTTGAATTGCTGCTCCATACCGCTGCACGAGGCAAATGTTTATACTTAGATGCAGAGACAGTTGAGCTAACCGTGCGCCCTAATAGCCGCTCACGTGCAAAAAGTCTTGAGCGACTTAAAAGAAAAGTCTACGGATCTCATCGTCTTCAACGGGAAGTGGGACGACAATACGCTGTCCCGCGCGATGTCCGAACAAGGCTTGAAGCACGCCTGTTACCGCTCGAACTTGACTATTATTTCCTCTCAGGCATGAGGCAAGCTTTTCTTAGGGCGTGGGTGAAGGCGCTCTGTGTGGGTGTGGCTTCGCGAAAGCATGTGGTTCAAGCATTTTCACTTTTGTCTCCGCGCTGGCGTACCAAAGTAATTGAGCGATATTTCTCCGGATATGATCTTGCGACAGTGTCATGAGGATTCTCGGCATATTACGTCGCGCTTTGCCTGGGATCAAGCAAATTTTACTAAAAAGGGCAGAACACCTCCGTCTTTTGGCCAGAGAAAAGCGTGCAACGGCGCATGGCATCACCGCTTATAAAGCGACGATAGGTACTCCCCAGTTTGTTCTCCTCCGTCGCAACACCCACCGGTTGGAAAAAGGCCTCATTATGCGGCCGAGGCGGGATGTGTTTGCTCTGGATTATATTGAGGAAACGGTCGAAGCCTACGAAGCGGCCCTAAAAGCAGCCCAAAACGGTAAAGGCGGCCTTCCCGCGGAGCAATTGCAGTGGACTTACGATGTGCTTGCAGAGTATTTCGCGGTCACTGGCAATCACCCAAAGATCGATTCCCTGCGCGAGCGGTTTCGCCGTCTGCCGCCGCCGCGCCGCGTTTGCGACCGGCCTCTTATTCCGTACCGGCGAGACCTATCCGATCCGCCGCCTGTGTCTTACGAGGCGTTGGCGGCACTCGCCGAGAGACGGCGATCCGTGCGATGGTTTTTGCCCAAGCCGGTGCCGCGGGGACTCATCGACAAGGCCATGGAAATTGCCGCACAATCCCCCAGTGCTTGCAACCGACAACCCTTTGTGTTCCACATTCTTGACGATCCCGAACTGGTTCAGCGAGCGGCATCGATCCCGTACGGCGTCATCGGTTATGAACATCAGATCCCGGTAATTGTGGTCATTGTCGGCCAGTTGAGGAATTTCTTCGACGCTCGCGACCGTCACCTGATCTACATCGACTCCGCCCTGGCGGCCATGAGTTTTATTCTGGCCCTGGAAACGCTCGGTTTAAGTTCGTGTTGTATTAACTGGCCGGATATTCCCGAACGCGAAAAAAAGATGGCTGAGCTTTTAAAACTGGAACCCGACGAGCGTCCCGTGATGCTCATTGCCCTGGGCTGGCCCGACCCTGAAGGTATGGTCCCCAGGTCCGTCAAAAAACCGCTCAAACTCCTCCGGACGTACAACTTCGAGCAGGAATGATCCTCCTCCACGGTACGGGAACGCATAACAAAGGGGCCGAACTGATGGCCGTAGCCGTGCTTCAGCACTTTCGAGCAAAGCCCAACCCACCCGAGTTCGTCGTCCTAGGCCAGTTTGGGCCGTTTCGTGATCGGGCAAAGTACGGCCTGTGGACGCTCCTATCGGAAAAACGCTTCGGTCGATCCAAGCTGGTTGCCTCGCTGGCCCATCGCTCGTTCCGCAAAAAATACGGCCTGGCTGCCGAAGAAGACATCACCGCCGTCATCGATGCCTCCGGTTTTGCCTTCGGCGACCAGCACGGTCCTCGTCCTACCCAGCAGATGGCCCGAAATTGCCGACGATGGAAAAGACAAGGGAAGAAGATCATCCTTCTCCCGCAGGCCTTTGGACCCTTCACAACGCCCGCTATTCGAACGGCCTGCCGGGAGTTGATCGAGAACTGCGATCTGGTTTTTGCCCGGGAAGAAGAGTCGTACCGCCATCTGGTGGATGTCGTGGGGGAGCGGGCCAATATCAAGATGGCCCCCGATTTCACGCCGCTTGTGCAGGGCATTTTGCCAGAAGGATTTCAGCCAAGGAACGGCACGGTGTTTGTCGTGCCCAATATGCGGATGCTCGATAAAACCGATCGCAGCCTGGCCGAACGGTATATTCCATTTCTCGCGGAAGCAATCAAAGGCGTCATCAACCACGACCTCAACGCCAGTCTCCTCATCCATACACCCGAAGACCGGGCGTTGGTCGAACCAATTCGAAACGCCTGCGCCTTCGAAATCGATGTGGTGGAGGAAAGTTGTCCACTGCGACTCAAAGGGATTCTGGGAACGGCCTACGCGGTGATCAGCTCCCGGTTCCACGCCCTGGTGGGGGCTCTGTCTCAAAATGTACCGGCTTTGGCCGTCGGTTGGAGCCACAAGTACGGGCAATTGATGCGTGACTACGGGTGCCCGGACGCCACCGCGGAAGTGGATGACTTGGACGGCGTCCGTTCGTGGATGGAATCCCTGGGTAACGCCGAATCTCGGTGCGCTTTGCAGAACACCTTGAACGAACACAATCAAAAGCTGCGACGGGAAATTCAACGGATGTGGCGAGAGGTGGATGAAGTCCTCGGCGAATCAAGGTGAGACGTTCCACTCCGACGCATAGCGTGTAATATCTCAATGCCGCGTGTTCTCGTCCTGACTCCCGCGCCGACGCCCTACCGCGACCCCTTTTGGGGCCGCGTGGCCCAGCAACCGGGAATCGACCTCTTGGTCTGTTACTTGGCCAAGGACAGTCGCGACCGCCCATGGCGTGTGAATTGGCCCCGGGATTTCTCCTATCGGGAGTTGCCGGGCTACAACTTTTTCGCCTGGCGCGGTCCGACCGAAGTGTGCTACTGGAACCCGGAGGTCGCACGCCTGGTCCGCCCCGCTCAATGCGACGCCGTGATCCTCGGCGGTTACAACCACCCCACGCTGTTGGCGGCGATGTGGCAGGCCCGACGACACGACATCCCCTTCTTCGTGATGAGCGAGTCGCACCTGAAGAACCGACGGTCGGCCTGGAAGGCGGCCCTGAAGCGACCGCTGTTGCGGTGGATGACGCGGCACGCGACCGGGCTGTTCCCCACCGGCGAACTGGCACAGCGCTATTTCGAACACTACGGGGCGAGGCCCGATCAGTGCGTGCCCATCCCCAACGTTCCCGACGTGGTCGCCCTGCGCCGCCGTACGCTGGAACACCTCAGCCGCCGCCAAGAGGTGCGGGAGCGACTGGGCATCAAGGAAGGCAAGGTCATCCTGTTCGTCGGTCGGCTGATACCCAAGAAAGGCGTTCGCACCCTGATCGAGGCCTGCGCCCGCTTGACGCCCGACTTCGATTGGCGGTTGATCCTCCTGGGCGACGGCACGGCCCGACCGCAACTGGAGGACACGGCCCGGCGAACGGGTGCCGCGGAGCGTGTGCGGTTCGCCGGTTTCGTCCAACCGCAGGAATTGCCCGACTGGTACCTGGCCGCCGACGCCTTCGTGCTGCCGTCGTCCGAGACTTGGGGCGTGGTGGCGTTGGAGGCATTGGCGTGCGGTCTGCCCGTCATCGTGAGCGACCAAACCGGTTGCGGACCGGACATCCTTCCGCACGGCGAGCACGCGGACCGCGTGTTCCCCTTCGGTGACGCCGCCGCCCTGGCGGAGCGTTTGGCGGCGGTTTTGAGAACGCCGCTCGACCGGCGAGATCGGATGACGACCTTGCGAGAGCACCTGGAGCGTTTCGAATACGACGTCCTTGCCCGCCGCATGGCCGCCGCCGTGACCCGGTCTGGCAAGCCGGTCCCCGCCCGTGAAACGGAAACCCCGTGTCCGGTTTAGCCCTGTTCGTCCAATTCACGCTCCAACCGTCCGGTTCGCCGATTAGCGGCCTGATGGTGCTGGACGCCCTCCGCGACGCCGGATGGAAGGTGCATACGGTGTATCATCAATCGGGCGACCTGCTTGCCCCGTACGAGGAAAAAAGCGTCGCGGTAACGCAGATCAAACACGGGCAATGGCTGGGCGGAGGTCCCTGGCACCGACGTGCCCGGCGCCTGATTCACGACCTGCGTGCGGCGCGACGATTCGACTCGTTGATCCAAAGGGCGCGGCCGAACTTGGTTTATGTCAATAATCTCACGGGCCTGTCTGCCGCGGTCGCGGCACGGCGGGCACGTATCCCCTGCATCTGGCACATTCGCGAACTGTTCGACGACGTCGGCGGCGAGATGCACCCTCCCTGGCCCGGCGGAAAACGGTTGGTCCGTTACTTCATCCGCCGTTGTGCCGACCGCGTGGTGGTGATTTCTCGCGCGGTTCAGAAAAACGTCCTGGGATCATGCTGCGCGGATCGCACGGAACTGATTCCAAACGCCGCCGACGACCGCTTCTTTGAAGAGTCTCGCTCGCGCGAGGAAGCCCGGCAAGCGTTGGGCTTGCCCCTCGATCGACCGATAGTCGGCGTCCCCGGGACGCTCCGCCCGGTCAAGGGCCACGAGTTTTTCCTCGAGGCGTTATCGGGTGTGGTCCCGCGAATCCCCCAAGTCTTGGCCGCCATTACCGGGGACGGAGAACCGCGATTTCGCGAAAACCTTCGGCGCCGGGTAAACACGCTGGGGCTGGATCACAACGTCGTCTTCATGGGAACGGTCCCCGACATGCCGGCGTTCTACCGAGCCTGTGACTTGATCTGTATTCCGAGTCGCTCCGAGTCGTTCGGCAGAACGGCGATTGAAGCCATGGCGGTGGGCACGCCCATCGTCGCCACCCGCGTGGGCGGCCTGGCGGAAACGATTGACGACGGCAAAACGGGATTGCTGGTGGAGTATGGGGACGTACCGGCCCTGATCGCCGCCATTTGCTCCAGGAGTGGAGTTCTCAGGAGTGAGCACCGCCAATCCAAGACTGTAGACTCTTCCCCTCGTGTCTTCCGTCGCGAGATAGTCAATTTATTACACCTCATCTGAATAACCCTTTAACTACACGCGTTCCCACAACGTAGCCATGACCCTTCGTCGTCGCGCGAAATCCTGGTTAAAGTATCTGCACACGCAAGTGACTGCGCTTTGCCGACGCTCGCCGCAAGTGCCTTTTTTGATAATTGGCGAAGCGCGTACAGGGACGAATCTCTTGGCGGATCTTTTAAGGCACCACCCCGCCATCTCTGTTGCCGGTGAGATATTAAACCCATATGACCCCTCAGGAATACGGCTTACTCTAAGATCACAAGGCACTGTTCTTAGCCATATATGGACTAGTATTAAGGCCTTGCCAGGTCCGTGCCGTGGTGCCCAGACACACATCTACCACTTCGAATTACACCGATTGACTTTCGATGTACTTGTAAACCGATTTCCTTCATTTCGCTATATTATTATTTACCGTACCAACCTAGCAGAGCAATTCGTGTCATGGAAACTAGCTAAGACATCAGGAAAGTGGGTCGGTCGATCTGATTCCACGATTCACAGACACAAGGTCGCGATAAACGTCGCTGAATTCCAAGAGTGGTGCGACAAGACACGGAACCGCTACGAGACCTTGACACAGTGCGTCAAGCTCCGGGAACGAGCAATTGTGATCACGTACGAGGATTTAGCGACCAGTTCACAGAGCATTATGTCCGGCACAGTTTTTCCTTTCCTAGACGTCGATCCACTCGAAGTAACTACGCAGATGCGAAAACAAAACCCTCGCTCTCTGCAAGAGTGTGTTGAAAACTATGACGAGGTCCAATCTCACCTTGCGTCTAACCGATTGGAGCTTAGCCTCGGTCACACCTCATAACGTGGCATTCGCGAAAATTATTATCGTCGCCTATCACTCCGACCGCTGGCTCAACGCTTGCGTACAATCTCTTTGCGCAAGGACGCCGCCCGATTTGGTGGACATATTGATTGCGGACAATGGCGGTAATCATCAGTTAACCGAGGCCATCAACGTTGCCGAGCCAACCATTTCCGTTGTCACCACTCCCGGGCTACTATCGTTCGCCGACGCCAACAACTACGCTCTCGCTAACGGCGGTTTGGACGCGGAATACGTTTGCTTCCTCAATCAAGATACGATTACCCGGGAGGACTGGCTCGGCGCATGCACGCGGCTTTTGGGAATCGATTCGGGGATCGGGGCGGTGATCCCGCTGATCGAGAACTACGACGGCACCGCATGGGACGAGGCCTTTGTGACCTGCGCCAGGCCGGCCCCGGCGTTGTACGAACGGGTTCAAACGGGAGCGACCGCGAGGTTCGACGATCTGCCGGAATTCATCGAAGTGCCTGAAGTTACCGCGGCGGCTATGGTGGTGAGAACCGAGGCGTTACGGAAGGCCGGGCCATTCGATCCGATCTTTGGGAGTTATTACGAAGACTACGATCTTTGTCGGCGGATTGCTCAGGCGGGGTATAAGGTCGGCGTTTGTACACGCGGACGGGTGGGACACTTCGGCGGATCGGTCACCACCGACCGCAAAGCCTATCTCCGTCGTGCCAAATGGATCGCCCGCAACCGCGTCATCTATTCGGCCCGATGGAAATGGAATAATCGCCCGCTGGGCCTTCTGCGCTACATGCTGGTAGAATTCCCGTGGAATCTGGCGCGATCGCTTTTCGGGCGGTCCCGCGTTCCTTTTTCAGCGTTTCTCGCCGCGCATAAGGACCTGATACCCCTACTCCCTCGCCTTGTTTCGGCAACGCGAGATCGCGGCGCATGGCGGCGATATCTAAAAGAACTGGGGTGGCCGGCATTCGCTTCCCGTGAGCGGACCTACGACTTGAACGCCGTCGCGAGCGAAAGCTGAATCGTGCGAATCCTGCACTGGAACGAGCATCTAAGCTGGGCGGGTGGCGTAGAAACCTATCTGCTCCATTTGATTCCGGCTCTTGAGGCTGAGGGGTTGCAGCAATACTTCGTGTATGCGCAGGGAGATGCGAGTCTGCTGCCGCGGGCGATTCCGATGCGAGAGCTTTCGCAATTCGGACGCAAGGCTGAATGCGCAGGTTATACTCGAGCACAAGCGATCTTGCGTGATATTCGGCCGGACGTCATACACGTCCACCGGGTTTACAACGTCGGGGTGTTGCGGGCATGCTTGGAATACGGGCCGGTATTAGTCACCTGCCACGATTATCTCTATCTGTGCCCGGCGGCGAGCTTTTTCCACCGTAGAACGCAATCCATTTGCAACCGACAGGCCGGTCTCGCATGCTTCGCCGTCACCTTGGTCAAGCATTGCCTTACGCCCAGGCCGCGGTTTGCGCTGGGCTACTATCGTCGCGTAAAAGCCTTTTTCCGATGGAAAGAGCGATTTGCCGCCGTACTCTGCCCAAGCGAATCCGTCCGCGAACGCCTTCTAGGGCAAGGGTTCGACGCCGAAAAGGTGATAACGCTTCCCTATTTTTGCCCGGTGAGCCCGCGAGTGGAGCCGCGCCCCCTGCCGGACGTACCCACGATTCTCTTCCTCGGGCGAATTCGACCCATCAAGGGATACGACGTGTTCGTTCGGGCGCTAAGCCTCCTCCCGAATGCCCAAGGTTTAATGGTCGGGGACCTGACGCCGATAACCGAACGCCGCGTCTGCGATTTGGCCCGCACCGTCGGCTGCCAAGACCGCTTGACCTTGCGCGGATGGGCGGAACGAGGGGAGATAGCCGCGTTATTTGAGTCCGCCGGTGTTTTCACATTTCCATCCATCTGCCCCGAAACATTAGGGATCGTGGGTCTCGAAGCGATGGCTTCCGGCGTACCGGTCGTTGCCTCCGACGTAGGCGGCGTGCGTCAGTGGTTGCGACACGGCGAGAACGGCTTCTTGGTTCCGCCGAAGGACCCGGTCGCGTTGGCGGAAGCCGCACGGCGATTACTGGAATCGCCCGACGTCATGCGTCAAATGGGAGAAGCCGCGATCGAGACCGTGAAAAGCGGATTCCTGCCTGAGCAGCACCTTGCGAGAATCATTGCGATCTATCACGAAAAGGCGCGACTTGCGCACGCCGTAGTAACGCGACAATGACAACGGATAAGGCGACTACGATCAGAGTTCTGCACTACTTCGCCTTTCCGGGCGGAGGGATCGGTCGATATGTCCATGAGCTTCTGACTCGAATGGCGGTGGAACCGGGACTCGACATCGAGTTGGCCTGCATCCCCAGCTATCACTATCGTGAAGCGGCGACCTATCCGTTATGGATGGGCCTCAAGGAAATCACGCACCCGGTGCCGATTCGACGCCGAATGCGTTTCGCGGTGAACTTGTTTGTCAATCCGCTTCGAGCGATACGTCGGGCGAAGACGACAGGCGCCGACATTCTCCATCTTTCGACCATCCCGCATGTGACCTTTGCGTGGTGGTCCCGCGCCATCCGAAGATCGGGTATTCGCCTGGTGGCGACCGCCCACGACGTCCGTCGGTCTCAGGGCCTCTTTTGGCATGCATACGAGGTTCAGCAACTCAAGAGGCTGTATCGCGTCTGTGACGCCTTATTCGTTCACAGCGAATATCAGAAGCAAGATCTGATCGATTTTGCGGGCGTTACCTCGGAAAAAATCCATATCGTTCCTCATGGACCGTACGACCACGGCCCGCCGCAAGCGGACAAAATGACTCTCCGTAAGCGATATGGAATCCCTTTGGATAAGCAGGTCGCCCTGTTCTTCGGCGACATTCGCCCCGACAAAAACCTGGACCTGTTCCTTAAGGCCGCGGCCCCGTTTAAGGACCGATTGTTTGTGGTGGTAGCGGGGCGGGGAAGGTCTCGCGATGGCTCGGGTATCGCTAGGTATGTCGCCTATGCAGAACGCCTCGGTTTGTCTAAGAATGTTTTGTGGAGATCGGAGTACATTCCGGATGCTGAGGTGCCCAACTACTTCGAGCTTTGCGACTGGGTGGCAATACCTTATAGCAGTCGGTTCACGTCGCAAAGTGGAGTGCTCAACGTTGCTATGGCGCACAAGCGTCCCGTGTTGGTGACCGCCACTCCTACAATCGCCGAAACTCTGAAAAGCTTCATGGTGGGAGTCATGGTTTTACCGGATGATTGTAACGACCTCTGTCGAGGTATTCAGCAGTATTTGCATACAGATGTGAGTGGTTTTAGAGAGCCCATTGAAGCCTATCTGCGCGTCCACTCCTGGGAAAACAATGCGTCCACCACTACCTGGGTGTACAGATTATGCTTGAAATAAATACGCTCGAACAAGGCGACGATGCCGCCGTCGGTTCGGAAGGTTGCGTCCCTCGAGTTGCGGTCGTCCAAATCGGCTCGCGCCTTAATTATGCAGTACCGATTGCTCTAGCTCGGGCTCATGCACTCGAAACGCTATTTACCGATTGGTACGCCAGTAACCATCGCTTTACCCGCACCCTAAGCTGGATATCTCACAAAGTCGCTTGGAAGGTTCTCGCCAGAGCCGGCACGCGGAGAGTTTCGGAAATCCCTTTGGACAAAGTAGTGTATTTCCCTGACTTCGCACTAACCTACAAATGGAAGAAATATTGCGCGGCACGCCGAGGCGAAACGCCAAGGGCGTATGTGTGGGGGGGGCAGCGGTTTTGCCGCCGAGTCTTGCGATTCGGAATTCCACCCTGTAACGCGATTTATTGCTTCTCCTCAGTAGCTAAAGAAATCTTCGAACACCTAACGGGAAGACCCATCTTGCGTATCCTGGATCAGGGGATCCCACCCCTGGCTTACGACGATCGTCTCGTTCGTGAACAGGAAGCCGCATATCCTGAATGGGGCAGGCCGAGGCCGGCCAACGTAGGTGTGGAAGAATACACGGAGCGTCAGCGACAGGAGTGGCTGAACGCGGATATCATCCTTTGCCCTTCCCGCTTCTGTTGGCAAGCTCTTGCCGCAGAACATGCCCCCTTGGAGAAGGTTAGAATACTACCATTCGGAATAACCGCCGATTTTTTTTCGGCGCACCTACCCCGAGAAAACAGTGATACTTTTACAATTCTTTTTGCAGCCAATTCACCTGTCCGAAAAGGATTACCAGACCTGATCCGTGCGATCGAATTCTTGAACTCTCGTCGGATTCGCGTCATCGTTGCGGGAGATATCTCCAGCCTCAGGCCGGAAGCAGTGTCGCGAACCAGACGGGTGGCAGAACTAGTGGGCTGTGTACCTCGCCAGCAAATGGTGACCCTTTATCACCAGGCGGATTTATTTGTGTTCCCGACTGTTTCTGACACGTTCGGAGCGGTCGTATTGGAGGCGATGGCAGCGGGCATACCCGTGGTCACCACACCCAATTGCGGAGCAAGTGAGCTTGTCAGGGAAGCAGTTGACGGATTCATTGTTCCGATCCGTTCCCCGGAAAAGCTTGCGGAAAAGATAGATTACCTGGCGACGCATCGCAAGATGTGCCTCGATATGGGATGGAACGCCTACAAGCGTGCCACAGAATACGCTATCGATCACTATCGAGCACGATTACTCGCGTTACTGCGTGAGGCAAGTCATCGACATGGGTATTGCGAAGGTTGACGAACCGGCACGATTTTACAGTTCTCTTTTTTCACAATGGATGACTTTCGCTACCGAACACTGACGTACAGGCAAGCCCTCACTTCCGGAGGCAACTCCTTTACATACCGCCGCATTTTCAAAGATCCCCTCGCGATCTGCGTTGCGATTTGCGTCCTAGGGTTGTTCCTCAGTGGAATTAGCGACATCCAATGGTTGTTTGCCCCCCACCGATGGTGGTTCATAGCAGGATTGGCAATGTCGCTGCTGGCTATGATTTTTCGTGTCGCGTGGATCCCCTACCACAGGGAGCACCGCTGGCTTCTTGTTTTTATGTGCGCCAGTGTTCTAAGTTGCTTCGTTTCGCCGATGCCCGAATACAGCCTCGCACGACTGCTGACGTTTATCTTGATGTTCATCACTGTGTTTATCGGACTATGGGTATGGCTTCAGAGGCCCGTAAATGTACACAGTTTTGTCTTTGTGCTCGTTGCGACTGCCACAATTGGGGCTCTCTGGTGCGGCATCTATATCCTACAGCTTTCATCCCTTGTTCCTGAAACCCGATTTACCGGAGCTTTCGGTAAAGCGACCGGCACAGGGAGCTTCTGCGCAGCATCCCTTCCCATTATCCTGTGGAAGGCGAGATATGCAGGCGGAAAGCAAAAGATGTTATTCGGACTTGTATTAGCTATACTGTTTTATACGTTGATCTTCTCGGGATCTAGATCCGCTATTATTGGGGGATTATTTGCCACTATGGTGTGGCTGTGGAAGCACTGGCCAAAGTTTCGCCCCGGCTTGCTTTTCTTCCCTGCCATTGTCGCTGCATTGTTTGCGGCTGAGATTCTCTCGCTGGAGATGCTCCCCGGCTACGTCGTTCGCACTGAATCTCTGTCCACTTTCACAGGTCGCATTCCGCGTTGGAAGGCAGGGCTTTCTTTGTTCGAGCAAAGCCCAGCCATTGGCCATGGATACGGGATGACTCGCTATATTCGACTGTTTGAGGACGGAGACCGATTGAGAGGGACCATCGCCCCGGGCCAGGTCACTTTTTTGGATTTGATCCCGGGAGTCGGCAAGGCTCGTCTCGGCAGGACGACCTTGCACAGCGACCATGTTGAGCGGCTCGTCGAAGGGGGCATTGTAGGATACATTCCCTTTGCCTCTTTTTGGTTTGTGATCATAAGCCGTTTTACTCAGGTCCTTTGGCGCCCTGTCAACGTGAACAACTCGCTGGCGTTGGCGCTGGGGCTGAATGTGTGCTATATCTTTTTGGATTCGTTCATGCATGGAGCCTTATTTGCAATCAATTCTCCCGGCACGATTCTGTCGTGGGTGGCGATTGTCGTCTTTATGGCAGCGAGTGAGCGAACTTTACAAGGTCCCGTGAATACGGGTCATGCGGCGCATCCTCCACGTCATCCATAGTATTGATCCGCGATCCGGCGGGCCGAGCCACGCCCTAAGGGGCTTAGTGCAAGAGCAGGTGCGTCGCGGACATCACGTAACCATCCTTACCACGGACGCGCAGTCCGCCGAACCGTGGGCACCGGAGGGAGAATATCGTGCCCGCATGCAAGCCGATCCCGCGTTTTCCGGCTCAGAAATTTTCATAGCTCACGGTTTCGGCCGAAGTCGCATCTTTGCCCGATACACCTGGACGCCCGAAGGGCGGCGTTGGCTGGCACGACGCTTGAGAGACCAAGCAGTTCAACCGGATGTGCTCCACATTCACGGGGTCTTCAGTCACTTGACCACCCTCACTCCGCGGTTGGCGAGGCGGTTCGGCGTTCCCTACGTAATGAGGCCCGCCGGCACGTTTTCGCCACGCTGCTTGGCCCTCGGCCGGACCTCGCTTAAGCGGTGGTTTACCCGCCTGTTCGTGCACCAAGACCTGAAATCGTCCTCGGCCGTACAGGCCACAACACCGGCGGAGGCGGACGAATTGCGGCGGCAATTTTCGCTCGATAACGTCCGAGTTATTCCGCACGGGGTTGCTCTGCCGTCTTCGGCGTCCGGAGATGTTCGCTCGGCCAGGCATGAATTGGGCGTACCCGGTGATGCGAAGTTAGTCTTATATCTTTCACGGATTACCCCCAAAAAACGAGTCTCGTGGGTCATCGAGGCGGTCGGCCGATTGTCCGAGCAATGGCCCGATCTCGTTGGCATCGTCGCCGGACCCGATGCGGGCGCGGAGAGGGAGTTGCGCGACGCCACTGCGGCAGCACGGCTCAACGGTCGCATCCGACGGTATGGTTTTGCCACCGGAGAATTGAAGGCGCGACTTTTTCAAGCCGCCGACGTCTTGGTCCTTCCTTCGCAATCCGAGAATTTCGGGGTGGTCGTGGTCGAGGCAATGGCCCACGGCGTGCCTGTCGTCGTAACGCCCGGGGTCGCCAGCCACATCTATGTTGACGCATCCGGTTGCGGGATGACCGTTGAAGACAGTATCGACGGCGTAACCGAGGGCATCCGCCGACTCCTCCAAGCCGATAAAAGCGAACTCGGCCGCCGCGGCAGAGAGTATGTCGAAAAGCATCTCACTTGGCCCGCGGTGGCAAAGCAGGTTGACGATTTGTATGAGAGCGTCCTAAGGCCATGTCGCAAGGAAAAGGCGAGAGCAAACAAGCCACTCGGAGCATGCCCGACGTGAAGGACGAGTCGCGAACCCTCCCCATTTCCGTGGTGGTTCCGGTCCTCAACGAGGAGCAAAACATCGCTGACTGCCTTGACGGTCTTGGGTTCGCCGACGAGGTTTTCGTGGTGGATTCGGGCAGCACGGATCGCACGTGCGAGATCGCCGCCGCGTTGGGATCGAAGATCGTTCAATTCACTTTTCGCAAGGGCGGACCGCGTAAGAAAAACTGGGCGCTCGAACATCTACCGTTTCAGAACGATTGGGTCCTATTGCTGGACGCCGATGAGCGAATCACGCCTGAATTGGCGTGGGAAATTCGCGATGAGTTCAGTCGAGGTCCCCGCTACGACGGATACTATTTGAACCGAAAGCTCATCTTCTTGGGCCGATGGCTGCGTCACGGAGGAAACTACCCCAGTTGGAATCTGCGGCTATTCAAACACAAGTTGGGTCGCTACGAAAGATTAGACACCGAAGAGCTTGAGTCCGCCGGCGACGTCGAAGTCCACGAGCATGTGGTCTTGGACGGGCAAGCCGGATTCTTGTACCAGCCGATGCTGCATCTGGATTACAAGGATTTATCTCGCTGGATCGCGCGTCACAACAACTATTCCACGTGGGACGCCAAGGTGCGGTTGCGACTCCGGGAAGGCCGCGGCTTTTCGCAGTCGATCCGTCCGCGACTCCTCGGTTCGCCCGTGGAACGCAAACGTTGGCTGAAAGCGCTTTGGGTACACCTCCCCTGCCGGCCCTTTTTGAGATTTGCCTACATCTACCTCTTGCGACTGGGTTTTCTGGATGGAAGACCGGGCTTTATTTACGCCGTATTGAAGGCGATCCAAGAGTTTCACATCAACGCCAAAATGTGGGAAATGCGAACAACGCGTGACGGATGAACATTCACGTTATGCACATTCTTCGAACCGCTCGCTGGATACCCTTCTTTCTGACGCTTTATCGCTCGTCACGTGAATTCGTGTTCATATCTGGCCCCCCCAGATCGGGCACTACTTTGCTAAAGACATTGCTCGTGTCCCACTCACAATTAGGTGGCACCGATTACGAGTCGACCGGGCTATTTGAATTGCGCACTTTTGACGCATACCGCATATCAGAAATAGACTCGGAGACGTTGCGACGTATGCTCGCAGATTCACGTAGTATCCTTCATTTTTATGAATCGCTAACCGATACCGTTCTCCGGCAGCAAAATAAACAAGTCTTCGTTGACAAGATATGGCCACACTACTGGAGGTTCTGTTATACAACTTCTAAATTCCCGAACGCAAAATGGATTTGGCTATGTCGTGACCCTCGAGATTGTTACTGTTCTGCCCGCAAGCACCCGCATATCCCCCAAGCGCACAGTGGTGCGGCCGTGTACTACGCTTATTGGCGCAAGTGTATTGAGTTGTGTGAGAAGATGCTGCCGCATGGGGCGGCGCTATTGATTCGATACGAGGATCTCGTAACCTCGCCGCACTCTTCGCTCGGCATGGCCATGAGATTCCTTGGCAAGCAGTTTGAACTATCGCAATTAGATGCATCCCTTCGTAAGACTGTCACATCGATGGGAAGTCGCGCGGTTCACTCGCGATTGAGAGAAGCGATCACGCCGCAGACTGTTGGACGATTTCGTCAAGAGTTAACGGAGGATGAGGTCGCCCTTTGCGAATCAATGTTGGGCGATCTACTGATCAGGCTAGGCTACAAATCGGATACATAGCAATCTTCAAGCACGCAATACGTTTAGCGGCGTTTTGCTCAACGAGCAACTTGTAATTACAGGCGCGCGTCGAATGTGCGCAGGAAGCGTTTTGCTGTGCGTTTATGGGGTTCATGCTCAGTTGCGAGAAAATGTGGGCAAACAAGGCTTAATAACTGGTTGCAGGCGGTATGGAAGCCCCGACCGGCGTCATAAGGAACCTCTGCACAACCGCCGTCTGGCAACGGTATAATACGGCCATAAATGGAGACTAAGATAGAGACGCATCGACTTTGGGATGGAGATCATGGCGAGGAAGCACGGTTCATCGCAGCGGACGTTGCGACGGCGGTTTCGTCCGATTCAAAAACGCCCCGAGGTCGCAGGCATGTGCAGACGATGCGCCGCCTTTGCCGCGGTGTGCCGGGAACAATCTGAGTTCGGTTGGGTGAGGACCGCGAAAATTGGGGCTAGCGGCTCTTGACTTTCCGATTCGGCGGAATCAAGCTGGCGGCATCGTGTTGCGGCGAAGTGTATGCGACTTTTGGGTAGGAGGGTCTTATGCAACGGTTCGCGCGAGTGTTGCGGGTGCGGGGGCTGATCGCTGCGGCGACCGGCGGGGTGATTCTGGCGGCATGTTTCCACGCAACGGCGCTGACGCAGGCCCCGGCGGCGGAAAATTCGGGATCCACGGGACAGCCAAACGCAACGACGCAAGCGGCGGGAACGCCCGCCCCGCAAGCCGCTCCCTCGCAAAGCGCGAGTACCGCGCCGTCATCAGGACAAAGCGCGACATCCGCGGCCAAGGCCGATGCCACCGCGGCGTTTCGCCCGCGGCTTCCCATGTATTACGCCAAGGTCGTGGACGACAAGCAGCGGCAAAGCATCTATGATATTCAGCGAAAGTACCATCCCCAAATCGCCGATTTGCAGCGGCAATTGGAAAAATTGATTGCCCAGCGCGACGCGGAGATCGAGGCCGTCTTGACGCCGCAACAAAAGGCTGAGGTGGAAAAGCTCCGTAAAGAGGCCGCCGCCCGTCGCGGAGGCAAAGCTACGGCGGAGGACTCCTCGGACCGGACGCCGTCGCAATAGCAAGGCCTGGGGGCACCCGGCGTCCGAAGCCGAAACGCGGCTTCGTTCCAATTCGGCGGCGGAATCACGCAGCTTATCCCATGAAGCAATTACTGCAAAACGTCCGTGATGGGCGGTTGGTCCTCACGGACGTTCCTCTTCCAGGCACGGGTCCGAATCAGATTTTGGTCCGGACGGAGGCCTCGCTGATTTCGGCGGGGACGGAGCGCATGGTAGCCCAACTGGCCAGAAAAGGCCTCCTCGGCAAGGCCAGAGCGCGGCCCGACTTGGTGAAGAAGGTGCTTGCCAAGTTGCGCCGCGAGGGCTTTTGGGCGACGTTTCGAAGCGTGCAGACGCAATTGGACCGCTGGATGCCGCTGGGTTACAGCGCGGCCGGTCGCATCATCGCGGCGGGCGAGGCCGTACGGCGATTCGGCGTGGGAGGCCGGGTTGCGTGTGCCGGCGCGGGTGCCGCCAATCACGCCGAGTACAACGCGGTTCCCGAGCTTTTGGCCGCCCCTATCCCGCAAGGCGTATCGGCGGAGGCCGCGGCATATGCCACGGTGGGCGCGATTGCCCTTCAAGGCATACGCAATGCCGACGTCCGAATGGGGGAGTGCGCCGCCGTCATCGGGTTGGGGCTTTTGGGTCAATTGGCCGTCCAACTGCTTCGCGCCGCCGGTTGCCGGGTGGTGGGTTTGGATCCGGTCGAGGATCGGCGACGTCTAGCGACGGAACACGGCGCCGAATTGGTGCTGCCACCGAGCGGGGGATCCGCTCAGGCCGTGCTCGATTTCACTCGGGGACTGGGGGTTGACGCCGTGCTAATCACCGCCGCCACGGCAAGCAACGCCCCCGTGGAATTAGCGGCTGAAATGGCTCGCGATCGTGCCCGGGTGGTCATGGTGGGCGTGACGGGAATGAATATCCCGCGAAAACCCTACTATGAAAAAGAGCTGACGTTTATCGTTTCTCGTTCGTACGGCCCCGGGCGATACGATCTCCAATACGAGCAGCACGGTCGCGACTATCCGCCGGGTTATGTTCGTTGGACCGAGGGACGCAACCTCGAGGCTTTTCTCGATTTGGCGGCGTCGGGATCGGTTCGGCCCGAAACATTAACTACGCACCGCTTTCCCATCGATCGCGCCGCGGATGCCTTCGAACTGATTTTGAAGGGGGACGAACCGTATCTCGGCGTATTGCTGACGTATCCGGCGGAAACGCCCGCCGAGCCTGCGGGCCGCATCCACATTCGCACCGCGACCAAAAGCACAACGGGTCGCAAGGAGGGCCTCGGCGTCTCGTTCGTGGGGTCGGGAAGTTTCGCACAAAGCGTCCTTTTGCCCGAGTTGGCGAAATTGTCGGGCGTGCGATTTCGGGGAATCGTCACGGCCTCAGGTGTGACCGCAAAGACCGTGGGAGAAAAGTACGGCTTTGCCTGGTGCGCCGGTCGATTGGATGAGATTCTGGACGACCCGGAAACCGATTTGGTATTCATCGTGACGCGGCACTCGCAACACGCGGGAATGATCTGCGAAGCATTGAAGGCCGGCAAAGCGGTATTCTGCGAAAAGCCGTTGGCCATTGATTACGGAGAACTCGAACGGATTTGCCGCGTTTTGGAAGAGCACGCCGGGCCGTTGATGGTGGGTTTCAATCGGCGGTTTGCCCCCTTGGCGGTCGAGGTGAAGCGGTTTCTGGCGAATCGCGGTCCGCTGCGGATTACCTATCGGGTGAATGCGGGCACGATCCCGGCCGATCACTGGCTCGCCGATCCAGCGGAGGGCGGGCGCGTCATCGGCGAGGCCTGCCACTTCGTAGATCTCATATGCTACTGGACGGGGGCAAAGCCGGTCGCGGTGAGTGCGGAGCCAACCGAGGGCGGTGATCCCCGCAATGAAACTCAGGCGGTCTTTCGATTCAGCGACGGTTCGGTGGGACACTTGATGTATACGGCGCTCGGTCCGGCGGGTTGGAGCAAGGAGCGGATCGAAGCGGTCGCCGGCGGTCGGGCCGCAGTGCTGGAGGACTTTCGCTCTCTGGAATTGATCGACACCGACGGCAGTCGCCGGCGCCGCCGCCCATGGAACGCCGACAAGGGGCACCACGCCATGCTGGAAGCTTGGCTGTCGGCTGTCCGCGAGGGGAGGGCCTTAGTCGCACCCGAGGAATTGGCGTCCGTCACCGCTGCGACGTTCGCCGCGGCAGGGTTGCCGTCGGCGGCGTGCTCATCTCCTTGATAGAGCGCCACCGCCGCAGCAGGCCATGGATGCCCTTCCGCCGAACACGTGCCTTGTTTCTCGCAAGAAACCCTAACGACGGCAACGTGTTTCTATTCACCGGTCTTTGAAATAGAAGAGTGGTATTCCGGAGCTCTGATAAGGAAGTATCCATGCGTTACTTGATCACCGGCGGTGCCGGATTTATCGGCTCGCACTTGGCCGACGCTCTCATTGCCCAAGGGCACAGCGTCCTTGCGATGGACGATTTCTCGACGGGGAGGCACGAAAACATCGCGCACCTGGAGGGCCATCCGCTCTTCAGCATCGTGTGCGCCGACATCGCCGACGAGGCCATCGTACGGGATTGCGTTGCCGGTGCGGACCGCGTGTTTCACCTGGCTTCCGCGGTGGGCGTGCGATTGGTCGTGGAACAACCCGTCCGCACGATCGAGACCATCGTTCACGGCACCTCCGTGGTCCTCAAGGCCTGTTCGCGTTATCGCAAGCCCGTGCTGGTGACGTCGACTTCCGAAGTCTACGGGAAGTCGAGCAAGGTGCCGTTCTCTGAGGATGACGATCTAGTGATCGGCCCGTCGTACCGACGGCGCTGGGGGTACGCCTGCTCCAAGGCCCTGGACGAGTTCCTGGCCATGGCCTACTGGCATCATTCTCACGTGCCGGTGGTAATCGCGCGTCTGTTCAACACGGTCGGCCCCCGCCAGACCGGACAGTACGGCATGGTCCTTCCCCGATTCGTCCAGCAAGCGCTCAAGAATGAGCCTCTGACGGTCTACGGCGACGGCAGCCAAACGCGATGTTTTTGTCACGTAAAAGACGTGGTCGACGGCCTGACGAAGTTGTTGGAACTGCCCGCCGCGAGAGGACAGGTCTTCAATATCGGCAACAGCGAAGAAGTCTCCATCCGCGAGCTGGCCGAACTGGTTATTCGTGTGACCGGCAGTCGGTCTACGATCAAGGCGATCCCCTTCGAAGAGGCTTACGGCCCCGATTTCGAGGATATGCAACGCCGCGTGCCGGACCTCTCCAAGATCGCGAAGGCGGTCGGTTATCGCCCGAAATACTCCTTGGAAAACATCATTGCCGATATCGTCGAATATTTCCTCAGCAAGCAGGACCGCAAGGCTTCGATTCGCTGATTGAGGCGATCGCTCGGCTTGCCCCCATGCGCATTCTATTCCTTACTCACTATTTTCCGCCGGAAGTCAACGCACCGGCAGGCCGCACGTATGAACACGCAGTCCGTTGGGTCAAGGCGGGGCATGATGTCACGGTCGTCACGTGCGTTCCGAATTGTCCGGACGGTGTAGTCTATCCCGGTTATCGCAACCGCATACGTCGGCAAGAGGAACTCATCGACGGCATCCGTGTCGTTCGCGTCTGGACTTTTCTTGCGCCGAATGCGGGCACGGTCCGTCGAATCCTGAACTATCTGTCATACATGATCTCGGCGGTCTGGACGGCGGTACGCTTGCCCAGGCCCGACGTCGTCGTGGCGACCTCGCCTCAATTCTTCTGCGGTTGGGCCGGAGTTTGGGTCCACCGATTGCGCCGCGTGCCGTTCGTCTTGGAAATCCGCGACATCTGGCCGGAATCCATTGAGACGGTCGGCGCCATTCGCGTGCGCCCTCTGCTTCGGTTTTTAGAATGGTTGGAGCGCCGCATGTACCGAGCGGCCGATCATATCGTCGCCGTCGGCGAAGGGTATAAGCGGAAGATACTGGAGAAGGTCGATATTCCCGACCGCATTTCGGTCATAACCAACGGCGTGGACTTAGAGAGGTTTCCCCTTCAGGCACCGGACGACGAACTACGAACGCGCTGGCGCGGCCAAGACAGGTTCGTGTGCGCGTACGTGGGCACAATCGGCATGGCCCACGCTCTGGAAGTCGTGCTGGATGCCGCCGAACTGCTGCGCCGGCGCGGTCGCGACGACGTAGTTTTTTGGCTGGTTGGAGACGGCGCTTGTCGCGAACGCCTCCAAGCGGAGGCCGAACGACGCTGCTTGAAGGATCGCGTCATCTTCACGGGCCGACAGAAAAAGGAAGATATTCCGCGGGTGCTGGCGTCCGCCGACGCATGTCTGGTGCACCTTCGCAAGACGTCGCTTTTCGAGACGGTCATTCCCTCGAAGATTTTCGAGATGATGGCCATGGCCAAGCCGATCATCATGGGCGTGAGCGGCGACGCCCGGGAAATCACGCTGCAAGCAAAGGCCGCTATTGAGATCGAACCGGAGTCGCCGGACTCGCTGGCCGATGCGGTGGTTCGCTTGGCCGATGATCCCGAACTTCGCCGCCGACTGGCATCCTCCGCGAGACGGTTCGTGGCCGAGCATTATGATCGGAATCGCTTGGCCGATCGGTTTCTTGGGGTGCTGCAGACCGTGGCGGGCGAACTTCGAGATGAGGGCGTCCAAGACGCCGCGGCATGCTCCCTCACCGGCGACGAGTCACCGGCAACAGCCGATGCTAAAGCCGAGGTTTCATAGTCGTGGCACACGAGACGCCCCGTTTGATCCCATTTAACAAGCCGTTCGTTGCCGGAAAGGAGCTGTTTTATATTGCCCAGGCCGTAACTATGGGCAATATTGCCGCCGACGGGTACTTCACGAAGGCATGTAGCCGTATTCTCGAGGAGCGATTCGGCATCAAGAAGGTCCTCATGGTGCCATCCGGAACGGCAGCCCTGGAATTGGCGGCGATGCTCTGCGACCTTCAGCCCGGCGACGAAGTCATCATGCCTTCTTACACCTTCGTCTCTACCGCGAGCGCCTTCGTCCGAGTTGGAGCCCGACCGATCTTCGTCGATATTCGCCGCGACACTCTCAACATTGACGAAAGCAAGATCGAAGCCGCCATCACATCGCGCACTCGCGTCATTGTGCCGGTGCACTATGCCGGGGTCGCCTGCGAGATGGACGCCATCATGGACATCGCCCGACGGCACAACCTGCTGGTGGTGGAGGACGCCGCACAAGGAGTCCATGCCTATTACAGAGGTCGGGCGCTCGGCTCGATTGGGCACCTCGGCTGCTACAGTTTTCACGAAACCAAGAACTACATTTGCGGCGAGGGCGGGGCGCTGTGCATCAATGACGAGCGATTCATCGAGCGTGCGGAGATTCTTCGAGACAAAGGAACGAACCGCCAACAATTCTTCCGCGGCGAGGTAGACAAATATACCTGGGTGGACGTCGGATCCTCGTATGTGATGGCCGAGATACTGGCGGCATTTTTACTCGGTCAACTCGAACACATGGATGCAATCACGGCCCGCCGCCACGAGATTTACGATTTCTATCGGGACGGCTTGAAACCTCGCGAACTCGCCGGACATCTGCGCCTACCGCGCATCCCGCCCGAATGCCGCGCGAATTATCACTTGTTTTTTGTTCTTACAAAGAATGGCGAAACCCGTGACGCGCTGCGGCGGCACCTCAATCGAGAGGGAATCCTCGCCGTGTTCCACTATGTTCCCCTGCACACTTCTCCCATCGGGCGGAGGGTTGGACGCTCTGCCGCTGAGTTGCCCGTTACCGAGGACGTCGCCCAGCGTCTCCTAAGGCTCCCGATGTACCACGACATCACGTCTGATGAGCAACGCAGCGTGATTCAAGCGATCGAAGCCTATTTCCGCGGAGCCTCCCAATAGCTATCCCGGGCGCTATGCAGACGGAGAAGCCGGAATCGCCGTGTACGCTCGTCTTTTTGCCCTGGGATTCCCAACACTTCGGATTTGCAATCGGTCGCGTACTTTGGAACGGCGTTGACGGGGAACTGCGCCCGATTCTGGCGCGGGCCTGCAATGAAGGATATCGCCTTCTGTACGTGCAGTCGCCCATAGGCTCGGCCATTGCCAAGGAATCGGCAGGAATCGCGAGTCGTATCTTTGAGACGGCGCGTGTGGAATTTGCGAAACCGCCTTCTTTTTCAATCGAGCAAGCTCACAAGGGACATGGCTCTTGGCCCGACATCCGGCACCTAAACGCGAGTTCTGCGGACGTATCAGTGATCCGCCGCTTCGGGGTCTTGGCCGGGCGGCATTCCCGGTTTTTCCGTGATCACGGAATCACTCGCGATGCCGCACAATCGCTCTTTGAGCAATGGGCTGAAAGGAGCCTTAGCGGCGAACTTGCCGATGCGACTTACGGCGGCTTTTCGAGTAGCGGCGACCTTGTCGCATTTATCGCTTTGCGAACCGAGGCGGACGGCGTCCGAATCACTCTATTAAGCGTGATGCCGCAGTATCAAGGTCGGGGGTTCGGTACGGCGATGGTACGACAGGCCGAATCCTTCGCGACCGACCGCGGAGCCCAAGCCCTGCTCGTGGCGACCTCGGCGGAAAACACGGGGGCTGTCAGCTTCTATCAGCGTATGGGTTTCCGTCGCATAGTCGAGCAGTCGATCACTCACGTGTGGCTGGAATAGCCCATGCAAGTTCCGGCACCGGATTTGTCCGTCATTATCCCGGTTTATGGGGGCAAGCATTCGATCCGTGCGATCGTGAATCGGGTTATGCAATTGTACGCCCGAGACCATCGCCTCGAGATCATTCTCGTCGATGATGCCTCGCCGGACGATGCGTGGCAAGAGTTGGTCCAACTGCATACCGAATTCCCACAATACATCCATATCATTCAACTAATGCGGAATTTCGGCCAGCATAACGCTTTGATGTGCGGTCTACGGCACGCTAGAGGTCGCTACGTCATCACGATAGACGATGACGGACAGCACCCGCCGGAGGAGATTTCCAAGCTACTGGAAGCAATCGAACAAAAGAATGCCGACGTGGTATATGGCGTCCCTGATGCGCGCCGTCATGCACCGTGGCGCAATCTTGGTTCCTGGGTCGTCGTGAGCTTCTACAAACTAGTCTTTCGCACCCGAGTGACTCCCAGTGCCTTTCGGGTTTTGCGACGCGAGGCGGTCGACTCCATTCTGCCTTACGATCTTAACTACACCTATTTGGACGGATTGTTAGCTTGGAATACGGATCGCATAGTGTCGGTGGCGGTAGAGCATCGACCGCGAGCGGAAGGTCGCAGCGGTTACTCGCTCGGCAAGTTGGTTCAACTGGCGCTCAATCTATTTACGAACTTTTCATATCTACCGCTTCAGGTGGTTTCCGTTTTGGGACTGCTTGTGGCTGTATTCGGGCTGGGAATGGGCGGCTATTACGTGTATCGATACATGGCCGGCACCATCACCGTGCCGGGCTACGCGTCGATCATCGTGGCCGTGCTCGTGTTGGGCGGACTGCAAATGTTAGCGCTGGGAATTATCGGCGAATATATCGGACGGGTACATATCAATATCAATCGTAAGCCGCAGTATGTGGTGCGGACGATCATCGAAGCCAAGAAAGATTCGAAGCAGCAGCGCGAAGAAGCGAGCTCGTGACTGGCATTTCTGAGTCGACGCCTCCCCGTTGAACCATCCCGTCCCATTCTCGTTGTGCCCTCCCTCGAAGCCGTAGCCCGCCGCGTTCAGACGCTTCGCTATTACCGAGCGGGGCAGGTGTTGGCCCGCTTGGCCAACATCGCGATGCGACCATTTGCTAGTGCGCGGCTGGCACGGGTTCTTCGCCTGCCGGCCTTGGAACCGCGTGGTGAACGACTCAGTCTCGTCCCACTGCGGTCTCCTTCAGCCCGCTTGGTCTCATCTGCGGACCGTATTGTGCTCCGGGCGCTCGGTCGCAGCGTGGAGCTTTCCCGACCGGTCGATTGGCGAACCCTGGACGCCTTAGCGCCGACGCGGCTTTGGCGGTTTCACCTGCACTATCACGAGTTTTTCGAGGACGCAGCGTTCACGGATTCGGGAATTGATCCTGGAAGCGTCTGGGAGTTCATCGACGCCTGGATTTGCCAATTCACTGGAACGCCTGGCAAGGCTGTCGACGACGCTTGGCACCCCTACGTGGTTTCCCGTCGCATTCCCGTATGGGTCAAGCTTTTTGAGTCCGCCCCTCCGCCTGAACCCATTCGGCGGCGAGTCGTCACTTCGTTGACGGCCCAGTTTCGGTGGTTGGCTGATAACCTGGAGTGGGATGTTCGGGGTAATCACCTGGTACAAAACCTTCGCGGATTGGCCGTAGCGGCGGCATTCTTCCGTGGACCCGAGGCGGATCACCGATTGCAGCAGGGTGGGCGGTATCTGCGCGATCAATTGCCGGAACAGATCCTGCCGCACGGCGAGCACTTCGAGCGCTCACCGGCCTATCACATCGATATGCTGGCGGCGCTGGCGGACATCCGGGCTGCGGGATTGGCCGCGCAAGGAACCTGGGCAAATCAACTCGACGGGCCGATCGAGCGTATGGCTCACTTCCTGCGGCGGATTCTACATCCGGACGGTCAGATTCCACTGTTCGGGGATAGTACGCTGGATCAATATCCGGCACCAAAGGAAGTCTTGGCCGCCCTTGGATTGGAGATTCCGACGGAGGCCAATCGAGCGGCGCGATCGGAATGCGTCGGGGATTATTGGATCTTTCGCTGTGGCGCGGACTCTATGATCTTCGATGCGGGCCCGGCAGGCCCGGACCACCTCCCCGCGCACGCGCATGCGGACTTGCTGACCTTCGAGGCGTCTTGGCAAGGAAAACGACTGTTTGTCGACGGCGGTGTTTCCGATTACGGAGACACACCGGCGCGGGCATTTTGTCGCGGCACTTCCGCCCACAATGTCCTGGAGATCGACGGACTGAATCAGTGCGACGTCTGGTCGCGCTTTCGAATGGGGCGACGAGGTTGGCCGGAGAGGCTTCGATGCGGCCAAGATGGGCCGTTTCATTGGGCGCGATGTGCCCACAACGCGTATCGGTTTGTCGGGGTGCCTCGGGTGGGTCGCCTTATGGTGTGCGTTGGGGATGGGCCTTGGATCATTCTGGATTGGGCCGACGGGCATGGAAAGCACCGTTTCGTCAACCGTCTGCGTTTGGGACCTGATTGGAGCGTGGCGAGGGAAGACGGTGCCCTCCTGACGGTGACGGATGGCCGCGAGTCGCTGGCCGTGCGTACCTTGTCGGGTGCCGAAGTCCGGCGCCAACCAACACAATACTACCCGTTTTTTGGGTGCTCAACGCCGGTGATCGCCCTCGAGCAGGAAGCCGAGACTGCGCCGCCGTATGTTTCGGGCTGGATTATTTCCCGAACGAGCGACGAGGCGCCGATGGCGGAAGTCCGCGGCACGTCCGTCCTCCTACACTGGCGGGATTACCGTGCCGAAATCGGTTTGACCTAGATCGTTTCCGGGTCGCAGTTCAACTTGGCGGCTTGCTTTCACTGCGCAATACTTGGCGTTTCGAGAACGGCTTGTCGGCGTGCGTTTGTGCTCTTAACTCACCTTGACCCAAGGCGGACCGCGGGTTACATTTATTTGATCCGAGGTGAGATTGCCATGAAAATGACGAATCGACTTTTGGGACTGTTGTTATTGCCTCATCCATGAGGCCGGTCTCTCGGTTCGTCGATCTTCAGTGCGACAAAACAGGAACCCAGGGCCGGCAAGCCCTGGGTTTTTTCGTGTCGTTCCGCCCGAAAAGTGTAAACGAAAACGGAAGTCGTAACAGTGCGAAGAAGACGTTTGCGTCCCACGCGTGCTTGGTTGGTATTGCGAAGCCGACCGACCGGTCGGCGTGTCGCACTCGGTTGAGGTCAGGCGAGGCGCGCCACCTTTGCCGAGGTTTCCGTGCTTCGTATGTCGAGGGATAGCCCTCGACCGGATCCAGACGTCAAGTTGCCGTTTTCCCTGCCAGCCAAGCGGACCGAAGCCCATGAATCCTTCCAAACGATCAACTTCAGAAGCCAAACGCAGGATCATCATCTTCGACACGACCTTGCGCGACGGCGAGCAGTCGCCCGGTTGTAGCATGAATCTTCAGGAAAAGCTCGAGGTCGCCCATGCCTTGGCGCAACTCGGCGTGGACGTCATCGAGGCCGGGTTTCCCATCGCCTCGCCGGGTGACTTCGAGTCAGTGAAGACCGTCGCGCAAGAGGTCCGCGGCCCGGTAATCTGCGGCCTTGCGCGCTGTCGGGATGAAGATATCGATTGTGCGTGGGAAGCCTTACGCAACGCCGAATCTCCGAGAATCCACGTCTTCCTGGCGACCAGTGCGATTCATCGGGAACGCAAATTGCGGATGACCAAGGAACAGATTATCGAGCGAGCGGTGGCCGGGGTCCGTCGCGCGGCGGGCTATTGCTCCAACGTAGAGTTCTCTCCGGAGGATGCGGCACGCACGGAGATCGATTTTCTCTGCCGCGTTGTCGAGGCCGCCATCGACGCCGGCGCCACGACCGTCAACATCCCGGACACGGTCGGCTACGCCACGCCGGAGCAGATGCATCGCGTCATAGCCACCCTGCGCGAACGGGTGCCCAATATCGAAAAGGCCGTCATCAGCGTGCATTGCCACGATGATCTGGGGATGGCGGTCGCCAATAGTCTGGCCGCCGTGCAGGCAGGTGCCGGCCAGATTGAATGCACGATCAATGGGATCGGCGAACGTGCCGGCAATTGCGCGCTGGAGGAGGTCGTGATGGCCCTCCGCGTGCGTCATGACGTATTCCATGCTGAAACCGGCGTCGTCACCCGACGACTGGTGCCGACCAGCAGATTGGTATCCGGAATCACCGGCATGGTTGTTCAACGCAACAAGGCGATCGTCGGCCAGAACGCGTTCGCCCACGAAGCAGGCATCCACCAAGACGGCATCTTGAAAGAGCGAGCCACGTACGAGATCATGCAACCGGAGGACGTGGGCTTCTCCCGGAGCGATCTGGTGCTGGGCAAGCACAGCGGACGTGCGGCCTTGGCGGCCCGCGCGCGAGACTTAGGATACGACCTGACTCCGGAGCAACTCACCCGGGTATTCCAAGATTTCAAGGCCCTGGCCGACAAGAAGAAGCAAATCTACGACGCTGACCTCGCGGCGTTGATCGAACAACAGATTCGCGTGGTCGAGGACATGTTCGCCTTGGAGTCGTATGAGGTCCAGGTGGGAACCGGAAAACGTCCCAGCGTATCCCTGGCGCTGCGTCGCTCCGACGGAGAAATCTGCCGCACGCAATTGCAAGCCGGCGACGGTCCCGTCGATGCGGTGTTCTTGGCCATCGAGCAGATCACCGGCTTGTCGGCGGTTTGCCGGGATTTTCGCGTCCACAGTTTGACCGTGGGAAAGGACGCTCAGGGCGAAGTGCAAGTGCAGTTGGAACACGAAGGCAAACTGTACCGCGGACGAGGCGTTTCCACGGACAGCTTGGAGGCCAGCGCCAAGGCGTTCCTAAACGCCATCAACCGAATTCTTGCCGTCAACCACACAGCGTCGGGCGCAGGGCGCGATGGAACTGATTGATCGGATCTTGACTCTAAGCGTTTTGCCGCGGGAACTTGAGAACCGTCGGCAAACAGGATGCCGAAAAGGCATGACATGATAAAAGGCCCGTGCGAAGCTGCATTCCCAGCGAGCTTTGCCGCGGGCGAGGCCGAGTGGCGGAATAGGCAGACGCACAGGACTTAAAATCCTGTGGGGAGTAATCCCCGTGCGGGTTCGAACCCCGCCTCGGCTACTCGAGGTTCCTTGGTCTCGGCGAAGAAAGTGAAGAGATCCCCCATCGAAAGTCTTTCTTGCCTCGCTAGTTTGCGTGCGCCTTACCGCGAGGGGCGGACCGATTTCAGCCGAGGGACGCGTTGCCAAAGTCCTGTTCAATCCGGGGTTGTCCCGTATTGTTGTGATGGTGCGAGGCGGAAGGCCTGTTCGCCAGCATCGCCGTGGCCGCAAGGCCGTAGAAGGTGTATTCCACATCCCTTTGATCATCGAGTTGGATCCCTCGAAATCCGCCCTGGGGATGTTCCAGGCCGTCGACATACCGTTTTGCGGCGTCCGCCGTCGGGCCGTCGAGGGAATCCAAAAGGTCCAAGCTCACGATTGCGGTGAACGTGCTGAGCAGATCCGAACAGGGTGCCCGAGCACTGGCGGCGAAACCGCCGTCGCTTCGCTGCATTCGGCGCAAGAAACCGCAGGCATCTCGAGACGTCAGCTCGTCCAAGGCATCCAGATCGTGCAAGACGGCCAAGGCTGCCGCTGTAGGATTCGTGCCGCTTTCTCTCAGGAACGGCAAATCGACGAATCCACCGTCCGCAGCCCATCGTTGTCGCACCATCGCGGTTACCCGGTGCGGGTCGGGGATGGTGATGTCCGCCAATTCACAACATCCCAGGGCAAGGAAAGTGTGGTAGGTGCTGCTAAGGGCGGAATTCGGCGACTTGGCCCAGCCGCCGTCCGCGCGTTGATAAGGCATCAACAGCCCGGCCACCCACGCTTTCCGCTCTTCCGGTGATCGATCATCGATGCAAACGCCTGCAAACAATTCCGCCGTAAATGCGATCGTGAGATAGGAGGCCAAATCCGCCGCGGCGAGGGGATTGTGCGACTGTCGCCGCAAGAAAGGGACCATTTCAGAGAGGAGGGCCGCGTCCAGGCAATCCAATAGCAGTGCGCAGCGGACGCCGAAGGCCGTGTAGTAAAGATCGGGCAAGTCGCTCCGTCCTCGAAAACCGCCGCCGGGCGCGCGCTGTGCGAGCAGCCATTCCGCGTGTACCGTTTTTCGATCCTGAGGTATCCGCGGGGCGGACGCCATCAAACGTACGGCGAATTCCACGGCAAACGACATTGATGGCGGCTTCCTTTCTTGCATCACTAACGACGACCGGCGAGGGTTTTTCCGTCCCCAGTTTCGCCGCATTGGATATCGCTCAACACTCCTCGCCGTAAACTTTGTTCGTTACGATCGACGTTGATCCCTGCGGGAACCGCGTTACCTCGAACCCGAAACGCTTTAGGCCGCAAAAGGGATCACGGCGAGTCGGACGGCAGCGTTTCCGCTAAGGTGATGGGGTGCGCAAAAAGCGAATCCGTGAGATAGATCAAGAGATGTCTCAGTTCGGCCGGGGAGATCGTTTCCGCTTCCTCCCGGGCACGCGCGATGTTTCGCGTCATTAATCGACGTACCGCCGCGAAGACTCCGGCGTCTTCAAGACGCGATCGCACGCGCTGCACCCACAGAGCCTCCTTGCCCACGCAATCCTCGCCGATCTCCGCGGTGATCCCGGACCAAGAGCGATCCATGACGTGACACGCCACGGCTTGGACAACCGTGGGACGCCCCGCCAGAAAGTCTCCGCCGATGCGTTGCTTGTTTTCCGTTTGCCAAGACCAATCATCCAAATCGTTTTGAATCTGGAATGCGATTCCCAAGTATCGAGCGAAGCGGTGAAGAGGTTCATCTAGGGAATCGTCTCCGCCCGCCAATTTGACGCCGGCCGAAATCGCCACCTCGAAGGCCGGCGCCGTCTTCAGTGCATATACTCGCAAAACGTCGGGGACGGCTATTCGCTCACCGGCGTGCCTCTGAAGCCACAACTCCGCACCCTGCCCCGCACAGAGTCGAAGATGGGCGGCGGAAAACCGCTGCGTCAATTCCGCGGCGATTCGGTCGTCGGTCCCGGATCGCACCTCGGCCAGAAGCCTATATCCCAGCCCTACCAAAAAATCACCTACGTTGAGCGCCAGAGGCACGCCCCATTGGGCTTGGAGTGTGGGCCGTCCGTAGCGATAAGGATCGCCGTCCTCGATGTCGTCATGGATCAGCGAAGCCTTGTGGAAAACTTCCACGGCCAGCGCGGCTTGTTTGACCGGGCGCGGCAGCTTAGCCGCTGCCCGTTGACCGGACCGCGCGGCGGAACCGCCCAGGACCGCGTCGTAACCCGCAAGCGTGAGGAAAGGCCGATAGTATTTTCCACCACCGGCAAGATACTCGTAAGCGATGGCCTCCGTCACTTCGACGGCATTGCTCAACACGAAATCACCATCGTATTCCGGCGAGGGAGAGCCTCCGGGAAAGAGACGCGGAGCCAAGGCATCCAATTCCTCCGCCTCGAACAGAGACGTAGCCGCACGCATCAGGGGAAGATAACTCCGCCCTTCCACGACTCCCGGGAGGTAGGGTGTTTGAATCATTTCCAAGATGCAATCCTCCTCTCCGGTCGTGTCGTGGCAGGAATCCACCAACAGCGGCACGGCCAAGGAAGGAACGCCCGCCATCAGAATCTTTTCCAAAGATCGCTCCAGGGCGTTCAAGCAGGCCACGCCCAAGACGGCCTCGGCGCGACCCGAGAGTATCCACTTCATGACGACGGGCGAGCCTTCGGCGATCATGATCTGATAACCCAGCGACTCCGCCTGCGAACGCAGATAGCCCAAGCGGCACCCGCCGCAATTGACGCAGGTCAGGCCGTCGGGCGTGTACTCGGCGGGACAGGTGTCGGCGGCCCTCATGCAATGCGGCAACAATAAGAGACGCCGTTCGTACGGTATCCGTACCACTTGAGGTCGCCACAAGGCCGACCCGACGGTCACCATCGTCCAGCCCAGGTATTCGTGCCCCAAACCCAAATCCCGCAGCAATTCTCTCGCCAATCGCTCAATCAGAGGCCTGCCGATATGCTTTTCTTTGTCCACATCGACTGCCAGCACTTCGGCTTGCCGCCGAATGCGATCCCTCACGGAACGGTCCCGGGGAATCTGCTTGTAACTTGCATGCACGACGAAACCGGGCAATGGACGGGGCCTGCTGCGCGAGGGAGTTGCATCATCTGAAGTGGAGTTGTTCACGACCAAATTCCTACGGGCAGGGCCGTCTCTTTGAGGACACTTGGGGAGTCGTTTTGTTTGGTTCCGAGGCCGGATCAAGTCATCGAGTCGCCGCAGTAATAGTTTTCCAAACTCGGCGGCGGAAGCCCAACATGCCGAAGTGCTCGCCCCACCGCTTCCAAGGCGAAGACGATTGGATACATACGTTCATAATACCACAGGCGGGCAAAATACAAACCGATCGGAGAAGCCGTCCGATGCCTCCCTTCTCGCAGGGCCGTCGCCAAGGCCGCCAGTCCCCGGGCATATGCACTCGAATCGCACGGCGCGTCTCCAAACTCCGACAGAGCCGATAGCGCCAAAGCCGTCTCCTCGACCCCGGCGCATGGAGGCACATCTCGAGACTCCGCCCGTGTTGGTCGATCGGGGAAGGCATGCCATGCCCCATCCGGACGTTGGCATCGCTTCAACCAATCCACGGCACGCCGTACGCACGGGTCCGTTTTGCGGCCCGCGGCGCAAAAGGCCAAGACCGTCCGCGCCGTACCGTAGATCGGGTTTTCCTCGTTTTCAGCCCATTCGTTTCCGAACCACAACGGCAACCACGAACCGTCGCTCCGCTGGCTTGTCCTCAAGAAAGCCAGTCCTCGCGAAACGGCCCGGTCCACTCTGCCCAGAATTCCCTCTATTCCCACTCCACGGTTTCGATCGACGGAATGAACAGAGGCATCGGCCTGAGCGGCGAGTTTTTTCCACGCAACCAAAGCGCGAACGGCGTGGGCCGTCAGATCGATGCCGCTGCGATCGAACGGGAGGCGTCCCCAACCGCGGCAGAAGGTTGGCCAACCGCCGTCGCTGTTTTGCAGATCCAGAAGCCATTGAAGCCCTTGCTGCGCTGCCTGAGCTATCGCCGCTCGTTGGCCGAGCGAAGCATCGTGCCACATGCCGGCCAGAGCCAACAAGGCACCGGAAGTGTCGTCGGCGTCCGGCACTCCGCCCGGCAGATCGGTCCACGCCCACCCGCCCGGCGCCGCCCCTGTGAAGGGATGCCGCTGCTGATGGCGGCACGCCAACAACCATTCCAAAGATAATAGTCGAGATACTTGGGAGACCCCGGAAACATGCAAGGCGTTGGCGGTCAGGGTGGTTGTCCACACCGCAAGATCTGCGTCCACGGGCCAAGCCCCGTCGGGTCGTTGCCGTCGCCGAAGAAACTCCACGCCGCGAGTCACGACATCGTGTTGCGCCTTGCCCATCCCGCATAGCGACATGACGACAAAGGCGGTGAGCGGCACTGCTTCCAAGAACCCGCCGCTCTCCGGTTGCATCTTGCGCACCACTGCAAGCGTGGCATCTCGCACGGAACGGCGGACCAATCGCCACGGGGCGATACCCGTCGGGACGAAGTGAAAGCGGACCTGCCCGACCGCCACGAGAGCGGGAATTGCGTAACTTACCACCGGTAGACGCAAGAATCGATAAAGCCCCTGGGGAAAGGCCGCCAATTCGAACGGCAACGGGGGAACCTCACGCCAGTCGATCAAACCGGCCAGTGCCAAGTTGGTCGCGATCGGGGCGACAAACGTCCTGTCGGTACCATAGCGGACACGAAGCCCCTCGATGGCGCCATTGTGCCGGATGTAGGCGTCGACTGCCGACAGCGCGCGGTCGATGTCATTCGATTCCGAGATATGCCGCCCGGCCAATACGAGGGCCGCCTGCGCTAAGTAAGCCGTGGCAATGTTGGAACGTGAGCGATCGGTATCCCCCCAACCGCCGTCCGGGTTTTGGCAGGACAAGAGATAGGCCGCCCCGCGAATGATGGATGCGCGGAGTATCTCACAGTCAGGCACGTTGACGGCCTCACCGGTCCCCCGTAGACGGACACACAGCGCGCTGATCGCCGTTGCCGTGGCCAAAGGCGAAGGCGCCAATTCACCGCGCCAATGGCCGCGGGGTCCTCGCAATTCAAATAGCTCGCAAGCCAAACCGGCCCAGAGTTCTTGAAGTTCCTGCGGAGCCAACATATGTGCCGATCCGTCGCTGATGAAGGACATGACATCCGAGTATAATCCAAGAGATCATTCTCGGCGCCTGACCGTGGATGCATCCGGAGGACGGTTCAAAGGCCATCCCGCAAGTGCAGGCTTTCCACCTGATCGAGAAACTGTATGTTGCTGTATTATCCGGCCAGACTGTTGCGGCACGTGTCGCCGCGATTGCTGTGGAAGGCGGCCCAACTTTGGCTGCGCCCGTCGCTGCGTACCATGCGTGCCTATCGCGAGCGTCTGAAAAACGGTGAACTGTTTCCGCCGTTCTTGTTCCTGTCGTTGACGGATGCCTGCAATCTGCGTTGTCGGGGTTGCTGGGTCGATTATCCCGGTTCGCCTCGGACGATGTCCTTCGACACGGTCATGCACATCATCGACGCCGCCAAGCAGCGACGCTGTCGTTTTTTTACGCTCCTGGGCGGCGAACCCCTGCTGTATCCCAACTTGTGGCGCATTCCCGAGGAGCACGCCGACTGTTATTTCCAGGTGATTACGAACGGCGTGTTTCTCGACGACGAAACGGTGCAAAAAATTCGCCGACTAGGCAATGTAACGATTCTCGTGAGCCTTGACGGCGGAGAAACCAACAACGACGCCCGCCGGGGCGAGGGCGTCTATGCCCAAGTGGTGGAAGGAATCCGCCGTCTCAACCGAGCGGGGATACTGTTCGGCGTCGCCACCACCGTCACGGCTCAAAATTACGACGAAGTCCTCGACGACTCTTATGTTCGTTTTCTTTGCCGATTGGGCGCCGCCTATCTGTGGTATTACGGTTATCGGCCGGTCGGCTCCGATTCGGCTCCGGAATTGGCGTTGACCGCCGCCATGTTCGGCCGTTTTCGCAAACGCCTTTTGGAGCTACGTCGTCGCCACCCAATTGTGATCATCGATACGTATTGGGACGCCGACGGTAAGGCCGTCTGCCCCGCCGCGTTGGGACTGGGTTTTCACATCGGTCCGTCTGGCGGCGTCGAACCGTGCCCTCCTTTGTCGTACGCCGCCGATTTCGTCGATTCACGAAGCGACGTCTTCGCAACGATCAACCATAGCCGATTTCTTCGCGGCTTCCAGGATTTCGCAGTGAAGAAGACCCGGGGATGCGTGATCTTGGAGCATCCGGGCGAGTTGGCCGACTTTCTGGAGTCCTCGGAAGGACGTGACACCAGCGGTCGGGATTTCCTTAACGAAATACGGGCATCGCGTCCTTGCCCCAGCCACTCCACTCCGGAAAGCGAGATTCCGGAGGACAGTCGTCTCTATCGATACCTCAAGCGCCGCCTCTTCTTCGGTCTGGCGGCTTACGGTTGACGCATTACCGACACGAGGACGCCACGTTACCAAGTTCCACCGATACGCGCGGCGTGCCGGCGATTCATCGATGATGCACCTTCCGGTTCGAGCCGTTTGTGTTGTAAACTTTTTTGCGGGTGAGCGAGTTAATAGGGCGAAACTGGATGGGCCGGGAAAAGTCGCGGGAGAGGGATCAGGTGAATACGTGGGGCGCGGAATCTTGATCAGGGGCAACTCTGGAGGCGGGAAGGTGGCACTCGAAGGAAGAAAAGCCGGCGTTCGAGGGAAGAAAACGCCTTGGAGCGGTGCTTTGGCGGCCTTCCGCGCGCACTCCGCGCGGACCCTCGTCCTGCCAGACGGGCTCAACACTGGCAAGATTTCAGATGAGTTCACCCAATTAGGGTATAAAACCTAGGTGACCGCTACGGAGGGTTTTCCTGAAGGCTCTTTCCCGGCGGTAGAACTCGTCTCGGGATGTTTGATCCCCGCGGATTAGCCGAAAACCTTTTCCCGCAAGGCCTGGGCGAGCGGGCTGAGCCGTATCTGCCTCCGCCGCCTCTCCCTCCTTCCGCCGCGCCTTCAGCCCCGTGGCGTCTCCGGCCAGGTTCTCTCCCAAGTCCGGCACCACCTCGCCTAATCGCCGCACCATCGTGTTGAACATCTCCTGCAGGAGGCTGCGGAACGGTTCCCGGCCCAGCAGCTCCATGAACCGCGACATGTTCCAGGCGTTGGGGACCCGGTCCTCCGATTCGATCCCAATCAGCTTCCGCAGCTCCGCGTTCCGCCTCAGTTCGGCCAGGCACGACTCCACGGTCGGATGCCGCAAGGCGATCTTCAAAAGCCACGTCCCCCAGAGCACACGGACCGGGTAGTCGTTCCGCCCCTTGCCCCGGGATCTCTCCAGAGATGCGAGAAACTCCTCGTCGGGAATGGACGTTAGAAATTCCCGCAGGGTGCGAATGGTGGGACTATCTTCCAGGGTATCCCAGGCGAAGAGAGGTCGGAGGTTGGGGATTTGCATAAAGGTCTTCCTGAGCCGGAGAACAAGGGATTCCGCCAACGCTTTGCGTGCTTTCGCAGGGAAAGCTCTTGTTTAGCACCACCCAAGGGGCTTTGGATCAAGCCGATCCTTGTGAAAGCACACCCTTACTACGCATGCAATCCCCGCTTGTTCGCAGGCTTGGTCGAAAAATCGTGAAAAATCGCTCCATCGCGGGAAAAACCGCCCGTTTTCCGCACATCCTGCGGGAAGGCCCTTTCCAGGCCCTTCCTAACTTCAATCCATCACGCGAGATGGGAACAACGCAAAGGGCTCCTCTGGTCGCCAGGTATATTGACGCTCCCATCCTGCGGGATACACTGACTGGTGACGGCAGCGGGATCGTCGCGGCCGATCGGGTATTCTACCTTGCGGATGCCAACTACAACGTAACGGGCCTTGTCAAATACGACTCGCAATCGGGGCAGTGGCAAGTGGTCGAGCGATACACGTACACTCCATACGGCGTGGTCACGTACCGTGATGCCGACTGGACCGAAACGGCCGGCTCAGCCAACGGCAACACGGTCCTCTACACCGGCCGCACGTTAAACCCGGCCACATCGCTCTACTACTACCGCGCCCGGTACTACGACCCCGTGCTGGAACGCTTCATCGCCCGGGATCCGATCGAAAGCGAGCCGAACGCGTACCGGTACGTGCTGAACAACCCGGCGCTGCTTGTCGACCCGCACGGGTATTTCGGTTTCGGGCCACCTTGTAGTCCGACGAATGTTGATCCGTTTGCTGGAAGGCCCGACCCAACTGAAGGGATGTCCTCCTATGAGGCAAGCTGCTATCGCAACTGCATCGAGACTTGCAACGAGGAGTTTGGCTGGTGGAACCCGCAGCGGTACATTTGCCGCGGCTACTGCGACAACACATGTACGAACACGCCGGACATTTGGGACCTACTTTATCAAGGAACCGCTGAACAACCTCCGCGACTTCGGCGGTTCGAGTATCTCAGCCTTGTATTCGGCTCTAAAGGCCGGATGAGCGGGGTTTATAAGGTCTATATGTTGTCTATGTCGCCCGGTTTATCGGGCCGTCGCCGCGTGAGCGCGCACTATCAGCGCTCTATCCCGCACCGGGCAAGGTCATACTCCGCAAGATCGCCCAGCGGTGAAGGTAGATATTCACGGCGCTCGCCACTCCCAACGCATACTGAAGATTCTTGAATAGCCCCCGAAACCGCGTCTTCCTCCAGCCGAAGACGTGCTTCATCACCCCGAACACATGCTCCACCCGCGAGCGAATCCGCGACTTCCGCCGATTCTTCTCCTTCTCCCGATCACTTAACGGTCGTCCCCGACTCGCCTTCCGCTCAATATAATCCCTCGCCCGGGGCGACCTCTCCCGAATCACCTCCTTTTGTCCCACATAGGCCTTGTCGCCGTAGACCCGCGTCTCCTTGCCGTGCAGCAGCCCGGGCAACGCCTGACTATCGTGCACGTTCGCCGGCGTCACGGCCACCGAATGAATGACCTTCGTCTCGGCGTCCACGCCCACGTGTACCTTCGCCCCGAAGTGCCACTGGTTCCCCTTCTTCGTGCTCCCCATCTCCGGGTCGCGACCCTTCGCCTCGTTCTTCGTCGAGGTCGGGGCGTGGATCACCGTGGCGTCCACGATCGTCCCCTCCCGCACCTTGATCCCGTGCTCCGCCAGATGCCGATTCACCGTCTCCAGCAGACTCTGCCCCAGGTCGTGCCTCTCGATCAGGTGCCGGAACCGACAGATCGTCGTCTCATCCGGCGGAGCCGTTTGCGTTGTAAACTTTTTGGCGGGGGAGTGAGTTAAGAGCGCGAGGCTGGATAGGTCAGGAAGAGTCGTGGAAGAGCGATCAAGTGAATACGTGGGGGGGGGAATCTTGAAAAGAGGGGACTCCAGAGCCGGGAAGGTGGCACTCGAAGGAAGAAAAGGCGGCGTTCGAGGGAAGAAAACGCCTCGGAGCGGTCTTTGATCGGCCTTCCGCGCGCACTCCGCGCAGACCGTCATCCTGCGAGACGAGCTCAGCACCGACAAGATTCCCGATTCGTCCGCCGCTCTGGGGTAAAAAACCTAGGTGACCGCTACGGCGGGTTTTCCTGAAGGCTCTTGCTCAGCGGCGGAGCCGGACTCGGGATGTCCCGGGGCGCCAGGCTTGCCGTAGACTCTTTCCCGCAAGGCCTTGGAAATCGGACTGAGCCGCATCTTTCCCAACGTCCCCTCCCGCCGCGGGGCCATCGCCAACAGCGTCGCAAACGCGGCGTGCACCACCATCACCGCCCCCACCTCCGCCGTAAACCGCCGGGCCCCGACAATGTTCCCGTCATCCACCCCCCAAAACACCTTCAGCCGGGCATTCACCCGTTCCACCGCCGTCCGCCCGCGGTACAACCGCTCAAACTTCCGCGTCGCCCGCGGAATCGCCGGAAACCGCCGCAAGTCGATCTCCCGCGGCACACGCACCGTCTTCCCATAGGACTTCCCCGCATTGCAAATCTTGCTCATCAGACACTCCCACCCCTCGTGCTTGGCCGGACACCGATACTTGATCGTCTCCCGCGACGGCTCATACCCGATGTAGGCCATCCGATACCGCACCATCGGTTGGCTGACCCGATCGTAACAGTACACCGTCCCCGCCTCGTCGTAGACGATGTTCGAGTTCCCATCGTGGCCGGGCAACATCCGCTCCGCCTCCTCCTTCCACAAACTCCGATTCTCGATCACCGCCTTGATCCCCTCCCGCGACAACAACTCATGCACCGGATTCGTGTCGGCCGCCTTGTCATAGGCCAGACTCTTGATCCGACCTTGCGGCAGATTCCGTTTCACCTGCTCCAAAACCGCCGGCAACGTCTCGGCATCCCCGGCCGTACTCTCCGTGACCTTGTACCCCAACACCACTTCGTGCTTCACATCCACCGCCAGGTGCAGCTTGAACCCGAACCACTCCACCACCCGCGTCACGTTCCCGTCCTTGTCCGTGTACTCCTTGCGACCGCCCTTGGGTTGCGGAAGACCTTCCGCCTTCTCCTCCTCCGCCGCCTCTCCCTCCTTCCGCCGCGCCTTCAGCCCCGTGGCGTCTCCGGCCAGGTTCTCTCCCAAGTCCGGCACCACCTCGGCCAACCGTTGCACCATGGTGTTGAACATCTTTTGCAGGAGGCTGCGAAACGGTTCCCGGCCCAGCAGCTCGATGAACCGCGACATGTTCCAGGCGTTGGGGACCCGGTCCTCCGATTCGATCCCAATCAGCTTCCGCAGCTCCGCGTTCCGCCTCAGTTCGGCCAGGCACGACTCCACGGTCGGATGCCGCAAGGCGATCGTCAAAAGCCACGTCCCCCAGAGCACACGGACCGGGTAGTCGTTCCGCCCCTTGCCCCGGGATCTCTCCAGAGATGCGAGAAACTCCTCGTCGGGAATGGACGTTAGAAATTCCCGTAGGGTGCGAATGGTGGGACTATCTTCCAGGGTATCCCAGGCGAAGAGAGGTCGGAGGTTGGGGATTTGCATGGAGGTCTTCCTGAGCCGGAGAACAAGGGATTGAGCCAACGCTTTGCGTGCTTTGCAGGGAAAGTTCTTGTTCCGCACCACCCAAGGGGCTTTGGATCAAGCCGATCCTTGTGAACGCATACCTTTACTACGCACCCATTCCCCGCTTGTTCGCAGGCTTGGTCGAAAAATCGTGAAAAATCGCTCCAACGCGGGAAAAACCGCCTCTTTTCCGCACATCCTGCGGGGAAGGCCCTTTCCAGGCCCTTCCTAACTTCAATCCATCACGCGAGATGGGAACAACGCAAAGGGCTCCATCCGGCGGGGCGTCCTTGCCCAGGTCGAGACCCAAAAACTCCTGTACGGCGTGACTATCGTGCATCAGCTCCTCCGTCCGCGGGTCGGAGAGGCCGTACCAGATTTGGAGGAAGTAGAGCTTCAGCATCCAGATCAGCGGCTTGACCGGTCGGCCGGGTTGGTCGCTCTTGGGATAGAACGGCTCGACGAGTTTCACGAGTCCTTGCCACGGCATGACTCGGTTCATCATTCGGAGGAACTCATGCCGTCGGGTCGTTTTGCGCATCACGTCGAAGCCGCCCGTCGCCAACGTCCGCTGCGATAAACCGTCCTTCCTCGCCATGATCTCCGTCCTAATGTCGATGCGCCTCTATCTTAGTCCCCGAATATGGCTGTATTATACTGTTGTAAGACGGCGGTTGTGCAGAGGTTCCAATACATTATTCTCCACGTACCGATAGAGGTTAGTGTCTCCCGGATCAAAGCCAATCAGGTCCTCGCTTAGCCAGCGGCCGACGCGGGCATCGTACCATCGGTTGAGGGTGTTGTGCAGTTGAGTATAACTATCACATGGTCTACCCGTGAATAAGAAGAGACTATCGATCGTCGGATTACTCTCCGACGTGACCTTGCCGAAGGCGTCGTAGATGAGGTGGTTGACCACCATCGTCGCCCGCGATCAAAGCTCCTATCCCATCTTAACATTCCGTAGCAGAATCATCAAACGGATTTGGTATCTCGCCGAGAAGGAGCTTGCCAGCAGTAGTCAGGTGTGGGATCACATGTATAAGACACTCGATCAAGAAATCACAGGTTTGCTCGGCGTCCCACGCTTCGGGGTTTCTCACCACGTTACACAGCGTTTCCAAATCCGAAAGCCAGTCAGTCATGTGGAAAACGAAATCAGCTTGTTTTTGCCGAAAGTCTGCATCTTCTCGACCATCTTTGTATATTTCAAACGCGCGAGCCAGGAGAGCTTCTAATTTCTGTTTTCTGCTCATACTTTTGTCTCCGTGCCGATTTTTTCTAGTTGTTCTTTCCAGAGCTTGATTTGAGGCTCCATCTCCTTCGCCGTTTTGTTTCCCACACACGGCAACAGCTTCTCACTTCGTTTTATCCATCCGACGATCTCGCCTTTCCAATGGTTGATAACAGGAGCTCCGGCGCGTTCCTCTGCAATTTTCGCAAAGTGTTCTTCGATCCGTCTCGAAAGCCCCGAAATAGCCTTTAAGGCCTCTTTGCGAGTAACCCCCGCGATGGGGCACACTAAGTCAGAAGGATCGAAAGATTCGAAGCACTTTCGCTGTCCTTCCTCGTCGTATGGCCAGAATAACCAATCCGGCCACCACCCTGGTTTAGGCCGCGGGGGCGGCAATTCAATAGCGATTTGTAACCCATGCCGATCGACTCTGCTCTGTGTCACATTCCCCACATACCGATACAAATTCCCATCGCCGCCGGCGAAGCCGATCGGGTCTTCGCTCAGCCAGCGGCCGACCGAAGCATCGTACCAGCGGTTGAGGTTATTGTGAAGTTGCGTGTCACTATCGAATGGTCTACCCGTGAAAAAAAACGAGACTATCAATCGCCGGATTACTCTCCGACGTCGCCCGGCCAAAAGCATCGTAGATGAGGTGATTGACCACGGTGGTCGCCCCCTTGCCTCCACCAAATCCGGGTTGTCCAGTCTTGCGACCACGCTGAAAACGTCTGCTAATCACACCTGGCAATATCCCGCGCGGTGTTTATATATCGGCCGCGATCCCTGTTATCGAATCTGCGATAATCCGATCTATGTTTATCTGCTTTGCCAAATCGGAGTTTTCATTATTGGTGCCCGGGCAGCCGTCGTTCGCTGTGTTAGCTCTTCCAAATGCGTGGAGAGCGGTAGGTGAGATGGATCGTTAATGATGCACAGGGTTATACAGGGTTAGTAAATGCAGAGCCATTTACCGTAGTCTGTAGCCGAGAAACAACACCTCGTATAATGTGACGGCAATGTAGATACCCATGCACAATAGCGCCTGTATGATAGGGTACGCAAATAGTGCTAAATGCGCTGCTGTGTCTGGATTTGGAGGTCCCCTAAAAATCGGAGCCAGATATCCAAGGGCAAAGATAACTCCCACAACGGATGCGGGTCGAGAGAATCGCATGGAGGACTTGACGCCGTCTTTTTGTCTCAACAATGCCGCTAATCCTGCGCAAGCCAACGGAACGGCCACGGCTTCGCCAGTTAGGAAAAGGCATACCTCCATACACTCCCCCCGCCGAAGACCAGCAGCCCAGGCCAGCAATCCAGCGAGTATGGCGCAGCATACAAGCACCCGTTCGGGCCATGGGATGGATGTCTTTTGGTATTGGACATGACGCTCATCCATTTTGGCCACTCCCAATGATGCCAAGGATGTCGAAGTAAATCACCTTCGAGCCGATATCAACGGGTGAAGCGTAGTCGCTGTAATAGCGGATCCCTCCTCGCAAGTATTCCCTCGCACGTACAAGCCGTAGTCACGACGGGACACAATTGGATAAACATGCCCAAATTCGAATGTGATGCCGAACCACTCCTCTAGATCAAGGGGATCAGCGAACTCATCTTTGATCTCAAACGTTAACTTACACTTGGCGGAATACTCTATCGCCGGCCTATTTTTGTTGGCACAGCATTCGTGTCCGGTTTTCACATTCACTTCGCACAGCACTCGGCGGAAAAAAGTGCTACGCCCGAGTGGATATATCACGAACGGAACCTCTGCACAACCGCCGTCTGACAACAGTATAATACGACCATAATTGGGAACCAAGATAGAGGCGCATCGACATTAGGACGGGTGATCATGGCGAGGAAGGACGGTTCATCGCAGCGGACGTTGGCGACGGGCGGCTTCGACGTGATGCGCAAACCCACCCGACGGCATGAGTTCCTCCGAATGATGAACCGAGTCATGCCGTGGCAAGGACTCGTGAAACTCGTCGAGCCGTTCTATCCCAAGAGCGACCAACCCGGCCGACCGGTCAAGCCGCTGATCTGGATGCTGAAGCTCTACTTCCTCCAAATCTGGTACGGCCTCTCCGACCCGCGGACGGAGGAGCTGATGCACGATAGTCACGCCGTACAGGAGTTTTTGGGTCTCGACCTGGGCAAGGACGCCCCGCCGGATGAGACGACGATCTGTCGGTTCCGGCACCTGATCGAGAGGCACGACCTGGGGCAGAGTCTGCTGGAGACGGTGAATCGGCATCTGGCGGAGCACGGGATCAAGGTGCGGGAGGGGACGATCGTGGACGCCACGGTGATCCACGCCCCGACCTCGACGAAGAACGAGGCGAAGGGTCGCGACCCGGAGATGGGGAGCACGAAGAAGGGGAACCAGTGGCACTTCGGGGCGAAGGTACACGTGGGCGTGGACGCCGAGACGAAGGTCATTCATTCGGTGGCCGTGACGCCGGCGAACGTGCACGATAGTCAGGCGTTGCCCGGGCTGCTGCACGGCAAGGAGACGCGGGTCTACGGCGACAAGGCCTATGTGGGACAAAAGGAGGTGATTCGGGAGAGGTCGCCCCGGGCGAGGGATTATATTGAGCGGAAGGCGAGTCGGGGACGACCGTTAAGTGATCGGGAGAAGGAGAAGAATCGGCGGAAGTCGCGGATTCGCTCGCGGGTGGAGCATGTGTTCGGGGTGATGAAGCACGTCTTCGGCTGGAGGAAGACGCGGTTTCGGGGGCTATTCAAGAATCTTCAGTATGCGTTGGGAGTGGCGAGCGCCGTGAATATCTACCTTCACCGCTGGGCGATCTTGCGGAGTATGACCTTGCCCGGTGCGGGATAGAGCGCTGATAGTGCGCGCTCACGCGGCGACGGCCCGATAAACCGGGCGACATAGACAACATATAGACCTTATAAACCCCGCTCATCCGGCCTTTAGAGCCGAATACAAGGCTGAGATACTCGAACCGCCGAAGTCGCGGAGGTTGTTCAGCGGTTCCGAACGTAGAATCCACTACGTCCGTATCGTGATACCACCACGGAAAGGACGTAACGTCACAGTCCGCGCCCTGCATGACACCGTGTAGCATCGAAACAATTTTCCGAACAAAGTCTTGCTGCGATCGTTGAACATCAGGTGAATTCCAAAACGTGTCATGAAGACCGATCTGTGCCAAACTGACTTCACCGCCACCTAACATATAATGCAACAGGAAGTCATCCCACGTCCAGTGTCCACCATACACATACTGGGACCCACCCGGCAGGAGAATATGGTTAGTTCCAGGTGTGATCAATCCGAGCCAGTCGGCACGGAGTATTACAGCATTCCCCACATACCGATACAAATTCCCATCGCCGGCGGCGAAGCCGATGGGGTCCTCGCTCAGCCAGCGGCCGACGCGAAAGTCATACCAGCGGTTGAGGTTGTTCTGCAATCCGGTGTCGGGGTCGAACGGCCGGGCGGTGAAGAGAAACAGAGAGTCCACCGCCGGGTTGCTCTCGGCCGTCACCCTGCCGAAGGCGTCATAGACCAGGTGGTTGACCACGGTGGTGGTCCCCATCTGCGGGTCGAACTTGGCAATGTCCGCCACCGTGTTCAGGTGGTCCGTCAAGGTCCATTGGACCAAATCCGCCGTGCCGCCGTCAACCGGCCTCCTCGGCCAATATCTGATCCACCGCCGGGCCCCAGAGGTAACGCTCGCGCAAATGCCCGATCTGCATGCCCTGCGAATTGCTCCGCCAGAAATCCATCACCACCTGGTTGCCGTCGTACACGAAAATCCGCCGGCCGTCCAGGTGGCCATCGCCGTCGGCGTCGATCGCCCGCCGCACCCAGCGGTTCTGGTAGTCGTAGAAGTATTCGACCACCTTGTCCACCGCCGCCGCGTAGCTTGCGCGGTGCTCCACTTTGGTGAGCCGGTTGCGGTGGTCCCAGGTGTACTGGGTGATGTCGGTGTCGCCCGCGTCGAGCTGGCCATTGGCGTTGGCGTCGATGAAGCGGTGCGTGCGTTTGCCTACGGCGAAAACACAATACCAGCACCATTCCGAACTAAAGGCGGCTCGCTGCGCACACGTCCGGTGGTCGAGTAACTCAACAATTGTCACTTCCTCGGCTACCGGCTTCTTATTCTACTGACTTGGAGCAACCATACCAAGAAATAGGGAGCGCCCACAGTCAGTCCAGCAATGCCACCCACGGCAAGATGATACAGTAATGCATATGAACGGTCGAGCGGGTGAATGCCTATGAGGCTGAGCCAAAGCACGTACGACAGAGCACCAACAACGGGTCCAGCCAGGGAGGCCCCAAGTGCGATCCTAAGATACGCTCCAGTGTACGCTTTTGTCATAGTGCCATGTGAGGCTGCTTCATTGTCAGCAATGCTTTTACCGTTCAACATACCACTTGGCCGGGCACACAGGACAATAACCCACACACCGCCCCCGCAAACTGCGCCGGAAAACGCTGCGAGAGGACCGGCTTTGACATTCAGTTTGGCTAAGTAACACCCAATAATCGCACTAATGACGCCACATCCAATGCATACTGCCCCAAGTAGTGCTCCTCTGGCACGCAGAACCGACGCCCAGATTGAAGTCACCAGCAGAGAGCAGATCACTGCCAAGCCGATGGCGATTAGTGCCGATGTTCCATACGATTGAACAAGGATGGCCACAACGGCGATCAAGGCCCCAGCCGCCAAAATTGTTGAAAGCGCGCGGGAACTTCCTGGGCTCATCCTGTTGACTCCTATTCGGGTTGTACACCGTCGGGAATGTCTTCGGGGAAGAATATGTGGTCATCACCTCCCCATGCACCGTTATCGGCGTAGATCACAGTCCCATCAGCAAGTTCGATCATGTAGGTGCAGTGCCTCGAAGACAATATGCCGCCTTCTAGCCTAAAGGTTTGCAGCCTCGCGTTCTGGATGCACGGATTCGCCAGCCCAAAGTTATCGAGCCGGCGTTCCAAATCGAAGACCCACCGCTGACAAGTATCGGGCCCCAAAGGATACCCAAAGATATTCAGGAGCCAAACATCGTGAACAGCATTCAGAAATTTAGCCATTGTCTGTTCACAGCATCGAGCAGAACATTCTTTCGCCTTGGCCTGAATAGATGAGCAGATACTGCGGATCTTGGCCTGGTCAGACGAAACGCTGAGCACACGGTATAAACGACCCAATTTAATAGCACACGGATCGCCGCCCCTCCATGTGTCGGGAACGTGTATCCACTTGTCGAGACCAAGTGCTTTGTTGCCACAATGAACGAGCTTGAGTGCGTTTGGATCAGTGGCCTCAGTCGGTGCATTCCCCACGTAGCGGTAGAGGCTTGCGTCGCCGCCGCTAAAGCCAATCGGGTCTTCGCTCAGCCAGCGGCCGACACGAAAATCGTACCAGCGGTTGAGGTTGTTTTGAAGTTGGGTGTCACTATCGAACGGCCTACCGGTGAATAAGAAGAGGCTATCAATAGTCGGATTACTCTCCGACGTCACCCGACCAAAAGCGTCATAGATGAGATGATTGACCACGGTGGTCATGTCGCTGCCCGGATCATACTTCGCGATGTCCCGGACCGTGTTCAGGTGGTCCGTCAGCGTCCACTGTACAAGGTCGGGTGTGCCGCCGTCAACGGCCTCCTCGGCCAGGATCTGATCCACCGCCGGGCCCCAGAGGTAACGCCACTCCAGATCACCTGTTTGAACTAGCCCGGAGCCCGTCCGCCGAAAGTCCATCACCACCTGGTTGCCGTCATAGGCCAAGTTCTGTTTCTGTTCGTAGTCACCGTCTCCGTTGAGGTCGCCCAGCTTGCGGACCAACCGGTTCTGATAGTCGTACCAGTACCGGATCACCCAATCCACGGCCGCCCCATAGCTGGGCCGATGCGAACCTTCGTCAGCCGGTTCCGGTGGTCCCAGGTGTATTGGGTGATGTCCGTGTCGCCTGAGTCGAGCTGGCCGTTCTGATTGGCGTCGATGAAGCGGTGCGTGCGGTTCCCCTCGGCATCGTAGAGGTAGCGGTAGGTGCCGTCGGAGAGAAGCTGGTTGTTCATGCCGGTGGCGTAGCTGCTGCCGTTGGCGGTAACGCGGTTGCCATTGGCGTCGTACTGGTAGCTTTCGTCGCTCTGGTAGTCGTAGTCGGCGGCGGTGAGCTGCCCGGTGGCGTCGCTGGTGTAGTCAGCCGTGCCGTCCACCGAGTTGATGTACTGCGTCATGCGATTGGCGGCGTCGAAGTTCCAGGTGTATTCCACGAAGGTGGTCTGGCCGCGGAAGTGGCTGAGGCCCCGCAGTCGCCCGGCCTGGTCGTAGGTGTACTGGGACTGGGCGACAAGCTGGGTACCGGCCAGGTCGGCGTAACGGGTGAGGTCCGTAAGTTGACTGGCTGTATCGTAGGAGAAGTGGACCCACTTCGTGGCGACCCTCGCCGGGCGGCACTGGCGGCTTGCCTGCCAGTGGGCCGAGGTGACTGTAAGCTCGGCATCACGAGCTATTGGCTGGGCATGGAAAGACCATTCGGCGCACCAACCCGAGCATGTCCACGAATTGACGCTTTGCTGCTGCCCTCGTCGGCCTTCGCTGACCGAGCGTCTCCGGCGAGGCATGGCGACCGTGCGGAGCCTGATGTTCGAATTCGTTGCCGCAAACAGTTCACCGGACCGCGACACCGCCGGACAAGTTGGCAGCGGCACCGATCCGCGGCGATCTGGCGGTAGGTCACCTGGGCGTCCCCCTCTCGTCTGCAGAACAGGCGTCGAGTTTCGAGTCGTCCTCGATCTCTTTTCGGCGTGCCTCATTCGGGTACCACACAGATCCGTCAGAATTGCAAACACCAACAAACCCCGGCGCCGACGGGTTTATGTCAGTGCCCTCCACGAGAGCCATCTTTAACGCCGGCATCGACGCGAGGCTACACAGGCATGCGTTTGTGGCGCGGGTGAACCTGATATCCAGCGCGGCGAGCCTCGGCAATTGCGACAAGTGCCGCAACCCCGCATCCCCCACGTTAGTACCGGCAAGCGACAATCGCCACAGATTCGGAAGTTGTGCGAGCGATTCCACGCCCACGTCACTAATCGCAGCACTGTCTAAGTACAAAATCTGTAACTTTCTCGGACCTGCTAGATACCTCATTCCTCCATCGTCGAATGGGGTCTTCACGATCACGAGATTTTCAAGTTCCCCCAGCTCAGCAAGAGCAGACCACAATTCAGAGTTGATTTTCACAGCAGATAGCTGGAGTGTTGTTAACCGTTTCATGTGGGCGAGAGAAGCGGTTGTCACTTCTGTGAGGTCAGCGTTGCGCAGTTCGAGGTCTTTCAGCTTCGGTAAGGCTGAGAGTGGCTGTAGCCAATCACCCTTCAACCCCGTTGCGTTTAGGGTCAGGCTCTCGAGGTGTCTAAGTCGCGATATCGTCCGCACGTTATCGATAGTTAGCGTGGTGCGCGAGAATGTAAGATATCGCAACCGAGATAGGGTGTCTATAGGAAAACCAGCACATGGCTCAATCCGGCAGTCCGTAAACGTAAGCGATTGCAAATAGCGAAAACGGCGTAATTGCTCCCACATTCCATCGTCGAGGGCGGCCCCATCTATGGCAACCCTGACTACGGGATGGTAGAGACGGCCTCGCCAAAGCTCACGCGGGTCAATCGCGGGTCCTGAGACGAATACATCGGTCTGCGCCGACGCTCCATAATTTTGCTTCAGAATAGCTGCAGCATGCTGTTCCCGCTGTAACCAGCACCACTCCGCGACTACCCAGGATAGAAGATGACAAACGCTCAGCAAGGTGAGCTCGACCGTGCCGAACCGACAGTGAGATCTCCCCTTGCGTGGAATCGGTTTAAGATCGGACGAAACGGAGACTATTTCCATTTGCGATCCTTTTTATTAATGTAGACAGTTAATTGTCTTCGGCCACCGCATAAGCTTGTTAAGCCTTCTAAGCAGCTCCCGAGATTCTGAATTCGGCAAACCGAAAACGCGACTCCCATCGGGCGCGATCCCTTCATTCAGCAATCGCGACACGTAACGGTCGTAGGTCACTGTGATGGTAACGCTATCGCAGCGCTGGTTTTTCGCGCCGCATTCATACCGCTCGGGGGTGCCATCGTCGCAAAACTTTCTGCGGTTTTCGCACAATTGGCTGGCAAGCTTTTCGGCGGCACGCAATACAGCATTCGCGACTTCCATGAACTTCGACGCATGGAGGAGCTCTGGTGGGCCACCGTAGCCCGGAATCTGTTGATCCGCTGAGATATCCGGAACGAACCGGCCGCATCCCACAACTCCGAGGTACTTGGACGGACAAAGAGGATGGTTACCCGGGTCTCGGTTGTTGTTGAGGAAGTTCTGGAGACTGGCTTTACTAAACAATGTGTCTCCCATCCATATCTTGATCTCGCAAGGTCCGGTTATCCCAGAATACAGTCCGAGCGGATCCGTCACCAGCAATACATTATTCTCCACATACCGATACAAATTCCCATCCCCGCCGTTAAAGCCGATCGGATCTTCGCTCAGCCAGCGGCCGACGCGGGCATCATACCAGCGGTTGAGGTTGTTCTGAAGTTGAGTGTCTTGGTCGAATGGCCGGGCCGTGAAGAGGAACAATGAGTCCACCGCCGGATTACTTTCCGACGTCATCCGACCAAAAGCATCATAGATGAGATGGTTGACCACGGTGGTCATCTCGCTGCCCGGATCGTACTTCGCGATGTCCCGGACCGTGTTCAGGTGGTCCGTCAGCGTCCACTGTACAAGGTCGGGTGTGCCGCCGTCAACGGCCTCCTCGGCCAAAATCTGGTCCACGGCCGGGCCCCAGAGGTAGCGCGTAATCCTGATCTTTCCTGCGTTTGCAACGTCGAGGGCACCATACTCGCCCGCTCGCGAGGAACAGACGGCAGCAGCCGACGTTGGAGGCACACATACCTCCAATGGCTAATCCGAACGTGCGTTCTATTTGCCCTTGTGCCTCCACACTCGTACCCCTTGTCGGACACAAATGATCGCCAAAACTGCGGCAATCCCCACCGCCGCCCCGCCAGCGATACTCAAGACCCCGTAAGGCGCATATTTCGGCGCCCCGGCGAAATAGTAGGAAACCTCACCCGCAGCGATCGCCCCTCCCAACGCACTCAGCGCCACGCCGATCGCCGCAGAGCGATGATAACACAATCGCAGGAGCCCAGCACCCACGAAAAAGCTCACTAATATCCCTAAGGCGGCAGCACCCCACGATCCTGTGTGACGTAACAACAAGTAACCGCCCCATACCATGAGCCCGACGAAACCCAACAGCGAACTCGCCAGCAGCCCTACCTCTCGACCCAGTTGAGGAGGAACAATGGCAACCACTGCCCTGTCTCCTATTTACCAAGTAGGAACGATGTGGTCCTCCCCCCCAAGCGCTCCGTTGTCCGCCTCCATTCGGAATTGTCGACACAGCCCCACGACAAAGGTGGCATGAATGTTCGTTGCACCCCAATATGCGGATGCGCTCTGCAGGCAGACTTCGCTGCGACTAACGCATGGGTTGGTCTTTTCCAAGTCGCCGAAGTTTCGGTCACATGTGTTGGCCCAGCGTTTGCAGGTGTTTGGACCTAATGGCCAGCCGAAAATGTTGAGAATCCACGTTTGCCGTACCGCCCGAATGAACGTTTCAACAGCTTCCTTGCATAGGCGCTTCGTGCACCCCGGTTTGCAATTCGAGTAGTCAAGTTTTTCGCAGAATCCGAACAGCGCTTCCTCGTCGGCCGTAAGGGGACCGAGGGGCTCTGACAGGTGTGAAGCTTCACCTGCGCCTGTCTCATTCGGCACCCGTGGCACTACCGGGATATCGTACATCCAGCGCCCATCTCCTACCGCAACGTTTTGCTCAAGCCCCCAGGGGTCGGAAATCCTCAAGCCCGCATTAACTACATAGCGATAAAGATTCCCGTCCCCGCCGTTAAAGCCGATGGGGTCCTCGCTCAGCCAGCGGCCGACGCGAGAATCGTACCAGCGGTTGAGGTTGTTCTGCAATGCGGTGTCGGAGTCGAAGGGCCGGGCGGTGAAGAGAAAGAGCGAGTCCACCGCCGGATTGCTCTCGGACGTCACCCTGCCGAAGGCGTCATAGACCAGACGGTTCACCACGGTGGTGGTCCCCGTCTGCGGGTCGAACCTGGCAATGTTCCGGACCGTGTTCAGGTGGTCCGTCAAGGTCCATTGGACCAGATCGGCCGTGCCGCCGTCAACCGCCTCCTCGGCCAGAATCTGATCCGGGGCCGGGCCCCACAGGTAGCGCTGGCGCAGGTGCCCGATCTGCATGTCCTGCGAATTGGCCCGCCAGAAATCCATCACGATGTGGTCCCGGTCATAGCTCACCACCGATCAATGGCACAGCGTAACGCGTGCACGGCGTAGCATATATGATGCCCACGTCCAAACGCCCATGCCATGCAATGCGGTTGTATGTTCATCCGTCCGGCATTGCGCAAAACCTCCGCTCATCGCGGCTGCATCATCGTCGCAGGAATTGGTACCCTTGCTGATGGGAACCCGAGCCATGGCAGGTATATGGAATCCATACTGAAGAAAAAGGTGATGTCAACTGGCAGATTCTTCAAATTTTCGATCGGCCGTTCTTGCAGTTCCTCCCGCGGTACGTTTATGCGTGTTCGGCTTTCGAAACATCCATTAGCGATGCGCCGCCATGCCGGAAGATGACGGACGTATTCGCCCTCAAAGGGAATTCCCCAATAATCGCATTGCATACGCAAAATACGTAGCCCTCCCTGTTCTGAGTGAGATAGATATCTCAATGCCAGATAGGGCTTCGGATCCGTCCCCCCAAAGAACACCAAGCCTACTGCCTCCGGGTCCCATTTCAACATGGATGAGGCACTGCTCCCTTTCACCGCAAATCGATAGTGCCGTACGGCCCAGGCGGGCCAGTCCGGATCGACGTATTCCCATTCAGGAAGCGAAGCCGGTAAAGCGCGAGTTAACCCCCGTTGTTGCATACGGGCAATAATCAGTTTCATCAAGTCCAGGCTTGTGGTGCAGACGTACACATCCGGCCGTGGGGCAGCTATCCATCGGCGGTCGGCTTCTTGCGGTGCGAGGGCATCCTGGCTCCTTTTGCCAAAAACCATGGAGGCGTTATGGTTCAGACTGACCTCGACTATTTTCATCCCGCCCTCGATCCACCATTTACTTGGCCCGCGCGTTAGGGCCTCCACGAGTGGCACTGCCCTGTGATCGCAAAACTGCACGATATCGCATGTGTCCGGGCTACCCGCCCTGAGCCAGCACACGGCCTTCGTGAATAAAATCGCACTTTTTGCAGCATAGAACGTGCTTATCAACTTGTGTCGAATATCAGGTGGATAAATGCCCTGGTTGTACACCAAAGGCTCGATGCAGTGCATTGCCACTAGGTCTTCATAAGGATATTCGCACTTCGAATAGGCAAACCCTTGAGCCGACGGTAAAAATGGCACGCCGCGCGCCTCTGCGGCGGGCGAGGCATGGCACAATTCTGGAATGGGAACCGCACCTCTTGATACAAGGATGGTTTCGGTCTCCTCCGGCAACCACCAAAGCATTTGGTCTATATCATCTGGCAAGGGAACCGCTGCGAGCCCACGCGCGGAATCGGCGGCGCGCCCAGGGCCATGCGCCTGAGCGAATGCACAAGCACCGAGCCCTGCAGCACACAAGAGGCCAAGGCCGAGACGCAGAGGCAACCATCTGTTTCGTATCGTCATTCGTTCCATACCATCAACCTCGATCCAAGCGCAGCGCGCGGGGTCCTCCGTGCAGTAGGCACGCGATCCGGTCGCCCGGGCATTTTGTCAACGTGGCAAGAAAGGGTGCCCCCATCCGGGTTCGTGCGCGCCCCATCCACTACCTATTTGGATTCCTGCGCCGGTCAAAATCTGCCATGTAACGGAGTTACATGTATTGGCAGCATCGCCCAGCCATTCGCCACCTGGCCCGAAAACGTAATATGGCCTCCCGTTTGCTTGTTGCGCAACGAGTATCGCCTGGACAATGAGCGACTGGACGAGAGCACAGGGGTCCACGTTTCCGGGGCTGATTTCGTGGCGCGTCCCAACGCACGCTCCCTCTCTCATTACTATGGCCCAACCGGCGCCAGGCAGATTGCCGACGGTGGTCGAGATAGGTCCGGTCGCCAGGATTGATCCATTGGGCCCAAGGGCGCCACTGAATGGTCCACGCGTCAGCTCAATTGCATACGTCACGTGAAGAAGAGTTTGGCGATAAACCGGAATAAGCACGGGGAAGAGCCCCCTCTGTCCCGGCTTTTCCCAGAGGCGTCCGAACTCATCGTAGTATCGGGTTGGAGGCACTACTTCCCGCCATTCCAGCACGCATTCATAGTGATCTAGGATATTACGCACTTCGTCCCTTTCCACCTGGATACACGTGTGATTGAACCCCGTTCCAAGCACCGGGGAGGTGTAGACGGCGGCGCTGCAAGCAAGCCCGTTCGGGTCTACGTAAAAGACCGGATTGTTGCGGACGTAGCTGTACAGGTTCAGGTCATCCTCTAACGGGTCTTCACTCATCCAGCGGCCGATGCGAGAGTCGTACCAGCGGTTGAGGTTGTTTTGGAGGCCGGTGTCGGGGTCGAAGGGCCGGGCGGTGAAGAGGAACAGCGAATCCACCGCCGGATTGGTCTCCGACGTGACATTGCCGAAGGCGTCATAAACCAAGTGGTTGACCACGGTCGTCACACCCGTTTGAGAGTTGTACTTCGCAATATCGCGGACGGTGTTCAAGTGGTCCGTCAGCGTCCACTGTACCGTTTCATTAGCCCCGTTGTCAACATTTTCTTCGGCGAGAATCTGATCCACCACCGGACCCCAGAGGTAACGCCAGCGGAGGTCGCCCGCTTGCACATTCCCCGCCCCCGTCCGCTCCAGGTCCAGGACGATCTGATTTCCATCGTACAAAAACACCCGTTTGCCTTCATAATCTCCATCCCCGTTGCTGTCCTCCAGCCGCCGCACCAGACGGTTCTCGGAGTCATAAAAATATCGCACCACCCAGTCCACCGCCGCCGCGTAGCTCGCCTGATGCTGCACCTTATACAGCCGATTGCGATGGTCCCAGTTGTACTTCGTAATGTCAGTATCACCCTGGTCTAATTGACCATTAGCATTATTATCAATAAACCGATACGTGCGGTTCCCCTCGGCATCGTACTGGTACCGGTAGGTGCCGTCAGAAAGAAGCTGGTTGTTCGTGCCGGTGGTGTATGTGCTGCCGTTGGCGGTAACGCGGTTGCCGTTAGAGTCGTACTGGTAGCTTTCGTCGCTCTGGTAGTCGTAGTCGGCGGCGGTGAGCTGGCCGGTGGCGTCGCTGGTATAGTCGGTCGTGCCGTCCACCGAGTTGATGTACTGGGTCATCCGATTGGCAGCATCAAAGTTCCAGGTGTATGCCACGAAGGTGGTTTGGCCCTGGGAGTGGCTGACGTTCCGCAGTCGCCCGGCTTGGTCGTAGGTGTAGTCGGACTGGGCCACAAGCTGGGTACCGGCCAGGTCGGCGTAGCGGGTTAACTCTGTTACTTGCCCGGCCGCGTCATACGAAAAGCTCACCCACTTGGTGGCCACAGGATTCCCACCCGATTGCGACGTCTGGGTAATGTAAGTGACCCGCCCAAGATTGTCGTAAAAGTAACGGTTCTTGAAGTCGCGAGTCCCGTTGAGAGTCGCCGCCAACCGGGTTCGACGCCCCGCTGCGTCATAGACCTGGCTGAAGGTCACAGTGGGGGTCAGCCCAGTGATCGTGTGGGCAATCTGGGTGATTCGCCCCAGATTGTCGTAGGTGTAACTGTACTGAGCCGCCCAATCACTGACCGATACCATCTGTCCGGCCCCATCATAGGTGAAGGAGATTGTGCCCACCCGATTCTGATCGGCGTCGGCGTCAGCAACGTTATTGTACCAGATTTCGGCGGTGTTGCGGCCAAGGTTATCGTACTGGAACTGGCGGACGCGGCCCAGGCGGTCGAGCTGGCGGAGGAGGTATCCAGCCGCGTTGTAGACGAAGTAGCGGGTGTCGCCCAATTCGTTGGTCTCGGCGACCGCCCGGCCGAGGGGGTCGTAGGTCCAGGTGGTGGTGTTGCCGACGGGGTCGGTGAGGGAAAGCCGTCGCCCAGCGGGGTCATAGGTGTAGGTGGTCTCGGCACCGTTGGCGTCAATCTGGCTGATGAGGCGGCCCAGGGCGTCGTACTGGAAGGTGGTGGTGTGGCCAAGGCGGTCGGCCTGGGTGAGAAGCCGCCCCGCCGCATCGTAGGTGAAGACGGTCCACGGGGCCAGTTCTTCGCCCTCGCCGTCGGGGTCGGGTTGCGTAATTTTAGTCTGGCGACCGAGGCCGTCGTACTCATAGGTGGTGACACGACCGAGGGGATCAGTGACCTGGAGGAGTTGTCCGGCTGCATCGTAGGTGTACTGGGTGACGGGGGCCTCCAAGGGGCCGCTACCGTCGGGATCGGGCTGGGTGACGCGGATTTGTCGGCCCCGGGCGTCGTATTCGTATTCGGTGACGTTGCCCAGGGGATCGGTCACCTTCACCACTCGTCCGAGCTTGTCGTACTCATAACGAGTCTCCGGGGAAGTGAGTGGGCCGGAGCCATCGGGATCGGGGAGAATCACCTTGCTGCGGCGGCCGAGGGCGTCGTACTCGTAGGCGGTGACGCGGCCCAGGGGGTCGATGGTCTGGATGAGCTGCCCGCCGATGTTGTACACGTACTGGGTGACGGGGGCCTCCAGGGGGCCTTCACCATCGGGGTCGGGCTGGATGATATGGGTCTGGCGTCCGGCGGCGTCGTACTGGTAGCTGGTGACGTTGCCTAGGGCGTCGATGGTGCTGGTCACGCGGCTGGCGTCATCGTAGACGGTCTGGGAGAGTGGGGAAGCCAGGCGGAGCAAGACGGCATCGGCCACGACGCTGCGGCCGGCGGTGGCCGAGTGGTTGGCCAGTTGGACGATCAGTGTGGGGGTGCTGAGCGTGAAGCTGCCCAGTTTGAAGAAGCTGTGATCGGCGAACCGGCGTCCTGGACCGGCCTCTTGGGGATCGTGGGTCTGGTCCACGGTCAGGGTGGCCAGGGGCTGGCCGGAGGTATCGCCCGCATAGACGGCCAAGGGGGCATCCGCAGCGTTGGCGGGGTCGGCCTGCCAGGTAACGTAGACCTCGTATTCCATGCCCACCAAGAGATGGGAAAAGGTCCAGGTGGCCGTGGCGGTGGGATCGCCGGTGACGGTGCCGTGGATGCGCGCGTGGCCGTCGAAGCCGGCGGGCCAGTCGGCCCAGGTGCCGGAGGGCTCGGCGTAGCCGGCGGTGGCGTCATCGATCACCGAGCCGAGATAGGTGGCGGTTTGGCGATCGGCGTTGTCGTAGGCGTATTCGGTGATCGTGCCGACGGGGTCGATGACGTGGCTAACTCGTCCCGCAGCATCGTAGAACTGCTGGGTGACGGGGCTGGTCAGGGGCCCGGCCGGCCCATCGGGATCGGGTTGGATGGTGCGGACAAGCCGGCCCCGGGCGTCGTATGCATATTCTGTGACGTGGCCCAGGGGATCGGTTTCGGCGACAAGGTTGCCGGCCGCATCGTAGCCATACTCGTACACCGGGCTGGTCAGGGGGCCTTCGCCGTCGGGGTCGGGGAGAATTTTGCGGACCACGCGGCCGAGGGCGTCGTATTGGTACTCGGTGCGGCGCCCGAGTTCGTCGATTTCCGCGGTCCGCCTACCGCCGGAATCGTACTCGTACTGGACGGAGGCTTCCAGGTCGGTTCCTTCCGCGTAGGTGATCCGGGTGACCTGGCCGCGGGCGTTGTACTGGTAGCGGGTCACGGTGCCCAGGGCATCGGTCTCGGTTTCCACCAGGCCGATGAGGGTATTGTCGCTCGCATCGGTGTAGGTGTAGGTGGTCACCACGTCGTCGGTCTGGCCGTTGCTGGGCGAATCGACTTGCCCCACCACCACCCGGGTTTGCAGCACGTAGCCGGTCTGGGGATCGATGGTGTACAGGGTGGTGATCCCGCGTTCGTCGACATGCTTCGTGACCGCGTTCCAGGTGTAGTCGTACTCCCAGCGGCGCACGCCGCCGTCGGGGAGCACCATCTTGATACGGTTGCCCTTGTGGTCATATTCGTAGGAGGTCACGGCAGAGGTGAGGGGGCCTGGGCCGTCGGGGTCGGGCTCGATCACCTGGACGACCTGCCCGGCGGCGTTGCGGACGTAGCGCGTGGCGTGGCCTTCGCCGTCGAGCGCCTGTTGGGGGAATCCCCAGCGGTCGACCTCGGCCGTGGTGGTCACGCCGGCTGTGGTTTGTGTGGCTTCAAGCTGGCCGAACTCCCGCAGGGGAGCGGGGTTCTCTTGGCTCCCCTGGCCGGTGGAAGTATCCACCAGAGCCGCGGCGGGAATCGAGACGTACTCCTCCTGCGTCCCATCGGCGCGCACCACCCGCTTCAGGCGCAGGGCATGGTCATAGAAGAACTCCTCGCGACTGCCATCGGGATAGACCACGGCGGACAAGAGATTATTCGGCCCGCCGTACTCAAAGGTCGTGACCGGGGCCGGCAGGGGGCCTTCGCCGTCGGGGTCGGGCTTGGTGATCTGGGTGATGCGGCCCTGGGCGTCATGCGTGTAGGTGGAGACGACGCCGTCGGGACGGGTGAGCTGGCTGAGCCACCCGGTCACGGGATCGTAAGCGAAGATCGTGTCTCCTTCCGGAGCGTCTACGGCCACCAGACGATTCAGGGCGTCATAGAGGTATGTGGTGGTATTGCCTGCCGGATCGGTCGAACTCGTCAGCAGGCCGCTGGGGGCGAACTGATCGAGGGTCCGATCCTTGGCCCGTAGTTGGAAACCGCTGCCCCAATTGCCGGTCAGGGTGTAGGCACTGGTATCGTCGGAGGTCTGATGGATCCAGCCGCCGGCGCCATCGGGGACGAACCGCTGCATCCCGCCGCGCAAAAGCAGCACATCGGGCCCATCGGGGATGAGCCGCGCGACGCCGAAGGCGAACCACCCGGGGGCCATGTAGCTGGGCAGGGTGTTGATGACGTTCTTGCGGCCGGAGAGAGTGATGGTTTGCGTGCTCTGGTCGGAATAGTGCTGGATGAGCTGGACGGTCCAGGGGTAGGCGCCGGTGGAAAGTTCGGTGACATCGACGGGAAAAGCGAAGGCATAGGATCGATGGGCCGCGGCCTCGGTGCCATCAAACCAGATGGTGGTGTTGGGGGTGGTGTTGCCGAACTGCGTGAGCTTGGCTTCGACCCGTTCCAACGTGGCAAAGCCGTTGGTGGGTTCCAGAGGGCTGGTGGCGATGACCGTCTCGCGGCCCGAGGCCAAGTGGGCGTAATAGGTCAGGGGCGTCCCGGAGTTGGTCAGGCCCAATCCGCCGACGGGAACGGTGACGCCGGAGGAGATGCTGATACAGCTCGCATCGCTGCCGCAGCAACCGACGCAGGGCTTGAGGGTCTCTTCGGGTTCTTCGATCTGGAGGGTGGCCGTGTCGTACTCCTGGTCCACGTTCCAGCCGGTGATCGTACCCACGACGGTCTCATAGGGGTTGTACTCGTTGCGGTAGCCGTCGTACCAGGGGACCAGGGTGACGAAGTAGCTGTTCTGCCCGGCGGGGATGGAAAGCATGGTGGGCTGGGAAATGACGTTGGCGGCTTCGCCTTTGAGAAAGCCGTCGGCATCGGCGATATAGTCTCGCTGGACAGGCTCGTCGTCCCAATGGGCGTCGTCGTCCAGCGCGGCCGTGCCGGCGGCCGAGAAGGCGACGGTGGCCTGCTGAAAGTTCTCGTTGCCGTCCAAAAGCCGGATGCGGAACTTCCCTGGGGAGCCTTGCATATCCGATTCCAGGCCCGAGGTCGGCTCGGGGAGCGGCTTGTCCGGTTCCACCGCGTTGCCCGCCGCCTCGATAACCCAGTCGTTGTCGTGCAGGTCCACGACGTCCGAGCGGTTGCCGAAGGGGTAGCCGGCGGGCATTTCGCCGAGGGCCTGGGCACTAGTGAGCGTCAAGGCGACCTTTTCTTTCACTTCCGCCTGGTGATCATCGATTACGGCCACATCGAAAAGGATCTCCGTCGTATCGCCTTCAAACGTCACATACCCTGTGGAGGAGTACTGGCATCCCTGCCATTCCACGCCCGGCAAGGGCTGATAGTCGTCGCCCTGCCTGGCCGTGCCGCCGATATCGAACCACGCCCGGATAGGATAGGTAGTATCCATGCTCTCGCCCGGGGGGCCGGAGCGGGTGATGCGGAATGCCCCCGGATTGTCGGGCTCGGCCGCGAGATTATCCGTGGCGGCGAGGGAGATCGTCCACTCGTCGTCGTCCTCGATGGTCACGGTGGCCTCGCTCGGGGTACCGAGGGTCACCGGATACGTCCCGCAGCACTGGCTGGTGGTATACCACCCGCCCGTGAGCCGCACCGTCACGTCTTCATTACCCTCGAACCAGGCGTCGTTTCGGATCGTGATCCTGGCCGACTGGCTCCCGTTACCGTAAAACTGGATGTAACCCGAAGTGAGAAATCCCGAGGCCGTGTAGTCGCAGGAATCCGCCGTCCCGGCAACCTGGAAGTTCACCACGCCATAAGCGATGTTGGGTGGGCAGTCGGTGATGGTGATCGTGAAGGTGGAGACCCCCTCCTCGCGATCCACCTGGAGGGCCTGGTCCACGCTGATGCTGGCCACCACCGACAACAGTTCCCGCTTTTCGAGGGGCTCCAGCCGCAGCGTACGGTGACGCAAGCCGTGGCCAAGCCGTTTGCCTCGCACGTGCTCCACCAGGTGATCCCACAGCCTCCGCACGGGCAACTGCAACGATGCCATGGTCCTGCTCCCTTTTGGCGTTGTCGCCGGCATGTCCGAAAACCGGAAAAACCCTCGGCGGACGGATCGACGGCCTCAGGGCATGTTTTCGATCGCCCGCCGGAAAAACTCCTCATACTCGCGCACCACGTGCGGGTCCTCGAAGAGGACGCCGCAACGTTCCAGAATCGCTCGTCTCATCGCCTGGCGGAAATCGCCGTCCCGGCCCAAGCGGACCGCCAGGGCCACGTACTGGTCTTCGTCGCTGGCGACGAGTTGCTCGAAGCCCATCCGACGACACAGCCCCAGGGCGTAGCGCTGCACCATGTGCCGGCCGGGCAGAGTCACCAGCGGCACGCCCAGGGCGAAGGCGTCATACGCGGTCAACGAGGCGCTATAGCAGGGGGTGTCGAGCACCGCGTCGGCCAGACTCAAGAGCCGGTAGTAATCCGCGGGTTGCTGGGCGGGAAGGAGAACGATCCGCCGCATAAGCGATGGGCCCAGCGTACGCAGCCAACGGGCACGGAGCCGGGCCGCTGTGGCGGGCCGCACGCCTTCCATCGCCACCACGTGGCCGGTAGGGTCTGCTTCCAGAATCCGGCACAGCAGCCGGTCGAAATCGGGATGGAACTTGGCCAGCCGCTGGGGGCAGAAGTAGATCGCCCCCTGGCCGGGCAGGCCGAATGCATCCCGCGATGCTGCCGGCGGCCGGTGCGGTCGCGGCTGCCAGGCAGTCGCGCCGGCCAATTGCACCAGCCTTTCGGTATAGTCCTCCTGGGCGTCTTCGCCCCGCTCGAACAACCGCGAAGAGATAAAGTAGTCGATGTTCCCGATCCCCGTGGTCCCATGCTGCCCGAAGCCGATGCACTGCACCGGGGCCAAGGGCAAAAATGGCAGGAAGTAATTCACCACGTCCGTCCCCCCCTGCCAGTGGAGGATGATATCGCAGTCGGCATTGCGGATCGCCTGCAAGGCCAAAGGGACCTCGTGCGGGAAGCCGATCCAGCCGATATCGTTCGCGCGGACCGACCGACGACAGACGTCCAGGGCGGTGGACGAGACCAAACCCACCACTTCGAACGGTGCGCGGTCCAACCGCTCCATGATTCCGCCGAACCCGCGCAAGAAGCCACCCTGGTGTCCCCAGGTGGCCAGGAAGCCCACGCGGATCCTCTTGCGTCGGCGCGGCGCGGGCAGCTCCCTGGGAAAGGCGGGCGCGAACAAGCGCCAGAACTTCTCCCGCAGGCGGCGGTTGCACACGCCGTGATGGTAAAGCTGGAACGACGGCACAAAGCCGTCGCGGAAGGCCTGGCGCCAGTCCAACCCCGGCAAGGCTTCATCGAGCCGACGCTCCAGCTCCGCCCGGTACTCGGCCACCGCGTCCGCCGAGTCGAAGACCACCGGGCAGAGGCTCAACTCGCGGAGCCGCCACATCGGTTTATCCGGCCGCAGTCCGGCGGGCGATCTTGAATTCCTCCCCTGCCGCTTCGAACTCCTCCAAATCGGTATAGACCAGGCCGAGATTCAGATGCGCCTCGGCCCACTGGGGCCTGAGAGCCGCCGCCTGCCGGAATACCTCGCCCGACTCCTCGAACCTCTTGGCGGCACAATAGATCTCGCCCAACTGCATGAGCGTTTCCGCCCGCGTTGGCGCCACCGCCAGAGAGTCGCGGCAGAGCCGGATCGCTTCGGCGACATCCCCTTTGGCCTGGGCTGCCCGGGCCAGGTGTCGGCGGGCATCGGCGTGACGCGGCTGGAGCCGCAAGGCGTATCGCAGGCAGCGTTCCGCCTCGTCCACTTGGCCCTGTTCCAAGTGCACCAACCCCAGTTTGGACCAGGCATCCGCATATTCCGGGCGCAGGGCAACGGCCTTGGCGAAGGCCGACCGCGCCTCGGCCAGCCGTCCCATCTTCTGGAGCGCGGCCCCGTAGTTGTTCCAGTACACCGCCTTGTCGCCGCATCGTCGAAGGGCCCGCTCGATCCACCCCAGGGCTTCCTCATGCTGGCCGCGAGCCAGACAGACCAGGCCCAGGAAATGCCCCGCCCCGGCGTGGTTCGGGTTCGAAGCAAGGATCTCGCGGTAGATCGCTTCGGCCGTCTTTAGATCGTCGGCCCGATGCGCCGCCAAAGCCCGCTGATAAGCCTCGCGCGTGGCTGGAACCGCCCCGGCCGCCGGAGGCGACCCGTCCCGGCTCTGGGGTGCCGTCAGCTCGGGTACGCTGATGCCCATGGCCCAGTCCTCCCGGCAGGCGAGAGTGCCTCGCCTTCATCGCACGCGTCGGAGCCGACGCATCCCAGGCGTCGGGGTTGCCTTCCTCACCAGGCTCGGAGGAAGATCGCGACGCGGCTTGCGGACATTCCTCATCGCGCAGGTTAGTTTAAGTGTGTGTGTGTGTTGTCAAGTACCCCCTCTAGAGAATTTTTTCCTGCGGCCTTGAGAATCCATCTGTCCGCAGGACCCGAATCCTGTTGGGAAAGCGCCGCGAATACTACCAGAGGGGTACGAATCCAGGCAATGAAACCTCGCCGCAATCGCCATCTACCACGATAAGGGGGTGCCGATCCAGGGGCACGAACCGCCCGGAGTCCTGCCGCAGCCGGGACGCACTGGCGGCCGGGCGGGAGAAAAACGGCTCACTGTGGCGGACAGGCTGTGGGTGCCTCCCGAGAAGCGGCGGCGAGCATTACGTGCCAGGTTTCGGAAAGCAGCGTTTGATTGGCTCCGGTAATGGGGACCAGCCCGGCCCCGGGGTAGTACCCACACAAAGGGCAGAAGACTTGGTAGAGCTCGCGCACGGCCGCTTCGGTCAGCTGCTCCAAGCGGGCGAGACAAGCACGGCCGCCGCGGATGCGATCGATCGCCCCGGCCACGGCGCAGCAGTAGAAGCCCGCGAAGTTCATGCTCACCCCACAAGCCCACGAGATGTTGCACCCGCCATAGCGGTGGCCTGCCAGGGCCTTGGGCGCGCGGTCGATCGGGGCAAGGCAGGGGGCGACGAACTCAGGATGCACTGGCCCGGTCTTGCGTGAATTGAGCACGTGCAGAAACGGGAATTCCCGCTGCAACTCCCGTAGCCGCCGCTGCGTGGCGCTGCCGTGGCCATGCGTGGCCAGGCCCACTTGAAATGCCCCCGGCCCTCGCCGATCGCGGTACTGGCCGACGCGACGAACGATGGCCTCCAAATCCGGGTGCGTGGTCGGCTCGCCGCCGACGAGAAACCATTGTCGCCAGGGATAGTTCAATCGCTCCGAATCGGCGATGAGTTGATCCACATGCTCTATGCAAGTATTCTCCCTTGGGCGCCCTGGCACTAGTTGCGTCATGCGGTTGCAGTTAGCGCAGCCCAGGCCGCAGACATAGGTGATGTCGAGTTCCAGCCACGTCAGATTGGGCCGCGTCATGGAAGCGTCTGCCAGTTGGTATCGGCCATGTGGGGCCAGTTTTTGGAGCCGCAGAAGTGCCAGATGAAGGCGTCCATCACAGGCGTCCACCGATCCCAGAGCCGTGCGCCACAGCGGTTGAACTCGCTAGGCAACAGGCACAGGGGCGTTTCGGTCCACCGGCGGGCCAGGCTCAAGGGGCCCTGGTCGCCAATCTCCCACGAGCTGTGATCGCCGGTGAGCGCCCATATCAGCCGGGCGGCTTCGAACACCGCTCGATGCCGGTGCGGGCTGAAAACGAGCACGCCGGAGTTGATATACTCGTGGCTAAAGTCCAGCGGCACACCCAAAAGGTCGCACAGCGGTTGCATCTTGGGCACCACGTGGTGAAGCAAGTTGTGCCCCTCTTGCTCGGAGCTTACCGCGCCGATAGCTTCCGCAGGCACGCATTCAAACAGGTTGGGGCAGTCCGCCCGCACCACGACATCGCGGTCGAAGTACACGACCCGCTCGTAGGCGACGGCGTGTTTGTCGAGGTTCAATTTTTCCCAGTACGGCTCACGCCAACCGAATAGGGGGCGTGTGATTTCGACATACTCCGCGCCCCAGCGCTCAGCGGCTGCCCGCTGGGACTCGCGCAAGTTGTGGGGCATGCCATCGCCATAGAGGTTGAGCGTCACGACAGCCCGGCCGGCCGGCAGCGACGGCGGGTGCAGCCGCCCGACGGATGCCCGGAACACATGCGATAAGAGCCGGTCGGAACTCAGCAGCTCGTGCCGCGTCAAACGCGGTACGTCGTCCTCCGCGGCGGGGTCGCTGAGGCGTTGATTCGATAACATGCACGTCCAGATGTTGGGACGAGCGGCCAGCCACGCGGCGTGCTCATGCTCGGGAGCCCTGGCAGACAACAGGTGCTGATCCCGCCACGAAATCGGGCTCACGTGGTCAAAGGGCAGAATCACGCACCTCTGGCGGCCGATCTCGTGGACGATGCGGGTCATCGGCTGGGAACTCACTTCCAACCAGCCCGGCTTGCGACCAGACCGTGCGATTTGGACTACGTGGTCCCGCAGGCGCACAATCGGCTCTGCGCCCGGGCGCGCGGCAAACAATGCAACGCCGATCGTGCGATCGGTGGACTGATACGCCAGCAGCCCGCAAGGGCTGGTTTCGGCCGCCCGCGCCAAGAGATCGAAGGGCTTCAGCGGGATGCAGTCCGCGTCGCACCAGACGCCGCCATGCTCCGCCAGGAGCCATGCCCGAATGGCGTCCGACCGCTGGCAGACATGCCACGTGCCGATCGCATCGAGCAATTCGGGCGAAAATCCAAGCCCGGGCAAATCATCGGGACCAAGCACCCTGGCGTTCGGGTTGTACGCCTTGAGAAGGTCCAGGCACAGCCGGATGTACGGCGGCATGGGGCCTTCCCAGTAGAGCCAGACGGGGGAATTCATGTCGCACCTACTACAGCCCGTTTCAACTCTTCGATACTCTCCGCCCTGATCTCCACGACCGGCCGCGTGGTGGCGGCCGTCAGCATGGCGGCGTTGAGCTGGGAGTGCCGCGCCACGACTATCAGCCCATCGCGGTCGCCTTCGCGGCACAAAAAGTCGCACCACTTGCGCAATTCCTCGATCCGTCGCTCCTGGGGCACTTCGGCGAAGATGCGCTCCAGCCCCTTATCAATCCCTGTCTGGCGATCCCGCCAATAGCCGGGATGAAAACCGTGCGCGTGGAGTTGCTCGACCATCGCTCGGGGGCATGACAAGAGGATGATCGGGCTCGTGCGGAGCGACGCCCGCCGGCGCATGCGCTCCTGCACCTCGGCCGGCAGGCAACCAAACGCCTCCTCGGCCGATTCTCCGCGCACTTCATACACCGGGCCGGCCCATGCCTGCCGCACTAGTTCGGTCGTCGCCTGCGGATGCCACACGGTGGGCAGCAGGCCGCCCACGGATTCGGCCTGAATCCACCCCAGCCATCGTCTCAGGCCCTCGATGCGGTGTTGTGGGGCCGTCCCGTCGGCCAGACAGCGTTTGAGCGTCACATCGATCCCGTCTGCGTCCCGCTCCATCCCGGGGTGGAACCCAAGCGGCAGCATCGCGTCCAGTACGTCCCGCGTCACCAAGGCGACGGCCACTGGACCCGGCGGCTGGGCTTGAGAGTTCCACCACTCCATGGGCTTTTCGGCGCCCCGAATATCCGACCTGCCGCCCGCTTGGCCAATCAGCCAGGATTCCGGGGCGTAGACGATATGCTGGTGTTGCCAATCGCGCATGAGCCAGTCGATGTGCACCGTGGCATTGGCCCAGCGGCGCTGAAGGGCCTGCATGTAATCGCGCCGGGCCGCGTAGGCATGCGTCCGCTGGCAGTAGCGGACGCGGACCACTCCGGGGATGCCGGTCGGGATGGGCGGGGCGTGATGCTGGCCGCCCAGCATGATGCCTTGCCAGTCGCTGGGCACTTTTTCCAGGAACGCTCGCACCCGCTCCGAAAAACCCTCGGTAATGTCGGCCTCGTCCTCCAGAATGAGCACCGAAGATACGTCATCCATCAGGCAATCTTGAAGGATGCGGAGGTGGCTCATACGGCAGCCGTAGGCCCCGCCGCCCTGCGTGAACTCGGGGGGCACACCCACCTTGTCGCCGTCGATTGCGGCGTAGACTTGTGGGGGCTTAAACGGCCAGCCGTGCCGCTGGAGGCGAGCCAGGCACGTGCGTAGCCTATCGGGCCGGCGTTTCAGATTGATCACGTACACCCGTTCGAAGAAATCATGCAACGCGTCCATCGACAATCTCTCCCCTGGGGAAGCGCGAAATTTTCCCAGCGGGCACGCTTCGGTGGCCATCGCGAGTTTGTTGGCAATGGGTGTTAGCCCGCGTGCAATGCGGCAGCCGCACGCGGCACAGAGTTGCTGCTTGGGATCGTAAGCCTGACAGTGCAGACAATGGGCCGCGAGCAGGTGGGCGATTTCTTGGGCAGACCGGGTGGGTCTGCCAGCGGCAACCCACCGGGCGACCGCGTGGGTGTAACTCCAGATTCGTCGAGCAACGCCAGGCCGCCGCCAGGGGCCGCGTTGCGAACCGGCCTGCGACGATAGGCCTGTTTGCGGTGAAAGAACCATGTCTTACCATGTTGCCACTACGAGCTGGATGTCGGCCACGAGTTCCCGGCGCTGCTGCCGCTGCCGGGCGGCGCGCTGGATGTGGGCCAAGAGGGACTGGCGCTACTACTGCTGCCGGGCCAAGAGCTGGATGTTGGCCAGGAGGCACTGGAGCCGGATTCGGATTGATAACCGGCGGAATAAGAACTACCCGAGTCGGACGGACTCGGTGCTGATCCCGACGGGGCCGACGCTGGCGGGCTTGATCCTGACGCTGCCGACCCTGAAGCGCCTGACCCGGGTGGTGCCGACCCTGAAGAGCCCGACCCAGGTGGCGCGGACCCCGAAGAACCTGACCCGGATGCTGCCGACCCTGAAGCGCCTGACCCGGATGCGCTACTACTGGCGATCCCGCTGTCCGAGATGGAAGCGCTTGCGGCAGAGCTGAGGGAAGCGCTCGCCGCCGAGGCCTCGGACAGGCTTTGCGAAAGGCTTTGGCTAAGGCTCTCCGAAATGCTCTCGCTCGCGGAAGAGCTTCTGGATAGTGAGGAGCTGAAGGCCACTGATTCAGAGAGGCTGAGGGACGCACTTCCAGACAGGCTCTCGCTGCTGGACCCAGACTGGCTGCTGCCACTTGACGAACTGCTGCTACTTGACGAAGACTCGCTGCTGAAGTCAGAACTGCTCTGACTTTCGCTCACCGACGAAGACGACTTGGCCGAGCCCCAATAACTGTCGCTCATCACTCGGGCGGGTATGCGCTATTGATGAAGGCCTCGTTCGCCTCGAACTGCCGCCGCGACCGGTTCGGGAACCGCAGGCCCGCAAAGCTGCGGCGGACACCGGTCACTCGGAGAACGAGTCGGACCTCCTGCCTGTCGTTCTCGACGGCAAACCGCACGCGGACCCAGTTCCCCTCCACGCTTGCTCCGACCACGACTGGCACGTCCGCCACGCACGCGGAAACCACGAGGCTGCCCGGTTCGCACACCTCCACAAAACGCGGGTCGATCTGGAGGGTTGCCGCTTTCTGCGGAATGCGGGCCAAAAGAATGTCCTCAAAGAGGACTTCGGGCGATTCCAGCGTAAACAGCGCGGTATAACCCCCGGGGGCCCAACTGGCCGGGACGATCGCCGTCGACTTGTCCGACCCCCACGATGGTGGCGGGGCACTCTCGGAAGGCCCGCTGGGTGGTGGCGGTGCGCTTTCGGAAGGGGCACTGGAGGGTGGCGGTGCACTCTCCGACGGCGCACTCGGCGGTGCACTCTCCGACGGCGCACTCGACGGGGGACCACTTTCTGAAGGCGCGCTTCCCGATGGGGCACTCTCCGAAGCGGGGCTCTCGGAAGGCATGCTTGACGGCGGTCCGCTTTCAGAGGGAGCGCTTTCCGACGGGGTGCTAGACTGGCTGGACTGCAAACTCCCGGAGGCGCTGGATTTACTGGCGCTGGAGACGCTGGACTGGCTGACGCTGGACTTGCTCAGGCTGGACTCGGAAGAGAACAAGCTTTCCGAGTTGCTGGACCCGCTGGGCGGCGAACTTTCGGAGGCGCTGGATTCGACGGACGAGCTGGACGAACTGCTCGGCGACGATGAGCTGCTGGAGCCACAGCACCCCTCGCCGTAGTAGAGCACCTCCCAGGATCGGCTATCGGCCATCCACTTGGCCCACCCAAAGGCCCCGGCGGGCAAACCTTCCGGGGGGACGAGCCCCAGGGAATCCACGACCTCGATGTCTCGGTCGCTTTGGCACCAGTCGGGGGCACTGCTGCCGCTGCCCTGCGCGCCGCCGCTGATAATCCGTTCCGCCCAGGCGGAGCCGCAGCGGTCGAGGCGCGCGGTCAGACGAAAGCGGCAGATGTCTTCGGGGACGGGGCCCAAATGCACCAGCGCCCAAGTAACGCCCTCGTCCTGGTGCTTCCAGAGAATCAGAGCCCCGCCGGATTCGCAGCTTTCCAGATACTCGCAGGCGTCCGGGGCGATGTCGGCGTACTGATGCCCCGGGTCCAAGATGCGGACCAGGGCCACAGTCACCCCGGCAACACAGGCCCTGTGGGCGATGGCATCGGCCGCGACCGGTTCCAGGAGGATAGCGAACTTGCCCCGATGGGCCCCCGCCTGCGGTACTACGCCGTTGAACGCGAGCTCATTTTGAAAGCTCTCTTGATTCTCGTCGGGACCGATGATCGGCCCATCAAGGCCCAGCACCTCGAATCGCAACCGGTCGCTGCCGCTTCGATTGCGAACCTTGATGATCGTGCTATGGGCAAAGCGAGGGTGGGCGTCCTGTCTCTGGTTGCGCTGCCGGTCCTTGAAATCCAAAGCGGCGTCGATGAACGTATTGAAAGCCTCGGCGGGGATTTGCAGCGGCTGCCCGGGCTGGACTTTTTTGAACGGGTTTCCCATCGCAATCCTTCAGCTTACGGCCCAATGCCCAACTCCCCAAAATCGCCATATGGATAGACCTGCTCCACGTAGGCGGCGACCGGCCTTTTGACCAGGGTGCTCGCTGCCCGGTCTTCGGCGTCCGCGTAGCGGACCCAGAGGTATTCCCAGCCCTTCTTGCTAATGCCTGTGATATCGCCGATCACCAGGCCGGCGACGTTGGGACTTGCTGCAAAGCGGAAAGTAATCTCCCAGTCGTCTTGGCCACGCTTAGAGCCGGACGCACCCAGAAACAGCACCTCGCCGGCGGCGAAACCGCGAAACAGGGCAGCGTTCACCTTCCCAGTCAGAAAAAACAGCGTCGCCTTATAGGCAGGCGTCACCGCACTGTCGGGAAGGTAGTGCGTCTCGGAGAAGTTGTAGACCGGCACGGTGATGTCCACGCCCTCGACGTTGTCGTGGGTAACACCGATGGCCCCTTGGAAATCCGGGGCGGTCTTGCCCGGCGGGGCGTAGCGGCCGACCGTCTGGAGGCTCTGGGTGATGTGCTGGGTGCCGCCGCCGGTGTCGAACTGGTAGGTGGAATCGCCGGTCTCGGGCGGCTGAAGCTCGCCGTAGCGGACCGAACCTTCCCAGATGTCTTCGGCCACACGCTCGATGTGAAGCGACTGGCGTACCAGGCCGTCGTAGAGCACCGGCGAGGCCGCCGCCAACGCCGCCTTGGCCGCCAGGTCGCTATCGGTGCCGCGGACAATATAGACAAGGTCGACCGACGGGCTTTCACCCTCGGTCGACTGGCGGCTCTCCCATTTCTCGTGGACGGCGATCGGCATCCGCGACGCATACTCCGATCATGCGAATGCCAGGTTGCCGTGCTGGGCCTGCTGGACGAGCTTGCGGGTGTTCTTGGCCGTCTCCTCGCCCGCCCGGGCGGCACGCTCCAGGGGTCCACCCGTGCCCAGGCCGCCTGCGGCCAAGGGGTTGAAGGTCCCGGTCACGCTGATCGACCGCTGGGCAAGACCCTCGAAGTCGAAGCCCTCCAGGTCACCGATGCCCTTCACCCGCTCCGGGGCAGCGGTCTCCTTGATTTCCCCCCGTTTACGGGCCGCCTCGTCGAGGGCCTCTTGCCACTGGCGCCTGGCCTCGGCAACCGCATCCTCGGCCGCCTGGAGGTCCGCGTCGTATTGCCGCTTGCGCTCGACGTGCCGTCGCTGGCGATCCTCTTCAAGGGCCTCGAGCGTGCCGCGCTCTTCCTGGTCGATCGCCTGGCGTTTGGCCTGCCGGGCGGTTTCGATGTCGCGGAGTTGCTGCTGGGTAGCTTGATCCCGCTGGCGCTGTTCCCGTGTGAAATCCTCATCGAGAATCCGCATGGCGGCTTCGGCGTCGACCGACGAGTCGAACATCGCCATGAGCTGCACGAACTTCTTGGCGATCCAGTTCTGGGCCGTGCGCCACCCGGTCACCAGGCTACTGGTGAAAACCGTCCATGCCTTCGACAGGAAGGCGACGGTCTCCACCCAAGCCGCCTGGAGGCCGGCCCAAGCCGAGGTGAGAATCTTGGCCGTGCCGTAGACCGCCTCGGTGGCTACGGCCATGAAGGCCTCTTTGAAGTTGATCCACTTCTCGGTGAGCCAGGCGACCCCCTTCTGCCACTCCATCTTCAAGGTGAGCCAGAGGATCTTGGCCGCCAGGCCGATGTCGCCGGCCGCCAGCGCATCGGAGATACCCTGCCAGGCCGCCAGCGCCGTATCGCGCAGGGCGGCGAACTGCTGGCCCAGCCACGACAGGGCCTGCTGGCCCGCGCCGGAGACGTACAGGAGATACCCGCCCAGCGACGCCAGGGCCGCGATCACCAGACCCGCGGGCGAGAGGATCGCACCCAGGACGGTGCCGATCACGCTCAAAGCCGTCCCCACGCCGGTGACGATGCTCGCCAGCGTGCCGAAGGCGAACCCCAGTCCGGAGAGGATGCCACCCAGGATGATCAGCGCTGCCCCGCCGGCAACGAGGGCCGCGGCCATCTTGAAGACCGTGACGACGAGGGTTTTGTTGGCCTTGATCCAATCCGCAACGCTCCTGATCACCCCAAGCGCCCGCTCGACGAGGTCCGCAAGCACCGGCGCCAAGGCCGACCCGATGACGAAAACCCCCATCTTGACAGTCTTCCAGAGGTCGGCCAGCAGATCGCCGAAGACTACAGCCGCTTCTGCGTCCTCGGTGGCCATGACCAGACCAAGCTCTCGGGCCCGGCGGGCCAGCGCCTCTAGACCTGCGGCCCCGTTGGCGATCAACGGCAACAGTTGGGTGCCCGAGCGGCCGAAGAGTTCCATCGCGGCGGCGGCACGCTCGGTGGGATTGGGGATTTTCGCGAGCCGGTCGGCGATGAGCATGAATTGCTGATCGGGAGAGAGACCTGCCAGTTGCTGGATCGACAGGCCGAGAGTGGCCAGGGCCTCTTGGGCCGACTCGGAACCGCCCGCCGCCTCTGCGATCGTCTTCTGCATCCTCCGAACGCCGGCCTCGAGCGCCTCCAGGTCGGCCCCGGACTGCTCGGCCGCGTAGGCCAGTTCCGACAGCCGCTCTACCGCGATGCCGGTCCGCTGGCTGGCCTTGGCCATTGTGTCGCCCATCGAGGCGAAGACGCGGGATGCCCCGAGCATGCCCCCCACGGCAACCATTCCGGCAGAGAGCATCCGCCTGCCGGCCGCCGTGACGCTCTGGCCCCACGCCTTCAGTCGCTTCGAGGCGGCCTTCAAGCCGCGAACCAGCCGGCTATCGTCGGCAAACAGCTCGACGAACGCTTGTCCGGCGCGGATAGCAGAAGGGCTTGCCATAGATCACTCTCTGGGCGGTTTGAGGATTCCCAGTTCGCCAAGGTGCTTGAGCGTGGTGGTTGCGGCGGGCTTCTTCAGAAGCGGATGGAAATCCGCCGGGCCGAGCGGCCTTGCCTTAGAACCGCGGAAGGCGTTGTAGAGCATCGCAAGTACCTGGGCCGTGTGGTTCCACTGGTCCCGCTGCCGGCCGTCGACCATCCAACACAGTTCCCGCAGCGTCAGCGGCCCTGGGTCGACGCCGACGATTCCGGCAAGCTCGTAAACGAGCCGTAAGCGTCCGTCAGGGCCGCCTCGATCTCCTGCGGCAGGTCCGTGCGATCGAGCTTCGCCTTGATTAGTGCCGCGGCCCGCTGGTTCCACTGGCCGTACTTCTCGATCGCCAGCCGGAGCGTCTGGCGCTGGCTCGGCTCGGGGAAAAAATCCACAAGCTCCTCGACCAGGGCCGCCTTCGCCCGGGCGATTGTGTCTCCGGCCATTGCCCGGGCGAAGTCCACGTCCGAGATCTTCTCGGCGTCCGCCTGCGGCTTGCAGACGCAGTAGACCACGTCGCAAAGCAGGATCGGATCGAGCAAGAGCCGCGGCAAAGTGCGCTCGATGTCGAGCAGGTCTTCCTTCAACAGGTCGCGGACCCGCTTGACCGTGTCCACGTTAACGGCGATCGTCCACGTCCGTCCGGCGCTATCCTGGAAGGTTCTCATGCGCTAGTTGCCTCCAAGGTCGGCTTGAGCGTGAAGTCCAGGGTGGCCACGTCTTCCAGCGGCTGGCCCTGCGAAAGGCTGGTGACGGCCCACTTGCCCGTGTAGCTCAAGGTCGGGTCGGATAGCGTTACGGCAAGCGGCGTCCCACCCGTGTACGCCGAAATCAGGGCCTGGACGGCCGCATCATCCGGCGAGTAGACGGCCGTGGCCGAGATGGTGAACTCCTTGAGCGCCACCACGGTGCGCTTCACGCCCTGGCTGTCCCGGGTGGTGACGTCGGCCTCGCTGCCCGCCAGCTCGACGGTCACCTCCTTGGCCAATTTCAACTCATTCGTCCCGACGGTCAGGGTGCACTCGCGGCCCAGTTTCCAATGGGTGGCCATTGCGCTTTTTCTCCTATCGTACCGAGTCCTTCCACATCGCTGGCAACTTGGGTTTTTCCCTCTCCATGGCGGGATGCATATAGGGGCGGGCGGCGATGCTCACCGTGCGGTATCGCGTCGCTCGTTCGGCCAATCTTCGCCGGCTGCGAAGGTCCGCGCGATACCACTGGCCGCCAATCTCGCACTCGAGGATCGTCACCTCGCCCCCATATTCCAGCACCGACGGTACGGTGCCTTTGACCGGCTGCCGATGCCTGTCGAAAAAGACCTGATTCGTTTTTGCGGGGCCGACAATCACGGTATGCCGCTCGGGCTCGAGGGCGAAGAAAATGAACTGCCGCAGGACGCCCGTCTGCGAACTGGGCGGCATGCCCGGCGGTGCCGCACGCCGCCGCTTGCGAATACTGCTCTTTGCCGCCCGACGCACGTAGGCCCCGAACTTCGATAGCACCCGGCGTTCCGCCTTATCCTTCGCGCGCAGCACCCGATCGGCGTCGAAGAAGGACCCTTTCGCCTGGCTTACGGTCATCCCCAACATCGCTCATCCCACCACGCGGAACGAGAGCGTGAGCACGCTGGTGAAGCACCGCAGCTCGTCGAGGTGCTCGACCGCGTAGACCGGCTCGTTCTCCACTTTCACGCACAAAGCGGACGGCATCGCCGCCGGCCGCCGCAACCGGAAATGCCGGGCGATCTCTTCTACAAGCCCTAAAAGTGGGTCGATCTCTTCGGCGGTCCCGCTATCGAGCTTCTGCTGGATGGCCAGGTCGATCTGGTACTGGCGGCTGTCGTCCGCGCGGCTTGCGGCCTCGATGACCAGGCTCCGAGGCACGACGCTCACCTGGAGCGTCTTGAGGTCCGCCGGCTCGAACCTGGGCCGATAGAGCCGCCGGGCGGCGAAAGGGAGGCTCCATCCTTCGCCATTCAGTTCCGAGACGACCGCATCGGCCAGCGCGACGATCGTGGACACGCGGATCACCTCCTTGCACGCGATTTAACGGCCGATGGCCGCGTCCGGCGGCTCTCGACGGCTTGGCTTTGCCCTGTGCCGGCCGTCTTGGCTTGCGTAGGTGGCCCGGGCACGAGGCTTGCCAACAGGCCCAAGAGGTAGACGAGCCAGCCTTTCATCACCAGGACGATCAGGATGAACACCACGCCCGCGGCCAGAAGCCACGAGAGGATCACGCGGAATGGGCGTGCCAAAACATTGATCAGCCGGGACAGCAGGCCATCTGCCGGCCGCCTCTGGTCGCGGTCCTTGTCGGGACGGTAGTTTGGGTCGGGCTTGCGCAATCGCTCGAAGGCTTGTCGAAAGCCTTCCGCTCCGTCGGCATAGTCGTCTTGCCGATGCAGGACATTGCCGTCCGGGGCCTGGACGTAGATCGTCGGCTTGCCGGCCGTGTAGAAACCGACATTGGCCACGGCCCAGTGATCGGGCGGATAGTCCTGGACCAGGCATTGGTTGGCGATATCGCTTAGAGAACCTCTCAAGTCATCGAGCACCCGGCCGCGGTCGGCCTCCGTGCCGATCACGGTCAGTCGCAACTTGCCGCTGTCGTCGGCCAGGCTCCCGGCCTGGAGGATTTGCGTAGCCTCCGCTCGGGTGATCTGGCGGCCGTCCAGGGTGATCCGCTCGGCCGAACCGCCGAGGCCAGCTCGATCGATGCCGAAGTTCTGGACCCCGTCTTGCTCCACCACCGGCAACGGCCCTTCCGGCTTGGACGCTGGCGCAGCGCCCGGGCCACTGGGAGGTGCGGCGCGGCCGGCCGTGGCGGTCGAAGACGTCTGGGGCGACGAGGGAGGCGGTGGCGAAGGCGGTGATGGCTGAACCGGCTTGGTCGAAGCCGGCGGCGACGTTGAAGCAGTCGAGGAGCCGCCTGTTCCCGCGTTGCTCCCCGACGTCGAGGGCGAAGGCTCATCGCGCCGCAGCACCACGCGGACCGTCTGGCCAGGCGAAAAGCTCAGAGTCCACTGGCGATGGGCATCGCCCCAGCGGGCCGTCACGCGATACCGGTAGCGCCGGCCCGGCTCCAAGGGCGGCGTCTGGACGCGGCCTTTTCCGCCCAGAAGCCGTACCGCGTGGCTGTCGAACCAGACTTGGCCGCCTTGCGGAACGACTTCGACATCGAATACGGCCGGCTGCCGATCCGTGCGCTGGCCAACCATCGGTTGCCATTGCGGCCAACCCGACGGGATCGCGCAACCGCCGGGACCGCACTGGCCCAACAGAAGCGGAAACAACAGTGCGTACATGACAAGTCCTTGAGTTCTGAGCCTTCAGATTCCGTTGGTCGGCACCGGTGGGGGCGGTGGCGCCAGGAGGATCACCGCCCACCCGCCCCCCAGGCCCGTCCACGAACGCCGGAACTCCTCGGGCGTCATCCATTCGATCTGGTTTTCCCCGATGTAGTTGTTGTCCAAGACGGCGAAGTAGCGATCGTCGGCATGGACCAGGTTGACCATGTGGGCGATCCGGCCTCCGCCATAGCGGCCGCTGGGGCTGTAGCTGTACGTCACGGCAGGCATCCGGCCTGTGCGGCAGGCGAGTTTTAATAGTTCCAGGTCGCTGCCCTCGTAGTTCAGAAAGCCTGGTGCCTGGCTTGCGCCGCGCTGGCGGGCCATCTCGGGCAGGTATTTTTCCACGGCCCCCGGATACGCCCCGCCGGGGATGCCGTGCTCCTGAATCCACTTCGGGGCCTCTTGATAGGCCGGCACGTTCTGCCACAGGGCCGCATGGTGGATCGAAGTCCACACGCAGCAGCCCTGACCCCGCGAGGTCGTGTTGCGGCGATGCAGCTCGACAGGCAGGTCGCACTGGACTTCGGTCCCATCGGGTGCCCGATTGCCGCCGACCACGGCCCCGAGACCCACCGCCGCCAGCCCCACCAGCACAGCCATTAGAATCGCCGCACACAGTCGCATCATCGTCAGTCACTCCTCGCCGATCTGCTTGGTGTGAATCCGCAGCAGCCTGCGATGCGGGTCGCTCCAGCGCCACTCGGGTTCACTGCCTGGCGCCAGCACCTCGTAGACCAGCGTCTTGCCGCCGGTGGTCTCTCGAATCTGATCTCCCCGCCGGGGCAACGCCTTCTGGCCGGCGAGAATGAGGTCATCGGCCGCAATCAAAAAGTCTCGGTCGGTCCACTCCATGCGCACGCCACCATAGCCGTCGTCGAGCTTCAGGAGCGTCCGCCCGACGATCGCTTGAACAGTCGTCTCGTCGGTCCCGCGTCGGTAGATAACCGGCCGCGAGGCATGGACCTTGAGCCGCTCGGCCAGCCAGGCCAAGCCGTCATCGAGCAGGTCGCCCATGAGCGGATCACTGGCTCAGCCGGACGCGGACCACGGTCGCCCCGGCGCCCGCCGCGCGCACGGCCTTGCCCAGGAGCTTGTTCGCCCCGGCGCCGTCGGTGGTCACCGCCACCTTGTTCGTGGCGTCCCAATAGACCTTGGCCCCGGCCGCGAACTCCGTCGCACTGGCCTTGACCACGTCGAACACCCCGGCCACGGCCAGCGAGCCCGGCGTGCCGGCGGGGATTGCGCTGCGGGCGATCCCGACCAGGTCCTCCTGGACCACCACATCGCCGGCCGCCACATCCGCCGACGGCGTGTAGTCGATCTGCTCCCCCTGCTGTACGAAAACCGCAAGTGCCATCTGGGTTGCTCCTTCCGTGTTCAGCCTTCAGTTGTCGGCAGCGTGCTCACGCCTCACCCTTCATCTTCACGCCGCCACGCGGGTCTTGCAGGGCTACGCCAAAATCATGGTAGCCGCGCATCTGGATGCCGAGCACCGAGAAATCGGCATCCGCCGTCTCGATCGTCGGGCTCTCCTGGCCGTTGAGGAACGCGACCTCGATGACCGGCAGGTCATCCGGCGTGGCCAGCAAGTACCAGGCCTTGCTGGAACTGCCCGCGTACTGGCTGTTGGACAGGTAGCGGCTCACCTCCACCCGAAATTTGCCCTGGTGCGGGTTGGCCACCGGGTAGCTCTTGTTGCTCGTCGTGTCGCGCAGCTCCATCGACTTGTAGAGCTGTGAGCCGATGGCCGAAAGGGCCGTGGGCACCAGGAGAATCGCCGGCATGATCCCGATCGGCTTGCCGTCGCTGTCCACCTGGTCCATGAACGCCACCTCGGCCTTGGTCAGCCCGTCGATCGAAAGCGCCGTATCAGCCCCTTCCAGGTAGTTGCGGTTGCCCGCCGAGAAGAAGCTGGCATTGTCCAGAAAGGTCTTCCAGAAGACGTCGTTGATCTTCAAGCCCGAACCACGGCCCAACTTCCGCGGCACGGTCGTGATCGCTCCCAGATCGTCGTTGATGATGTCCCGGCGGTCGATCGAGAGCACCAACCCGTAGGTGTCGGCCTTGTTGGTGTAGGTCTCGTTGCCCAACGTGCCGTGCTTGAGTTCGCCGCCCGGAGAAACCTGCTCGTACTGGTCGGTGCCGATGAGGCGATAGCTGGTGACGGTCTTGAAGTCCGAGACGTTCCGCACCGCGCAGATGTTTCGCCACGTCCGCTCGACGCTGAAGAACCCATCGAGCAGGAACTTGTTGGCCACGTTCGACAGGATGCCGCCGATGTCGATCGTCGAGAACCCGGCCTCCAGCTCCGGCCGGAAGGCGAAGCGCAATACGGCCCGGCTGTCGCGGAAGTTCCGGCCGGTGTAGCCGTTGGCCCAGGCGGCTTCCAACAGCAGTTCCTGGAGTCCGATCCCGCCGCGGAACCGGCGCGTGGCCGCCTCCAGGGTCGGCTCGTCGAACAGGTCTTCCACGCCCGCAGCCTTGGCCGTGAGCATGCAGGCGGCCTCGAGCAGTCGGCTGCTGACGACCTCCGGGCTGCGGACATGGACGGCCGGGGCCTTGGGACGCTCCGCCCGCAGGACGGCCAGTGCCGTGCGATTGACGTCCCACTTCTCCTGGATCGCCTGGGCTTCGATGTCCGGGTGCTTGCCGCCGCAGACCATGCGCACGGCCAAGACGCGAGCCGCCTCGGCGGCCTGCTCGGCCGCGGTGTCATCGCCCGGCTGCCGGGCGGCAGGCAGCACAGCCTGCTCCGCAGCGGGCTTCGAGGCAGCCGCTACCTGGGTCTCTACCGGCTCACCAGGCTGCACTTGAGGATTGGTGTCGGAAAGGCTCTCCATCGCTTGGTTCTCCTGTTGGCTTGCTGGCAGGCCGGCCGCGGCCAGGCTGGCGCTGGTCGCCCCGTCGGCCCCCAGGTCCACGAAACTGATCTCGCCCAAGGTGGCCTTGCGGACCACGTTGACCGGCCCGGCGAACTGGCGGCCGTTGACCAACACCTTCTGGTTCTCACGGACGAACTCGAACTCCTCGACGGCCGCCGCGATCGAGGCCTGCCAGGGGAAGCCGTTGCGGGCACTGGCCACGATCTCCCGGGCAGCCGCCGTATCACGCGAAACCACACCCGTGGCCACCAGGCGGCCGTCGTCGATGCGAATGGCATCCGTGTGCCCCACGCCGCTTTGCATGTCGTGGCCGAAGCGGATCGGCCGGCTTTGCGAGGGAATTGCCAAACCCGCCAAGTCCACGATGACCGGATAGCGCCAGCCGGCGATCCGCATGGGCCCGCCGGTGTAGGCCACCATCGAGAACCGCGGCAGCTTGGGCATGCCGTCGCCCTGGCCCTCATCGGCGGCCTCGATGGTGATCGAGCCCGGGTCGCAGACCAGGTTCAGGTGCGCCTGCGTGCGCACCTGGCGCTCGCAGATGGCCCGGCGCTGCGCCGCGTCGGGGAACTCCTGGACCATCGTTGGATCGCCCATGCACCGCTCGATGAACTCATCATGGGATTCGCTCGCCTTACGCTGCGGTAGCGGCATGCGTCACTTCCTCCTCCGTGTCCTCCTCGTCCGTGCGTTCGTCCTCTGATGTTGGCGCCGGCACGGCCTGCGTGGGCGAAAGCCCCAGCTCACGCATCAACGCCAGTTCCTTGGCCCGCTGGCGGAGCGCCTCTTCCCAATCGCGCCCCTGCCGGGCGTATTCGTAGGCCAAGGTCGTGGTGTGGCTGGCCAGACGCGTGGCCTGGGCCGTGGCCTCCTTGGCCGGGTCCACGTGCTCTTGCCCGTCCCAGAACCACTGGTGCGGCCATTCAGGCATCGGCCCCAGGTCTTCAGGCCAAAGATCCGGAATCAGGACCGCCTCGTCGAGCCAACCGGCCAGCACGCGATCCAGCACCACGGCCTCAAGATGGGCCTGCTCCACTCGCAGGCTCTTGTAGTAGGTCTGGTGGTCCAGCCGGCCGGAGGCGTAGTTGTAGCCCGAGCTGTTGCCCGCTGCGATGTTAAACGGCATGTTCAGGCAGCGGGCGATCTCATTGAGGATTTCGTGTTTGAACTCGGCGTAGGTCGTGGCGGGCTGCTCGGCCTGCAATTGGCTCATCTTCCAGCCGCCGGGCATGGTCACCAATGCCCGTTGCTCCAGCTCGATGGGCTCGAACGGCTCGGCCGCGTCCGCCTCGCCGCCCGGCGGGGCGTCGGTGTAGAGGATGCCGGCGAAGTCGGCCGCCGTCTCGGCAGCGGCGATCACCGCCAGCGTGAACCGCCGAAGCTGGGCAAAGAGCGGCAGGGCCGGCATGATGTCGGGGATGCCGCGATCCTGGCCTGGGCGGTCCATGCGGAACCAGTGAATCACCGACTCGGCCGGCAGGCGGTCGTACTGGAGGCCCAAAGATAGGGCCGCATCGCCCGGGTGCTCCCGCAGCACGTGGTACTCGACCGGGTTGCCGCTGGAATCGAAGACGATTCCATCGGTGAGATTGTAGGCTGAAGGCTGGAGGTTGGAGGAGCCATTGGCACCCTTCCTACGGCCTTCAGTCTTCAGCCTCCAGTCTAGGTCCGGCGTGGTCACCTGGTCGGCCTCGACCAGCCGCAGGTCGAGCTTGACCTGGGTGGGTAGTCGCGGGTTGCTGGTCAGGATGGCGAAGGCCTCGCCATCCTGGGCGCGGGCCATGCGCATGGTGCGGAGCTTTTCGGCCAGGCCCACCGCCTTGGCCCACCTGGAGAACTCCTGTTCGATCCGCCGGTTGGCCTCGGCATTGGCGGTGAGCATCTGGAGCCGCGGGCCGGTCCCGATCGTGTCGGCTGCCAGCGTGAGGACGATCCCCCGGGCGTAGCTGTTGTTGGCCACCTCGTACCGGGCGCGGTTGCGCAGGATGCGCCGCACCTCGGGGCTGTTGGCCGCCCGGGCCGAAAGCCCATCAGCGTTGGCCCAGTGCCGGCGGTTGTCTTCAGTGGTCGCCGCCGCGTCGTAGCGGCCTCGCAGGGCAATCGCAGGCCGCCACGAACGCGGCTGACGAGTCACCGGGGCGGCCTTCCTTGGCCACCAAGATCGCATCCATGCAAACATTCAACTTATCCCCGGCAGGACGCGATTTCTAAGCAAACCACGCCTTGCCTTGCCGTACCAAGCCCGGGCATGCCCAACCGCGCCAAACCACACCCAACCTTGCCACGCCATCAACGAGACTTAGCCCGTCCCCGGCGGAACGAACTTGCCGAAACGCAGGCCGCGGTGCTTCCGCTGTACCGCCTCCGCGGACTGCAAGTAACGGGCGGCCGCTACCTGGTCGGGTAGCGGATGCTGCTCGACACTGCCCGCGTCGCCGGCGACCTTGGCCGGCCCCTGGGCGTTCTGGCGGATGGTGTCGTCGAGGTTGTCGGCCACCTGCTTCGTCTCCGGCAAACGCGAGCCTGTTTCACGGGAATGCCCAGCCAAGGCTTGAACATCCCCCTATTACTTGACCTACCCGGCGCAAGGCCGAACTGTCGGAGTTTTTCGCCAGGAATTCCAAGATCGTGCTACATATAGCGATCCGGGCCCACCATCCGAGGGACCGCCCGGAATCGCCGCTCCGTCCACTTCGGAAATTCCGAAGTCAGACGCCGGCACGCTGCGGCGACTTATAACCGTTATAAGTCAGCCGTTCGCGGCGCTCACCGCACGCTGCCTGCCTATCTCTTATGTATGCCAATTCCTGGCGATCTGTCCGCCAAATCGCCCGGAAAACCGAAATCGTGCTACATCTAGCGATCCGGGCCTACCAGGCGAGGGGGCAGCTCGTAGGTCACCATCCGTCTGCCGCAGTGGCGGCAGACCTTGCGGCGGCGGATGCGGCCGCTCGGCAAGGGCTCGGTGTGGGTGGTGCGCAAGTGGCAACACCCGCACCGGGGGCAGGCGATGCCACGCTCCGGCTTTGGGGCTTGGGGCGTGCCGCTTGGGACTTGGAATGCATCATCCATGATGGCTTCGCCTCCTCCGCTGAAGCTCCGCAAAGCTGACTCGCCGGCGATCCTTGCCCGGTTCGGCGGCCATTCCCGGCAGCGAAACCCCCTGGATCGACGCGGCCACCGCACAGCCCACCAGGCAGTCCAGCCAGTGGTTGTCGCCGGCCGACACACGCAGCTTCCACTCGTCCACGGTCCGGCCGCGGCCCTCGGTCTTCACGCGATACTCGGCCGTCACGTGCTCGGCGAAAAGCCGGTGCTCCTCCGGCCGATCCCCGAAAAGCGACAGGCAGCCCGCGTCGCCCATCGCCACGGCCAGCCGGGCGTACACGAACGACTTCCAGAAGTTCGTGTCGTAGACACAATAGCGCACGGCCCGGCGGCCTTGGACGTTCGGGATGCGCCAGTTGAGCCCACAGCGATCGCCCGGCTTGCGCTGGTAGTCGTTCAACGGGCGGCTGGACGCCCCGATGAACCGCCCGTGGCTGGGCATCACCACGGCGGCATGGGCCGATTGGCGGCAGAACTGGTAGACCACATCCGTCGATTGGCCCCAGTTGGCGTCGATCAAACACCTCTCGATCCGCAGGCAGGCCCCATCATCCCGTCGGAACTCGCGGCCCAGGTAGTCGCCGGTGAGCTTCTCCAGGCCTGCGTAAATCGCCCCTTCCACGCCGCCGGCCTTGGTCACGGCGGCAAGTGTAGGCTGGGCATCGCGGAGCGTGAAGTACGGCCGATGTTGTTTCGGGTAGGTCCCGTAGTCGATCACGTAGCCCGTAAAATCGTCCTCCCAGGCCGCCACCACGAAGAACAGCGAGTTCTGCTGCACGTCGATGAACATCACCAGGTGATTGCACCCGATGGGCACCTCGCCCCGACGAAGGCGGTTGAGCTTGGCCGCAATCTGTTCGGCCGTCAGGTCTTCGCTCTGGGCCGACTCCTCCGGCAAGGGCTCGTTCTGGTACTCGGCCCAGAAGGCCCGCTCGTCCTGGAGCTTCAGGTTCATGGCGTGCTGCACAGCCGAAAGCTCGTCGTGGTTGTAGCGCTCGGGCCAAGCGACCAACGCCCCTTCGTCCATCTCAGCTCGATGCTCCCTATAAAACTCGGTCGCCTCTTCGCCGTGGCCGCCCCGGCGAAAACTCTCGGCCCGCAGTTCGGCGTAGCGTTGCCAGAGCTTTTCATTGGTGGGGAAGCTGTAGACAAGCTTCGTGCGCTCGCCGTTCCATTCTGGGTGTTTGTCGCGCGAGAGGATGTTGTCGGCCATGTCGCCCGGGCGGATGACCGTACAGGGCATGATGCCGCTGATCTTCTTGCCGGGCCCAGCCAGGCCCAACACCGCCCCGGCCAGGATGCTCTCACGCGTGGCGCACTGCGAAAGACTCCGGGCCGACTCGTCGGTTTGCGGATCATCGAGCACCACCAAGCTGGGCCTTACCGTGTGCCCATCAGCCCGCTTGAACTTCATGCCCCGGATGCGGCCCGTCAGTCCCGCCACCTTGATGATCGCGCCCGCGGCCTTGCTTCCGGGGATCGTCGGCAGGACGATCTCGCGGGCGGTCCAGCCGATGTGAGTGCGCTCGCCCCGGTAGAGCTGCCCCGCACAGCGATTGGCGATGCCATCCAGGCAATGGATAGGGTAGACCACCTCGGGGAAGTCTGCCAACAGCAGCTCGTTGCCGTCCAGTTCCATCTTGATCGACTCGAGCATGTCCATGGCGTGGCCTTCGTCCGAGCCGATCAGACAGACGAACTCCCGATGGCCGTACAAGGCCGCCCAGATGCAAGCTGCCTCACACAGGCTGCTTTTACCAAATCCGCGCGGGGTGGCCATCGCAAATAGTCCGCCAAACAGGACTGCCTGTTCGATTTTCGCCATGACCTTCAGGTGATCCGGCGACCACGGCAGGTGGAACGTCATCGGGAAGTACTGCTCGCAGAAGAAGCGAAAGTCTTGCGCGGCCCGCGCCTTCCGCTCGGGATTCACCACCCCGGGCAGCTCGCCGATGTCCCGGCCGGCAAGCGACAGGGCTTTGTTCCGTGCCGCCGCCCGCTCTTTCAAGAGGCTGTAGGCTGTAGACTGTAGGCTGGAGGATTCGCATTTCCCTTCAGCCTGCCGCCTACAGTCTCTAGTCTCTCGCAGCCACGCCGCGTAGCGGAAGAGGTCCACCGTGCGCCCGTCGCCGATGCGAAAACCCGCCCGGGTGCGGTGGCGGTGCAACTGCCGCTCGTCCAAGACCGTGCCCAGCGGCGTGGAGTTGACCAGCCGGCACAGCTCGCTGGGACGCAATCGCCTGGGGTCAATCGCCACGGCCCATCTCCTTCACCAGCCAGGCCACGTAGTGGACCAGGTTCATCGTGCCCTCGGCGTTCGTCGGGGCCCCGGCGCCGATGTCCGCTTGGAGCATTTCCACGGTGACCGCCTTCGGGCCGGCGGCGGACAAGAGCCGGGCCATGTCCTCCAGCCGTAAGGCCTGTGGGTCAAGCGGGCTACCGTGCCGTCCTTGGGCGTTATTGTGCATCATCGGGTGCTACGCCTCCACCCAGAAGTATTCCGCAGATTCCATCCGATGCGGCGGACAATCCGCTTGATGGGTTGGCAGAAACATGGCTTGTGTGTCCTGACGTGAACCAAGTCCCCGTTTTCCCCTTGTTCCAAGGAGCGATGCGATGAAACGCGACGAAGTGCAGATCGGCAAGGTCTACCTGGCCAAGGTCACCAACCGGCTGGTGTCCGTGCGGATCGACGGCGAGAATCGCCACGGCGGCTGGGACGCCACGAACCTGGCCACGGGCAAGAAGGTCCGCATCAAGTCGGCCCAGCGGCTGCGGGGCGAGGCCCACAGGCCCCAGCGTGGCGGCCGGACGGGCGAGCAAGTCCGCACGCAACCAGCCGCCGAAGGCGTTGTTCCCGACAGCGCCACGCCGGGCGACGCGGCCAAGCCGCGCAGGCGTCCGACCAAGGGCGAGCCCAAGCCGAAGCGCCCAAGCGCCCTGGACGCCGCCGCCCGAGTGCTGGAAGAAACGGGCCAGCCGATGACGGCCAAGGAAATCGTCGCCCAGGCCGAGGCCAAGGGCTACTGGAAGTCGCCCGGCGGCAAGACGCCCGACCGGACGCTCTACGCGGCCATCGCGCGGGAAATCGCCACCAAGGGGGCGGCGGCCCGCTTCCGCAAGGCGGAGCGGGGCAAGTTCGCCCGGGCGTAGCCCGTACCGCGGCCAACCCCCGTCTGGCCCCTGCGTCCCGGCTCCCGCCCGCGACGCCACACCGGCCCGCTGTGGGCCACGGGTGGCCCGCCTGGGGCCGGGACGCGCTGGGGTTGGCCCCCACGTCCAAGCCCCCGCCAGCGACGCAACACGCGGCCACTGTGGGCCCCACGTGGCCAGCACAGCGCCACACCCTCGCCCTGGCCCGGCAACGCCGCCTTCCGTCGCCGGCCCCCATCTTCTTGCAGGCCGGCCGAAAGCGCTAGTCCCAAGCCGGCCACAAGCGTTAGGCGGTGCTACGAAGTCGCCCGAAAGTATTCCGAAAAATCCGGCCCGCAAGGCGGGAGATCCGCTTGATGTTCTCGGCCGTTCATGGCTCCTGTGTGATGAACAAACGAATAGCATCCGCCACCCACCAGGAACCACGCCATGACCGCCAACGAACTGACCTTCGGGATCGAGATCGAAACGATCGCCCCGGATAGCGCCGTGCAGAACGACGGCCTGCGGATCGGCCCCTACCGCCGCGGAATCCAGGTCCCGTACCTCCCGGCCGGCTGGAAGGCCGAAGCGGACGGCTCGATCGACAACGCAGGCGGCGGCCACAAGTGCGAGATCGTAAGCCCCGTGCTCCGCGGCGAAGAAGGCATCCGCCAGGTGGTCGAGGTCCTGCGGACGCTCGAAGCCAAGGGCCACCGGGTCAACGCTTCCTGCGGCGTCCACGTCCACGTCGGATGGAAGCGCGATTGGCCGAGCGAAGCCCTGGCCCGGCTGGTCACCATCGTCGCCTACCTCGAGAAGGGCCTCTATGCCATCACCGGAACCAAATCGCGCGAGCGGGGGCGGTATTGCGGCGGGGTGCGGAAGTACGGAAACGACAAGACGGCCAAGCCCGCCCTGGACAGCGATCGCTACCACGCCTTGAACCTTACGAACCTGGCCCGGGGCACCAAGGACACCGTCGAGTTCCGCGTGTTCAGCGGCTCGCTCAACCCCACCAAGGTCGTCGGGTGGATTCAAGTCTCGTTGGGCCTGGTCGAGCGGGCCTTGGCGGCCAAGCGGATGCCCACCTGGGCGCCGAAGGCCCCCACGGGCGGCTGGAAGAAGTCGGGCCCGGGCCAGAGCGAGACGGAACGCCTTTTGGGCTACCTGGCCTGGGGCGCAGGCTACGCCCGCATCCACGGCGGCAAGCAGTACGGATGGATTTCGGACGCCATCCCGCAAGACGAGGTCAAGACCGAGTTCCGCCGGCTGGCTCGCAAGTACGACGCCATGCCCTGAAGCCGAAACGTCTGCATGGATGCGGGCGTCGCGGCGGGATGGGGGCCCGCCGCCTGACGAGGCAACCCGAACCCAAGCGACGAAGGGACCAGAATCATGACTAAGCATGCAAACTTCCACGAAACCAAACCAGCCGCCACCGTGCAGATTCTCTACAGCCCGGGGCCAGCCCGAAATGCGGCCAAGGACGAGCCGTGGGTGGTGGCGCTGCTTACGGACGAAGGGAAATGGGTCGATTGGCCGGAGAAGTTTTGCCGGCTGAGCGAAGCAGGGGCTCGCGCGGCTGAGCTGGCCGCCCAGCATGGCGTCCCCATCTACATGGTGGCAAAAGACTATTGCGGCGAATTCCGCGCTCGTGTCGAACTCGAAAAGGTTGAACCGACCGCCTGACGAAGCAACGCAAGGAGCCCAGCCATGAACGCATTCGTACTGCGATGGACGGAAGCCGCCCCGCGGGGCGAGCGGCTGATTACACGTGAGAAACGCTTCCGCACCCGCACCGCCCGCGACCACTGGGCCGCGTTGGTGGCGGAGCGTCCGAGTTTCATCCGCTTCGAGGCGTGGCTCGACGCCCCCGAAGAAGCCCCAGACGACGGCGACGCCCAGTAGAGAACGACCATGTGCGGCATCTTCGGATTCCTGAGTACCGACGGACGCGGGCCCGACCTGGACCGCCTGCGGCGGATGGCCGCCGAAACCGAGACCCGCGGCCGCCATGCCTTCGGCCTGGCGTGGATCGACGCCCAAGGGGCTATGCACACCTTCAAGCGCCCGGGCGCGGCCACGGCCGCCCTGGGCGACTTGAACCTCTGCCGCCACGCGGTGGCCGTGGTGGGCCATTGCCGCTGGGCCACCCACGGCGATCCCCAGGACAACCGCAACAACCATCCCCACCCGGCCGGCCGCGGATGGCTCGTCCACAACGGCGTGGTCCGCAACTACCGCGAACTCCTGCGCCGCTACGGCCTGCGGCCCAGGACCGATTGCGATAGCGAAGTGCTGGGACTGTTGATGATGCGCCGGGCCGGGCCGCTTGTGGAGCGGGCCGCCTGGGCCGTGGCTCAAGCGGAAGGCCCCTTGGCCTTGCTCGGCCTGTGGCGAAAGCCCGTGCGGCTGTTGGTCGCCCGTCGCGGCAACCCGCTGTGCTTCTGCGAAAAGCCCGGCGGGTTCTACTTCGCCAGCCTGCCCGCGGGGCTGCCGGGCAAGGTCTTCTCGGTGACCGACGAGTACGCCGGCGTGCTGCGGCTGGAAGGCGGCTCGGTCAGGCATCATCGGCTCTCGATTCTCGCGTAGACGCATCAGAAATCCTTTCCATGGGCCGCTGCGGCCTTCGCTTCGGCCAGTTCCGGCTCGCTCAGGAAGCGGACCGGCTTGCCAGCGGCGCGGGCAATGCCTATCTCCGCTTGCACGCCCCGGCTCTGCTCCCAGCCGTCGAGCTTAAGCACCCACAGTTCGTCGCAGGCGGCCAAGAGCCGCCGGTCCTGTTGCTCCCAGAAATCCCAGTCCCCAGGCAGGCCATGCTGGGCAATCGAGTGGCTATGGGCGATGGGCGACAGCACCACATGGCCCTGCCGGATGAGTTCCGCCGCCGCACGGCAAGCGGCCTCGAAACGCTCTTGGCGCACGGCCGCGTCGGGGTGCGAGTACGGACTGGCGAGATAGATCATCGAGCGGCCTCCGCTTCAGCGGGCTTCCGCTGGGCCTTCTTGCCCGTGAAGTTCTCGAACCTTTGGACGATCACGTCGCAGTACAACGGATCGAGTTCCATCAGGAAGGCACGCCGCCCTGTCTGCTCGGCGGCGATGAGCGTACTGCCTGAGCCGCCGAAGAGATCGAGCACGTTCTCGCCCGCCAGCGACGAGTACTGCATCGCGCGGACGGCGAGTTCCACGGGCTTCTCAGTTAAGTGCCGCATCTTCTGCGGGCTGACCTTCTTGACGTGCCACAGGTCGGGCACGTTGTTGGGGCCGAAGAAGCGGTGGCCGGCCCCCTCCTTCCAGCCGTAGAACGCGAGCTCGAAGCACCCAAGAAAATCTTTTCGGGTCAAAACGGGATGCTCTTTGTCCCAGACGATGCCCTGGGAGAAGTAGAGCTTGTGCTCCCGGAGCACAGGGGGATAGTTGCCAAGGTTCGCGTAGCCGCCCCAGATGTAGAAGGCATGGCCGGGCAAGAGCACCCGGGCCATCTGGCCGAACCAGGCGTGCAGGAGCCGGTTGAACTCCTCGTCCGAGACGAAGTCGTTTTGCAGCGGCCGGTCCTTGGCCCGCAGCTTGCGGTGCGTGGCCTGCGCCTTCTCGGGATGCCGGGCCACGTCCATCGCCTGATGATGAAGCACCCGCTGCCGCCTCCGCCCGCCTTGGAGTTCTTCCGCGCTGGGATAGGAACTCAACCCCGCGGCGATGGCGTTGTTGCTGCGGGGCTCTACGCGCACGTTGTACGGCGGGTCGGTGTTGACAAGGTGCACCGGGTTGCCATCCAGGAGCCGGTCCACGTCCTCCGCCTTGCCCGCGTCGCCGCAGAGCAGCCGGTGCTCGCCCAACAGCCACAGGTCGCCGGGCCGGGTGATCGGCTCGTCGGGCGGCTCGGGCACCTCGTCCGGGTCGGTGAGGCCTTCCTTCACGCCGGGATCGAGCAGCTTGGCCAGCTCCTCGTCCGAGAACCCCAAGAGGCCCAGGTCGTAGTCCATCCCCTGGAGTTCCCCCAGTTCGATGGGCAAGAGTTCGTAGTTCCACTCGGCCAGTTCGGCGGTCTTGTTGTCCGCGATGCGGTATGCCTTGACCTGCTCGGGCGAAAGGTCCTTGGCCACGTGGACGGGCACCTTCTCCAGGCCCAGCTTCTGGGCTGCCTTCCAGCGGGTGTGGCCGCAGATGATCACGCCGTCGGCATCCACGACGATTGGTTGCCGAAACCCCCACTCCCGGATGGACCGGGCCACGGCCTCGACGGCCTGGTCGTTCTGCCGGGGGTTCTTGTCGTAGGGCCGCACACGGCCCAGTTCCCATAGCTCGATCTTCATGGTTGGCCTCCTTGCTCCTTGTGCCGCCCGACGTGCTCGACGACCTCGCGGCAAAGCTGAATGAATTCCTCGTTGGTCAGCGTGCCCTTGGCGCGGTTAACCTGCTTGTGCAGCACCTGAACGTTCTCGATGCGGTGCTGCCCCCCGCAACGAACCGGTACGATGTGGTCTAGGGATGCCGTTTGCGGCTCCAGAGGCCGACCCGTCAGCGCACATCGGTATCGCTGCCATTCCAACAGCCGAAGCACATTGGTGGCGCTCACCGCCCCTTGGGGGCGTTCCGCATGCGTTTCGGGACATACCGCAGGCGTACATTGGGCAGGTGGTCCGCCCAGAACCTCCACGTCAAGGGATCGAGAAGGCGTTCCCGCTTGCGGGCGTATAGAGATGCCTTCATTGCCTGTGCTGCTTCGTGCCATGTCCTTGGTTTCCGTCGGTCTGAGGGAACGTAGTCCAGCCGGCCTTGGCTGGCGATGATTCGCCAGCTCTGAACCATGCTGTGGGCAGCCCGCCCCCAGGGGGCTGCCTGCATCTGGTGGTTGCGATAGTCGACATCCAGGCAGGCTTTCAGCTTGCCCGCCGCTTTGGCCCACGTACTTGCACGCGTGGTTGGCATCTATGTCTCCCGAAATCCGGACCGCTTGGCCCAAACTCTGCTCAACCCCGGCCCCGTTCCCGCACGCCTCTTCCGAGGGGGATCGGCCGGGAAGTACCTAACCGACCGCCGAGCGCCCCCTCGCGCGCGTACGCGCGCAATTACGCGTGCGCGTGGGCGGGTGGGCGGAATAGGCGGTAATTAACAAGAAGAAGACGTAAGTTTATTATTTCTACCATCTTACGACTTTCCTAATTCCCGCCTCGGTCTAGGCGGTAATTAGTCGGTTTCGGCGGTAATTACCCGCAACCGTTGCTAATTCCCGCCTTTCAAGGCGGTAATTAGCGGTCACTCTAGTATCCTGTACCTTTGGCCGATCCGGCCTCTGTCCGGCGTCGAGCCGATCTCGTAGGCGATCCGCCGCTGGCTTACCAGCGCGTTGCGGACCTCCTCGATGTCCTTGTCGCTCCACTTCAGTCGGCGGGACAGCTCCCAGTGCGGCATCCACGCATCCCCGCGCCGCTGCCGCCACAAGGTGAGCACCTCGAGCATTCGCTTGCAGCGGGCGTCGAACTCGCCCTCGGCCACGTGCTGGCCGGCCATGAAGAGCATCCGCCGGGTTTGGTAGTCCACGAATCGCCACGCCCACTGCACGGCCGGCTCGTCGATCCGCATCTGGAGATGGTTCTCGCTTGCGGCGTAGACCAGCGCGAGCTTGCGGGCCTTCTCGTAGGCCCGGGCCCAGATGGCCATGCCCGCCGGGTCGTCCCGGTCCTCGGCCTCGGCGTAGCGGTCGTCGGCCAGCGCGCGGAACTCCTCAAGCGCCGCTTCGGCATCCGGGGTCGCCTCTACGCACACTGGGATGGGATGCCAGTTCTGGAGGTTGCCTTCCCCGGGCCGAAAGTCGGCCCACCAGCGCGCCGTTTGGAGGATGGCCTCTGGGATAGGCCGCGATACCGGCGTCTGGCCCCGGCCCCGCTTGCCTGCCTCCAGGACGATCAGCCGCGCGAAGAAGCCGTTGTTGAGCATGCGGACGCTCAGGGCCTCGTAGTAGTACTTGGGCACGGCCGTGCCGAGCATGCACAGCGACGGCTGGTCGATCACCCCGGGCGATCGTCCGCCGGCCTTGACCCGCATTGGATGGATGGTGCTGCTGGAGGTGTACATCTTCAGCAGCACGTTCATGATGCCCTCGTGCCGTGCGTCGGCAGTTCGGTTGATGGCGTTCATCAGGCCGTCGATCTCGTCGGTCTGGAACAGCACCGATGGCGTGAGGAACAGGCGATCCTCGATGCCTTCCCCGGAGGCGAACGCATCGCCAAGGCAATCCTGAAGGCCTGCCTCGATGCAGATGCGCTGGTTGACTTTGCGGGGCTCGTTCTTGCCCGCGCCGCTGTTGGCCAGAGCGAGGACGTAGAGATTGGTGCGGTTGTCGGCCGCGTCGCGGACCTTGCGTCCGGCCAGGAAGGCTTGGAGGACCATCGCTGCGGCGAAGGCCAGGGCCGGCTGGGGATAGGGCGAGACGGCGAGCGTGTAGTCGGTCACCTGGCGGATGAAGCCGGGCACGTCCAGAAGGTCGTCGGGCATGGGCCCGGGGTCGGGCGTAGTGGGCTCCGCAGGGGGCGGTGGATCGGTTGGACCGGCAATGCCCGACAGGTCCACGGCCTGTAGGCCGCAACCGAACCCTTGTGCCCGCAAGGCGGACGCGGCGGCTGCGTAGTCGCCGCCGTGCTCCAGCAGAGCGTACACGGCAAAGGGCGAGTAGGCCCGCTCGGGCTCGAACGGCGCTGCGCTTGTGGTGAAGCAGTAGAACACTCCGTCCTTGAACGTGGCCGAGGTGCCCGAGGTCTTGCCTGGCCGTCGCCAGTGTTCGTTCCCATCGCCGTTAGCCTTAACGAACGTCCAGCCGTGTCGCTGAAGGACCGCTCGGACATCGCCGCGCTGGTTGAAGTCGTCGCCGGGGCGATTGTCGGTGCCGCCGGCGCGAGTGGGCGTGCCATCTATCGCTGGCGGCCAGTACTCGTTGAGCGACCAGGCCGCCTCCAAGAGCGTCTCCCGCTCGGCCGCCGACAAGACCGGCAGATCGGCCAAGTCGCCTTGCAATAGCTCGTAGCCCGGCGTGGGCGTACACAGGAACAACCCGCCTTCGCCGCGGGTCTCGATCAGCGTCAGCACGACGTGCCAGCGGCCTTGGGCGTCCTGCCGGGGCTTGTAGGTCTTACCGGCGATGGTCACTTCGTCCGGTCTGCCGACATGCTCGATACGCTGGGCAAGCTTCAGGTTGCCGCACACCGCCTCTTGGCAACGATAGACAACGTGCCAACCGCCCGAGGGCGATTGCTCGATGACCAAACGCTCGGGCAGCGTCGCGTCCACTTCGCGCACCTTGGCGTACCAGGCGTCGAACGCTTCGCCGCCCAGGTCGAAGTCGAGCATTTCGAGGTTGCCCGAAACGGCCCCGCAAACCAGACACAAAGCATCGGCGCGGCGGCACCCGGCCGCAAGCTGCGCTTCGCCCGGCAGCGCGTGCTGGAACTGCTTCCAGCGCGGCACGGCCGGGCGCTTCTCAGCCCGGACGGCCGGCAGGACGCACAAGCCCGCTTTCAGGTATCGCAGGGCCGCCTCGATCATCCGCGCTCTTGCTTCCGTGCTGGAATGTCGATCATTTCCGGCAGCGCCTCCTCGAAGTGGCACACGCCCAGGATGTTCCAGGCGGCGTGGGCCAGGTGGTCTTCCGAATCGTCGCCCGCCAGGTACAGGTAGAGGTGCCGGATGGCGTGGTTGAGCATCACGCTGGCGGGGATGCCCTTCTGCCAGTTGTGCTCGCCGTACTTGGCTGCCCCTTCGGCGCAGGTTTCGGCCAAGCGGCGCAGGCCGATGGGCGTGATCAAGTCCCAGCGCTGGCCGTCGGCGTCCGTGCCGCGCACGGCGCCGGTGGCGAAGCGTGCCAGGCCTTCCTGCCGCAACATGACCGGTTCGCCAGGCGCGTCGGTGGTCTCGTTCATCGTTGGGGTTTCCTCTGCAAAGCGGGGTTGGCCATGGCCCATTGGGCCCAGGCTTGGATGTCGTGTCGCAAACGCTGGAGACTCGCCGGTTCCGGCGGCGAGATAACGCCCTGCCAAACCGTGCGGATGCTGATGACGGTCATCTGCTCGGCGTCCCCTTCGACCACGAGCACCACGGCCGGGCACACCCGTGTCAGACGCTCGTACAAAAGGCGCTGGCCCCGCTTGATTTCCGCGTGGTCTTTCCATTCCAACAGCAGCAGGTTGCCGCCGATCTCCGTGATCGCGTCGATGTCCGTGAAGGCGATCCGGCCCGGCAGGCAATCCGCAAACAGCTCGATCTTGGGCCGCTTCTTCTGGTTGAAGCAGCCCTGCGTGGTGCAATCCCAACGCATGGGATTGGCCCCGTTATCGTGCGACATGGCACACTCTCCCCATCTGCGCAAAAGCCTGCCGAAACCCATCCGCCTGAGGGCCGAAGTAGATCACCGCCTGGCCTTGCAGTGGGGCGGCGGTCTTCTCCGGATGCCAGAACTTCACCCGGCCGGCGGGGAAGCAGACGGCGCAGGCGGCGGCCAGAAGCGTTTGGAACCACCTGGTTTCGGTGGCGTTATTTACCAGCACCACCGCTTCCGTAACGTCCCCCTGCTCGACGTGCTGCACCAGCTTGTCGCAGAACTGTTGGACTAGGGGTTGGGCGTATGGGGGGTTCAAGAACACGCGGCCGCGCCACGGCTGCTTCAGGCCATCCTGTTCGGCCGTGAAGTACCGCGCCGCCTGGATGACCTGGTTGGCCACGGGGGTGGAGGCGGGGTCCAGGTCGATGGCGCCCATGACGGCCACAGTGCGCTGGATGAACTCGGGGGGCGTGTACCACTCGCTATCGCCGCTGTTGTAGGTCACGTGGGGCAAGGGGCGCTGGGGTTCGTCCGGCTCGCCAAGGCTGGGCTCCCAGACGGTGTTTCGCTGTGGCGACGCATCCTCTGCGGCTGGCTCTTCCGAATCAGGATCTTCGACAGGTACCGCGCTTGTGGCGAGACGTAGCGCCTTGGCCACGCGCTGGTCCACTTCCGCCACGGTGGGATTGGCCTGCGCGATCCACTGCACGAACTCGGGCCACTGCGAGCGGGGGAGCCTGTGGACGGCAGCCAGGTGTTGGGCTTTATTGTCGAAACTGCGGAGTTGACTCCGCAGTTTATCGACGGACGCTATCACCTCGGCGGCGTTTCGGAGTTGCCTGATGTAGGATTCGTCCTTACCAATCCTCCGTGCGTACTCCCTCAAGCCGCCTGCGTTACCCCGGCCACCCTTCTCCAACGGCACGGCCTTCAGGGCATGCAGGCCGATTTCCAGCGGCGACAGCTCCCCCTGGTTATTCGAGAGCACCAGCTCCATCAGCGCCGCCTCGTCATCCAGCGGCTCCACCCAGGCCCAGATTTCCTCCAGTCCCGCCTTGCGAGCCGCTCGCACCCGCTGATGCCCAGAAAGCACCTGGAACCGCTCGCCTGCGGGCCGCACGTGGATGGCGTGCTTCCGCGGGTATCTGTCGCCGTTCAGATTCGCGGCGATGGCGTCAATCACATCCTGGCGGAACACCAACCGCGGGTTGTCCGGGTGGTCGTCCACGAGTTCCAGGCGCAGGCTTTCCAGGCTTGCACTCATTGCGTTGTCTCACCATCAGAACGGAATTTCGTCCAAGTCGTATTCCGTGTTGCCGACAGGCACGGGCTCCGGCTTCGGCCCCAGCGTGTAGCCGACGATGCGGTCGTACTTCTCGCCGGCTACCGAACGCACGACGATCTTCTCGGTCCACGCCACGCCGCCGGCCTCGGCGATCTCGACGGCCCGCTCGGCAGTGTCGGGCACCGGATCGGGCGAACGGCGCTGCCACCACTTTTCGGCCTTCCACCGGGCGTAGCCGTCGTGCTCGAAACAGACCCATTCCGACACCGAGGTGAACTTGCCTATGTAGTAATCCACGCGCATGGTCTTCGGGGCATCCGGCGGGGCGTCGCGCTTGGTGTGGACGCTGTAGCGGATGTCCAAGACCTCGTACTCGGTGTCCGTCACCTGGCCGGAGAGCACGCCGGCGGTGCCGGCCCGGGCGTCGTGCTTCTGACGCTCAGGCGGCGGGAACTCGTAGCCGCACTCGGGACAGCGGGCGTAGCCGGCGGCGATGACCAATAGGCACTCGGGGCACTCCTTGGCCGGGGCTTCGCCTGTGCCGCGCCCGGGCGCGTCTGGCATTTTCAGTTGGTCTACTGGCCCATGGCGTAGCGCGTTGCCGCCGAAGTCGAGTACGAGGCAGTTCTGCTTGCCGGGATGTAGCCGGAAGCCTCTCCCGACCATCTGGTAGTAGAGCCCTGGCGACATCGTGGGCCGCAGGATCGCCACGCAGTCGATATTCGGGGCGTCGAAGCCCGTGGTCAGTACGTTCACATTTACCAGGTATTTCAGCGGCCGAAGTGGTAAGAGACGGCCAGAACTCTCGCCGCGAAACCGGGCGATCAATTCCGCCCGCTCGGCGGCCGGCGTCTCGCCCGTGACCAGCCCGCACTCGACGCCGTGCCGATCCTGCAAGACGCGCCGGACGTGCTCGGCGTGTCGGACGCCAGCGGCGAAGATGAGCACCGTCTGGCGCTCGGCCGTATAGGCGACGATTTCGCCGCAGGCCGCCTCCACCAGCCGGTCGTCGTCCATCAGGTCCTCCACCTCGTCGGCCACGAACTCGCCGCCTCGGACGTGGAGCCGCTCGAAGTCGGCCTTGTTGATCCCGGCCTTGGTGACCAGCGGGCAGAGATAGCCGTCCCGGATCAACTCCCGCACGCCCACCTCGTAGCAGATGTGGCTCAAGATGCCGTCCGGCGTGCAGATCGGCCCGCTTGCCAGGCGGAACGGCGTGGCCGTCAGCCCGATCACGCGCAGGTGCGGGTTGACGATCTTCGCCTCGGCCAGGAAGGTGCGGTACATCCCAAATCCGTCATCCGAAATCAAATGGCATTCATCGGCAATCACCAAATCGAAGGCATCCAGCTCGCAGGCCCGCTTGTAGACCGATTGGATGCCAGCGACCACGACAGGTTTGTCGGCTTCGCGGCGATTCAGCCCCGCCGAGTAGATGCCGATTGCGACCTCCGGGCACAGCCGGCGAATCTTGTCCGCATTCTGATCCAAGAGTTCCTTGACGTGGGCCAGCACCAGCACCCGGCCGTTCCACCTGAGCACGGCGTCTTGGACTAACTGGGCGATGACGAGGGACTTGCCGGCCGCTGTGGGAAGCACCACCGCGGGATTGTCATCCCGCGTGCGGAGGTGCTCGTAGACGGCCTCGACCGCAGCCTGCTGGTAGGGACGGAGCTGTATCACGTCGGCACCTCCAGCCCGTCGCACAGCACGCACCGCCGCCGGATCGTCACGACGGCTTTGCCCCCTTTCACAACGTCTCGCTTCTCGACCGAGAGCTGTTCAATCAAGCTGTCGTCCGGGTACACGCCTGCATGCTGAAGCGCATCGAGCAGCGCCTTCAGGGCGTTGTCCAAGTCGCGTCGCCGGCGATCGGGCGGATACAGCGAGACTTCCACACGGAGCGGACCGGTCAAGGGCAGTCGGTCTGCCGCATGGTCGATCAGCCGCACGGCGGTCGCCACGTCGCGGCGATACGCCCGTCCTTGGCGGCTGATCAGGGTCCGCGGCCCAACTCGTCGCCAGTAATGATTGACAGACGGCGGGTAGGACAACTCGACCGTGAGCATGACATTCCTCGCTGGTTGTGGAGGCACAAGCATGCGACTCTCTTCAGGGCGGATTAACCGTTGGGCGGCTAAGACTCGTCGACACGGTCGCCGTGATACTGCCACTCTTGGTCCCCGATGGCAGATGCCGCAGAACGCCATATCCGTTCCCGATGGGTGTCATCACGCCAATGCCGCTAACGGACCCAGTGATGGCGATCCCCACAGAGAATGCGGCCGCGATAGAGATACATATCCCCTTCGCGCTCCACGCCACAGCGCGCGCAAGGTCGGCCGGGCTCCGGGCCTATCGGTTTGCGTGCCATGTCAGTCACGGCCTCCGCCACGGCGGTGTGCTCGATTGGGCCTGCTGCGGCCGGCCGGTCGCGGCGTCCCGCTTCTCGTAGCCACGGATGACGTTGGCGATCTCGCCAGTGTCCTTCCGCTTCTTGCAGCCGACCTTGACCACCAGCGGCAGGTTGTGCAGCTCCGCGCTGTCGCGCGGCGTGAGCACGCCCACGGCCCGGCAGATGGCCGACAGTTCGGCCCGGGCGATTTTCACCGCCAGTTCGTTGGGGTTGTCCAGGTTGAGCCGCCCCCAGAGCTGCCGGCCTTTGTACTCGCCTTCCAGAATCGTGAAGACCAGCTCGAGGTAGCTGCCCGTGCCCGCCTTGTTCGGCTTCATCTCCGAGGCCGTGATCATCGCCAGGTATTTTCCGGCGGGGATGGGGTCGAACGTGGTGGTGGGCTCCACTTGGGAAGCGTCGAAATTGCCGAGGTGCGCCATGGGTTTCAGGCTCCTTGGGGCTTGAGGTTCTGGTTGCTGATCGCCGCGACGAAGGCCGGCCAGTCGAGCGGCAGGCTCTCCGACAGCCCGTAGCGGTTCTTGGCCACCAGTTGCGGCGTCTCGTAGAGGATGAGTTCCCGCTCCTGCCCCGTCAGACGGATCGCGCCGACAAAGTCGGACCACTCAATCATCGTGTTGGCCAGGTCGGGGTGAATTTCCGGGGCGGATTTTTCCAGTTCGATCCCGTCGATCGTGGTGATCGAGCGGCGCGCGGCGTGGGCCAAAAGCAGCACCGCCACGCCCGCGTTGACCAGCCGATCGAGCACCGGAAGCAGGTACTGGTAGACGTAGTTCTTCAAGACCTGCCGGCCGTTGCCGTAGCCGCCATGCGAGCGGTTCAAGGTCTGCTTCATGCCGGTGGGCGTGCCGTCCACCCCGGCCACGTGCTCCTCGATCCGCCGCAGGAGCCAGTCGATCGAGTCGATCACGACCGTCTGGTACTCGTGGCCGCCGGCGGCCAGGCCGTCGAGCCAGGGCTCGATCTCAGGCCAACTGGCCAGGTATGGCGTGCGGTGGCACTGCACATGGGCCGCGCCGTTTTCGCAATCGATGATGAGGGGCCGATCGGCGGAGGCGCCATACTACGTCTTACCGGCGCCCGGGGGTCCGTAAACGATGCCCTTCGGGGCGCGGAGATGGGATTGGGTCAGGACGGTATCGGGTAGGGGCATGGCGTCGTTCTCCCAAGCAGTTAGAGGCGGATGGTTCAAGAAGGCCGGTCGCCTTCGGGTGCACGCAGCGATCCTCATCCATGACATGCCTACCCGGCTTCGAAGCCGAGGAAGCTCGGCAGACCCGAGAGGCGACCGGCTCTAGACGTAATCGAACACGCGGCACTCCTCGTAGCCGCTCGGCCACGTGTCGGTGGCCATACACCGGCGCAGTCGCTCGATGGCCGCCTCGTTCTCGCGCCGGGCCTGTGCCAGGGCATCCTCGTGGACCTTCCAGACGCCCGAGCGGTACGGTTCCTTCTTTTCCACAGCGATGAAGTGGACTGGCATGGGCAAAGCGATCACCTTGGAAAGCACGGCCTGGTAGAAGGCGACCTGGTGGACGTATCCGTAGCGCCGGGCGTCGGCCTCGAACCAGTCGAGATCGTCGCAGGTCTTCAGGTCCACGAGCCCGCGGTGGGGGTCGAACCAGTCCATACGGATCTGGCACGGCATTTGGCAGTACTCGGCCCGCACCACGCCCTCGGGCACGCCTTCGCTCAAAAGGTCCCTGGCCAAGCCGTGTCCGCGCACCCCTTCGGCCATTCGCTGGACCAAATCGTGCTGCTGCACCGTGAGCACAGGCTTGCCCTGCTCGGCGGCCCACTCGGCAAACGTCTTGGTATTGGAGCCGTAGAGTTCGCCGGTCTTCGGATTGACTGGCCCGCCGACGGCGTACTGCTCCTCAAAGGCGTCCCTGCCTTCCAACACCAACGTGTGCAGCGCCCGGCCCACCAGAAACGCCGGGCGGTCTTCCTCTCCGATCAAGCCCAGCTTCTTCTTGCGGTACAGCAACGGGCAGCGGCGGAAGTCGGCAAGCTGGTGGCTGGTGAGGTACTCTCGTGCCTTCTCTTGATAGGTCGCGTGCGACTCGCGGAGGATCGGATCGATGATCGGGGTCATGCGATAACTTTCGTTTTGGTCCAAGGGGATGTCGTCGAGCGGAACCACACGGCCTCGCGCGCTGGCCGTTGAGGGCCGCCCGTCAGGCCTGGCACGGGGATGAGCCGGCCAGCCAAAGGTTTCAAGCGGCGCGGCCTCTACTAGTAGACCTACCGGCCGGCCGGCCGAACTGTCGCAAATCACGCCAAATAATCCCGCAAGTCCGCCCGCTCGAAGCGCTCGCGGATGTCCCCAAGCAGCCCGTACAGGGCGGCCCGCGACATGCCCAGCTCCCGGGCGATCGACGCCTTCGACTGGCCGGCCATCAGGCGCCGGCAGATATCCCGCAGGTGGTCGGGCAGCGGCCGGAGCACGGTGGCAACGTCCTGGACCAGCTCGGAGGTCTCTTGGGCGGATCGCGGCCAGTGGCCGGTCCGCTTGCCCTGCTGGGTGTCGGGAAGGGTTTCGCCGAACTCCGTGCGGCTGCCCTCCCCGTCCTGGATGGGACGGTCGAGCGACCCCTCCTCGCGCTCGGGCGAGCGCATCTCGGCCTGCCGACGCTTGAGGATCGTGGCCAGACAGTTCTCGCACACCACGACCACGAAGGCCTCCCAGGTTCCGGAGCGGGGGTCGAAGTGCTTGCGGCGCTCGAGCAGGTCGAGGACGAACTCCTGAATCAGGTCCTGACGGTCCGCCTCGGTGAACCCGGCCCGGCCGATGAGCTGGCGGACCTTGCTGCGAATGAAACGGATGGTGAACTGGTCGAAGCAATCGAGGCTGTGCTTGGTAGCCATTGGCAACTCCTTCTCGGACCGCCGAGAAGGGCGTCGAGGCCGTCGCCAAGCCTTAGGCAGGAAAGCAGCACGAGCGGAAACGTGCGTGGGCGCCATCGGTTGGCGACTCCCACAACGCCTCCGCTCGTGCGGTCGGTCGGTTGTCCGGAATCGAATGTGGTTACGAAGAGAGAACCGTTACACCTGTTCGTGGATTTCCAAGGCCACCGGCAGGCCGTCGTGGACCTTGATCGTCTCGATCACGCCCGTGCCGATGGCCGCCAGCGTCTCGACCAGCGCGATCTGCTCGCGCTTCAAAGGGTATTGGGTGCTGGCGGGTTCGGAGCTCATGGGCCCAATCTGGGCAAGCCGGACCGCGCGGACGACCCGCGGCGGCGGATCGAGGACCGGCTCGCCACCGCGAACCGCCAGGGCCTCGATGCGTCCGAAGTTCACCCGGCGGATGAGTTCCAGCAGGCTGCGGCAGGTCGGGGACAGGTCGTATGTACGGGGCGGGCCGACGCTCTTGCGCGCCCCATCCGGTACAGTGACGGAGGTGGACATAGGGCTTCTCCTTCTGCTCGACAGACGGATCGCCACAGCGGCGATCCTCAACGAGCGAAGTATCCGCCCACGTCGGCCGGAAATCGGTGCGCAAACGGTGTCGAAACGGTTACCGAGTTTCCGCAAGCCGCTCGGCGCGTCTCTGACCCTTGTCCGTCAGCCAGAATCCTCCGCCACGGCCGGTCTTGGACCGGGTCATCCCTTTGGCCCGAAGTTCGGCCAGCACCAGCTTCAGGGCATTCGCGTCCGCCTGCGGCCCCAGGGCCCGTGGGGCGATCTCTTCGACCGAGCGTCGGCGGTCCGAGTCCACGGCATCCAGTTCCAGCATGGCGGCCAGCACGAGCTGGGCCCTTTCCGAAAGCGGCTCGTCCGGACAGTTGGCCGCTGTCTCAAGATGACGCTTGACGGCCACCTGCGCCTCGGCGGCTGCCGTCCACCGCTTGCCCCCATCCGAAACGATCGCCTCGGCCAGCACGACCAGATGGCCCGAAGACTGCCGAATGAGCCGCTCGGCCTCGGGCGTCACACGACGGCGCGTCGGCAGCAAGAGCACGTAAGGCGAGCGCCCCGCCGCGTGCCACGCAATGGCCTGCTCAAGGTCGCCCTCCTCCGTTGGAACCAACAGGCTGAAGTCGATGGGTGTGCCGCCGGTCGCCTTGCCCATGCCGATGCGCCATGCGCATCTTGGCGGCGCAAGTGGCGCGAGTCGAAACTCCAGGGCGAAGGCTTCGGCGAGCCGCCGGCCCAACTTGCGATGGTCGATGCGATGGACCAGAACGTCTTCGCGGCGAAGCGTAAGCGCTGGCCCTCCATCTTCCGGCACGCCCACGAAGTCCCCCGGGCCGTGCTGCACGACGCGATACCAGCGGCAGGGGGCGGCCCAGTCGGACAGCGACTCGACGAACCGATCCGCCGGTGAAAGCATGGGCAGCGCGCTGGGGAGGTCGTCGCCGAGCCGGTATTTCCATTCGGCCCAGGCAGCCGCCCCGGCCGTGTCCTCAAGCGCTCGCCAGAACCTCGGAAAAGGTCTCATGCTCGGCAGCCTCCTCCGCGACGATGTATCCCCGCGACTGGAGCCATCGTTCGACCATCGCCGCGTCCGCGTCGCGCGTGTACTGGGCGACATTCGATGGGCGGATCGTCACCGAGCGCGGAGTCCGCCCGTCGGCGAACTTGACCCGGAAGACCGCCTTCAGCAGGCGACCGCTCTGGGGGAGCGTTCGACCGCGCTGGGCCAGGTCGGCCAGCACGTCGTCGGCCTTGCGGCATTCCCGGGCGTGGTAGGCCCCGCCGAAGAGCACCTCGACTTCCACGAGCCTGATCCACTGGAGTCCCTCGATGTCGAAGCAGGTCAGGCCCTCCGCCCCCACGTGCCGCAGCGGCTCCAGCGTGTACTTCAATCCTCCGGGAAAACACCCCTCGTCCGCGAACAGGTGCTTGCCGAAAAGCCGCGCGTAGAGTCGCTTCTCGCTGGCCAACCGGGCGTTGATCCTCAGCTCGCCCAGCCGCCGGTCGAAGATCACCACATCGTATCGCACCGGGCGATAGCAGATGCCGCGAACGCCCTTCTCCGAGAGGCTCTCCTCGCGCCGGAAGGGCTCGCCGCGGCGAACCAGGAACCGTACCTCGTGCTCGTCCGGAAAGACGAACACTCGCGCGCCCCTCCCGCGCCGTCTCCGCTCCAGCCAATCGTCCAGGTCGTGTTCGAGACGCTCCTTGGCCGACGTGGATAGGCCGCTGAACACCGGCGGCGTCTCCCAGGCGGTCTGGTAGTACTCGAATGTCCGCGGCCGAAGGGTCATCCGTTCGGCATGTTTCCGCTCCAGCAGCTCGGGGCGCCGCAGCCATACCTGCACTGCCACGTCCGCCGGCGTCTGCTCCTGGTCGGCATCCAGGAGCAGATTCTCCTCGAATGCCGCTTCCAGCAGCGCGTCGGCCCCTTCCGGCGTGGCCATCTCGTCGACCAGATACAGGACATCAAGCAGTTCCGCCGGAATCGCCTCGCTTGTAGCCGCCAGCAGTTCGCCAAGACGCTGATAGGGCACAAGCTCTTCCCGCGCGACTGCCGGCAAGGCACATCCGGCAGCGGCCAGGGCCTCGCGATACGGGTCCAGCAGCTCGAGCAGTCGGGACGGGGCGATGCTGCGGAGAGTGTCGGGACGCGAAAAGTACCTCAGACGAAACGTAGCCATCGTCGACCTCCTACCCAAAGAGGGTCAATAATGGGCACCAGTCAGCCGGAGGGCCGCCGACACGCAAGTCGCCCTTCGGCCGACTGCTTGATAGTGAGCAAATGTACACTAACAAGACAGTGGCCGAAATGCAAGAGGCCGGAGGTCAAAATCGCATCTCTCTGCCAGGCAATATGTTAGCGCGTTGCCTGCAAACGCCACCTCCGCCGCTGGCGCTGCCAATCCGGCTCGGCGGCGATCACGAGCAGGTCGCGCAGCACCAGCGGGTCGCGGCCGCGCTCCACGGGGGGCAGAAACAGCAGCTCCTCCTGGATATCCGGGGCCAGGCCCAAGAGGTTCATGATCTGGGTGACCCGGGCCCGAGTGACATGCCCCAGCCGGGCCAACTCGGCCTGGTCCGCCACCTCGCCGCGGCGCACGAGCCCGTCGAAGCGGATCGCCAAGGCCATAAGCCGCGCAACGCGGGGCACGCGGCCGGAAGGTGCCGCCGCGGCCGGGTTCTCGCCCGGGCAGAGTTGCTTGCGACCCCTGGCCCCGCGGCGGAAGTGGACTCTGGCGCGGAACGTGATGCCCTCGCTCATGCGGCGTCTCCCTCTGCTTGCCGGTCCAACAGCGTCTTGATGCCGGTGGGGTGGAACGTGATCGAGATCACTCCTTCGCGCCCGTCGTAGTCGATCCGCTCGATGAGCAGATGCAGCAGCCGGCCTTGCTCGTGCGAAGTGAGCGACTCCCAGAGCGGATCGAACTCGGCCAGCGCCCGGGCGACCTCGGCGGGGTCGATCGTGCCGCGCCGCAGCCGTTCGATCTGGTCGCGGACCTCGACAAGCCGCCGCTGGGCCGCCGCGATCCGCTCCTGAAGGTCGGCCAGCCGCGCCGTGGTCTTCTCGCCGTCCACGTCCGTGCCCGGTTGCATGACGATCCGGTGCAACTGGAGATCGTACTCGCCAATCTCGCGCTGGAGCCGTGCTGCCTCGGCGGGCAACTCCTCCGTCTTTCGCGCCGCCTGGGCTTGGAGCTGCCGGACCGTCGCCGCCACCAGTCCGGGGTCGCCTCCGATGCACTTGATCTGCTCGACGACGAACTGCTCGATCTGGCCCGCGGGGATCGACCCGGTCGGGCAGGTAGCCCGCCCGCGCTTCTGGGCGGCGCCGCAGACGTAATAGCGATACCGCTTGATGCGGTTCCGCGAGGTATGCGTGTGGACCATCGCGCAGCCGCAGGCCGCGCAGTGCAGCAGGCCCTTCAGCAGAGCCCCGAACTTGTTCCGGACCACGGGCCCGCCCATCCGGCCGTTTCGCGCCAAGAGGGATTGGACACGCTGCCACACGTCGGCGTCCACGATGGCCTCGTGCTGGCCGTCGTGGATTTCGTCCTTGTACCGGACCTTGCCGAGGTATGTCACGTTGGTGAGCAGGTGCCACAGGCTGTTTTTCTCGAACTCCCTGCCCCCGCGCTCGACGCCCTTGCGCGTGGTCCAACGCTTGTTGCGCCAGCCGCGGCGACGCAGTTCCTCGATAACGGGCATCAGCCGCTCGTAGTCGAGATACAGTTGGAAGATGGCCCGGACCTGGGCTGCCTCGTGCGGGTTGACCAGCAGCTTCGCCCCCTGGGGGTCCAGGTCGTAGCCGAGGATCGGTCGGCCGCCGCACCACCGGCCCTTGCGGCGCGTGGCGGCGATCTTGTCCCGAGTGCGCTCGGAGATGATCTCCCGCTCGAACTGGGCGAAGGACAAGAGCACGTTGAGCACCAGCCGGCCCATCGACGTGGCCGTGTTGAACTGCTGGGTGACGGAGACGAACGACACGCCCTTGCGCTCGAAGGTTTCCATCATCCGGGCGAAGTCCAAGAGGCTGCGGCTGAGCCGGTCCACCTTGTAGACCACCACGCAATCGACCCGGCCCGCCTCGATGTCGTAAAGCAGGCGCTTGAGGGCCGGCCGGTCCATGTTGCCGCCGGTGAATCCGCCGTCGTCGTAGCGATCCGGAAGCACAATCCAGCCTTCGCCCGCTTGGCTGCGGATGAAGGCCTCGGCCGCCTCGCGCTGGGCATCGAGCGAGTTGAACTCCTGGTCCAGGCCCTCATCAGTGGACTTGCGGGTGTAGATAGCGCAGCGGATGGCCGGCGGGGTGCAGGAGGAGCTATGGTTGCGGTTGCGTGTCATCGGTCACGCCTCTTTCCGCCCAGTCGGAAGAAGAGGTAGCCGTTACAGTGGCTGCCGGTGATCGCCTTGGCCACGGCCGAAAGCGACTTGTGGACCTGGCCTTCGTACTCGAATCCCTGGGGCAGCACCTTGACCTGGAGCGTCTCGCCCTTGTAGGGACGGGTGAGGATAGTGCCCGGCGGCGGGAGCCGCGAGTCGCGGCCCGCCGCGGCTGGGACGGCCTGCGTTTGGGACGCGGCAGGCGTCCGAGGCGGCCGCAGGCGCAAGTTCGCGTCGTTGGCCAGTTCCTCGGCCCGGCGCCGGGCCCGCTCCGACAGGTCGCCCTCGGCCAAGGCCTGCATGCGCCAGAGGATGCGCTTGATGAGCCACTGCTTGTGCCGGCTGCGGGTCGGCTCGCCGAACACCTCGACGTAGCGCACGCGCAGCTCGCCGACTGACATACGCCGCAGTGCGGCCAGCTCTTTCTCGACGTTTAGATTCATGCTTTCGGCTCCTGGTACGGGTCTCGGATACCGTCAACCGACACGCCCACTGAGCCTCGTTCGGCCCGAAAGCTCAAGGCCCTCGGGCGATGTTTTCGGAGGGTTCTCGGAAGATTCCCCGGCGGGCAGGGCGGCCCGTCGGTCGAGCCGCAGTAGCCCAGCGGCGAGAATGGCGGCTATATCGCCCGAACGTTCGTCGGGCGACAGGCGCGCACTCCGGGCGCAGTCGAACATTGGGATGCTCCAGAAGAAGATGAGGCCTGCCCGGCTCCCTGGGGGCGACGCTTGTGGACCGGTGAAGGCGACGGCAAGGGCCGGTCGCGCGGCCCTATGCTGTTAACCTACCGGACGCCGGTTCGAGGTGTCGGTAAAATGTCCCTAGAGGATTGTTTTCGTCCCGCGCGCCTCGTGGACTTGGTTGCCTTTGAGTCAGCGCGCTTGGGGCGGATGGGTCACTACCGTTCATGGCAACTAGGGGTATCCCATGCGTGCAGGCGTGGCCGACCAGCTCCTTCGCCGAATTGAGCAAGAGGTGCTCGACCAGCACCATCGGCAATGTGGGCTCCTTGCTCGACATGAGAATGTTGCAGTCGGCGCTCTCCTCCGGTGCTATGCGCAGATTCTCCGCGATCTTCGGAAGGGCAAGATTCCGAAGCCGAGCGACGACGCCAAGTCTCAGACGGCGAACGAAGGACTCCGCGGGTTGGGGCATTGCCTGCGGTGGATCAGGAAATGCTGCCCTTCGAGAGTTGTCGTTCCTTCGGCTGCGCCAGATGTGCTTGCCTGCGAAGCCCTCGAACTCCTGCGGTGGGGCGTGGCCTACGACCCGATCTGGAACGAGCACTCTGCCTACTCGCGTGGTCTCGCGGTTGCCGAGGCTGACGAACGAAGCAGGGTGATCACGTTCCTGCCCCAGCGGGATGTAAATCCTCGTTTCTTTGTCACGCAGATTGAGGCCAAGAAGGCAGACGACCAACGGCGTGCCTCCGCTCGTCCGGACTCGAAGCTTGCTGAGCTTGGGAGAACTTGGTGTGAGTCTGTCAGGTTGTCCAGTCAAGGACTACGGTTCGATGACGCAACGATCGGTCGGAGCGGAGCGATTGATGTTGCGATGTCATGGATGGAGAAGACGTGCCTGCCGGAACTCAATGCTGCAACCAACCTCAAGGGATGCACGGTAGGCGAGCTGCGCCGGGTACTGGCCACCTTGTACGTCCACTCGCTTTTTGTGACCAAGCTCGAGGATGTCAGCGACGATCAGCCGGTACATGGCGTCGTGCTGCGCCCATGCGTTGTGGCACGGCAGCGAGATCAAGTGATCAACTGGCTCGTTGAGCTTTCGGGAGTGGCGCGGCAAAGCGTCGACGCGATCCTGTCGGTGCTCACGTTCGATCCCACGCATCCTCATGTCACGCTGGCCCAGCAGCCGTTCGTGAATTCCGTCGATGGACAGGTCTTTTTTCTGCCCAGGATGCTTCTGCTGCTCGATTTGCCGCGCATGTACATTGGGGCGCTCAACAAGGACAGGCAAGGCAGGGCAGTCTATGCTGGGACGATCAACCACGTCGAGGCTGCCGGAGTGGAATCGATGGCCAGGGAAATCCGTGCGGCGGTTCCCAACACGTTTCAGATCGCAACGAAGTCCTCTTTTCGTCTGTCGGACGGTCGGGAGTTTACCCCGGATATAGTCCTGGTCTCCGAAGCCCACCAAACGGTCCTCGTCGTCGATGTCAAGTACGCGACACCCCCGTTCGGTCCCGCCGATGTTCATAACGACATGAAGGAGATGGAGAAATGGAAGAGCCGCGTCCTTGATTACGTGAACAGCTTTCAAACGAATCCGAGCGTCCTGGCCCAGAAGTTTCAGTGGGAGCGCCAGGGAATGCCCGCGGTGTTTGGCCTAATTCTCCTGCGATGGCCCCTGCCGATACCCGTCGACTTTGCCGATTCGATGTGCGCCGTAGATTGGCCTTCGCTGGGGGAGTACTTCCGCCAAGGCGGTTTTGCCTCGATCCGCGACTTGATGACTTGGGCGTGCAATCGTCCGGACATCACCGCCCCAAAAGCCCTCACGTGGAAAGCGAAGGAGGTTCGGGTTGCCGAGTGGACGTATCGGTACTTTGTCCTAACGCCGCTTCCCAACGACAAGCTGTTCGACCGAACGCAGAAGTTGGCGTATCGGCTTTGGGAGCAGCGTGGCAAGCCGCTCTGGGACGATTTGCGGGACTGGTATCTCGCCGAGGAGCAGATGACCGCCCGAAGGTGGGTGGCGCTCGATGCAGACGACTGACGGCCGGCCCCCGCCAGCAAGCCGGGCTGTTAACTCGACGAGCCTGTTCACCAGAGAGTCAGAGAGTTCGAGGCCGAAGGTTCGGGCCGCGATGGCAAACCTATGGGGTTGCCTTCGACCCCGGATAGAACTCTCCCGAAATCGAGAGCGCCCAGCCGCCGGGCTAATCGACGCAAATCCTTGCAGAAAAGCGGGTTAAAGCGAAACGCCCGCGACCCCTCAATCCGGGGCACGGGCGTCAACTGGCCGGTCGGCGGTTTGGTAGAAAATGAAGAAGCTCCCCGAGTAGAACGCTCTTCGTAACCACTCGCGCGATAGTCGATGGCGCAACTGCCGTTATGACAAAGGGTTATGGATTTCGCGTCCGGTTCGGCAGGTGCAACACGAATCGGACGGCTGCGAACCAGGCGCTAGCGGGTTACCAACCAGAGAACGCCGAGGCTGTAAACCCGCAAGCGCTTATTTCGGGCCGCCGTGACCCCGACCGGTTGGTTTACTCAAAGCGCGAGCGCAGAGGGTGCCCCCGGCAGCCTGTCACCTTCGCATGGCGATGCGGCAGGTTGCCACCTCACCCTTGGAGCAGCGACTCAATCAAACCGGCGACCCGATCCATCGCCGCAGCCGGCTCACGGGACCGTCCTTTCATGGTTGCACAGCACGGACGCCGCGCCCCGCACCGACGGAATTGCTTCGATCCGAGTGCGCTCACGGCGAAACCGCTCGTCCAGTTGCTGCCACTTGCTTTCGTGCTTCGCTGCGACACGCTTCACCAGATCGGGCGACGCACCCCGGCAGTAGTCTTCCCAGAGCTGTCTAGCGTCGGCTCGCAACTTCGTCAGCTCAGAAATCCGCTCGCCGGCTCGCTGGGCGGTCGCAGGATCGCGAACGCTCGCGAGCTGCTCCAAGTGCATTTCGTCCAGGCGGAGGATGCCTTCGACGATTGCCTCTCCTTCCATCTCCGACGCGGTCGGCCTGCTTCCCTCTTTCCGGTCGGTCGCCTCGCGACCGGCCTTCAACAGGGCCGCTCCGCCGATAGCCAGGCCCACGGCCAGGCCGCAGGCCGCTCCGATCCAGCGGCGCCGCGTCCACGAGGCGCCGATCAGCCCGCAACCGATGAAAATGAGGCCCAGGTCGAAGACCAGCAGCTCCCTATGCTCCGGCTTGGGCGGTTTCGCGACGAATTGCAGACCGACGGCCAGCACCAGCATTGCGCCGACGAACCCCAGCAAACGTGACCGCCTCTTCGTCGCTGCCAGATCCTGGTCCGAATGGGAACTCTTCGCGCTGCCGTTCATCTGGTTTACCTTCAAACTAACCGTCTGCGGGACTGTTGGCTTGCCGTGACCTGACCAAACCTATTCATCCAGACCGCACCAGCGAGCTTGCACCCCCCGCGTCTATCAATGTCTACCGCAAGCCTTCAGCCCCACGTGTCGGTTCCGCGTCGAGCACATCCATGATCTCCCACGCGCGCTCGGCGGTTACCGTTCCAGGCTTGTCTGGTCGGACACGAAATCGGTCGAGGGCCGCCTTGGCATCGCTCCAACTGAGCGGTTTCCGGGACATGCGTTCAACATTGTTGTGAAGGTCGGTTACGACGAGGTAATACTCGTACTCATGATCTATGCGGCCGGTTCTCTGATCGACGACACGGGCAGCCGGACGAATGGCAACCTGCACCATGTCCAGCAAGCGTTGTTTCTGAAGTGTAACAGCTTCGTGACCCTGTGGGCAAATGGCGTCACTTGGGGCTTCAGCGGCGTCCTCCTCGCGAAACAACGTCCATCTATGCCCAAGCTCACATGTATAGAACCAGTACGCCTTCATTGTCTACCTCAGTACCACAGGTGGAAGTCGATCCCGTCGACGTGGACGTTAATATGAGGGCCGGCACCAAACCGTGGATGCCCTAGGAAATCGTCGCGCCACCAAACGCTGCCGTCCTTGGAAGATCGTCCGATCACGCGCATGGAATTCTTCATTTGGGGTGGCACACCCCGGAAGTCCTTTAGATGGATGGGCTCGACGTTTCTTCCCATGTTTCCCGCGATTTCGGACGCGGCTTGCCGTGCGGCTCTCCTACTCGGGAATCGGTAGTGCCCCTTTTCCTCCAATCTTATCCCACCGTGTCGCCGCGCCGCTGCGTCCGCGCGTTCGGCGCAATTCAAATTATGCGCCACGACCGCCAAGGTGGAGACGTGGTAGACATGCTCCCCCTCGACGGTCATATTGTACACGCGGTGGACGCCGGGGATACGCTGAACCCGGGTGACCGTGAGCGGGCGGCGCAGGCCGCTCAGTTGCTCGCATGGCCGGAGGTCGCGGGTCGAAACCCACTCCCCGCGCGATTGGCTGTAGAACTTGTGCAGCCCAGTGGGGCGCACTCGCTCGCTGCGGCCCTGATCGTCGGTGAGCGTCACCTCCCACACGTCCCGGTTGAGGTGGTTGACGGTGGTGAGCACGACCTTGCCCGGACCGGGTTCGATAGAAGGGCAGGGGTCGTTGGCCATCACCCGAGCGTGCAGGCCTTCGGGCAGGCCCATTTCGACCAGGTCCAGCGGGATAGGCACCAGGGCGCCGACGTGGGCCCCGTGCTTTGCGACCCACTCCGGCGGCTGAAGAGTTTCCACCTCGATGGGATCGACCGTACCGTCTTCCCAGCGGTTGTCGGCCACCAGGCGCAGCTTGCGCCACGTGGCCGGATCGACCGCCGTCGCGGTGGACCGCTCCGCTTCGCCAAGCTCCGGATTGCGGGCGATGACCCGCTGGCCGACGCGGACCGCCTCAATGGGGCGCGTCTGGGGTGCGGGCAGCGAGATCGCGCTTGCAGCAGCGCGGTTTACTCGATACGATGGCGGCTCTTTGCCGAGTCCCAGCCAGAAGCAGCACCCGGCCAACAGGGCGCACAAAAGTACCCGTCCCACGTTGCAACGCGGGAACGTCGACGTCGACCTCTTAGCCGCCATACCGTGTGACATAGGAGTACCGCACGGGAGACAGTCAAATCGATGCTACGTCCATGACTTCGATGTCGGCACAAAAGAAGTGTATACGGCTGTTCTCGTAGTCTTGAACCTCGTACTTGACTCGGTCCCAACCGCGATCGGACAGATCGGCAATGTCGAAGCCCGTGATCTGAGTATCCCCGTCGCCGAATTGTTTGATGCTGAGATCGGATACGTCCGCAAAACGCAGGTCAACCTTGAATCGCGGGTTGGTCTCCGAAGGCCAGCCGTGGCGAGCGATGTCCCGGCGCTCCAGGATGCACTCAAGCCGCAATTCGGCACCCTTTCCTAGTCCTTTACCTTCGTACTTAAGCGAACGAATGAACGCCACGTCAGCTGGATCCCAACGTCCGACTATCTTGGCTACTGATTCCACATTCCGCATGTGTATACTCAGCTGGTCAGCATAACACTACTGTGGGAAATTGAACACGCTCTCGCGACCATCGAGATGTCCCTGCGCGGCCAAGGAGTTGCCCAGGTTGTAGAGGGCGTCGGCGTGATCGGGTTGGATTGCCAACGCCTGCCGGCAGCTTGTGACCGCCTCGACGTAAAGGCCCTGCTCGAACTGGGCGTTTCCCAGGTTCGAGTACGCGTCCGCATAGTCCGGCTTCAGCTTCGAGGCCCGGCGGAAATACCTGGCTGCCTCGTCGGTACGACCGGCCCCCAATAGCGCCACGCCCAGGCTATTGGCGTAGGCCGGGTTGGCCGGCTGAAGCTGGAGTGCCTTGCGAAGATGCTCCAACGACTGCGGTAGTTGGCCAGTCTGATAGAGAGCCACGCCGAGTAGGTGCAAGGCATCCGGCTGTTCCGGCCGCACGGCGAGCACCTCCCGATAAAGGGCCATGGCCTCCCGGAGATTGCCGGCTTGATGGAGCCGAAGACCGCTGTGGAGCAGTTCGCCAAGACTGGGCATGGGACCACGTAACCACTGAAACGCCGCGTGGGGAAGACTTCACGCAAGCTGCCGACGCCTTGACCGGTTTGCTGTTCTACTGTACCCGGCTCGCTCTGGCTTTCCCAGGGAGCGGGTCGACCAGTTCCCCGGACCGATAGGCAGCTTGGGTTGGACGGGGAACCCGCGTCTATACCCCCCTTCGTCTTACTGGATACTGGAAGGCGGAATAACGCGCGATTGTCTCCCCAAGTCCTTGGCCCGTAATCAGTTGACCTGGAGATTCGTGGGCCGTGGTTTCTCAAGACTTCCAAGGTGAGGCTGGGCAGCCTCAAGACTGGCCCCCGGTGGGCATCGGCTCCGCTCCGTCCGGGCCGCCGGTCCGGGGCTCCGGTAAGAAACGCAGCTCGCAGCGAAATCCCATCAGGGGGATACTTGACGAAATGCATGCGGTGTGCTAACCATGCGGGCGTCGCGGTGGAAATGCCTGTCCGTGGGCCAACTGCCCTCGGGCGGCGGGCCTGAGCGTGCGTGGACGGTGCGGACGGTTTGGGCCTGGTGTGTTCCTCCTGGCTCTTCGTTGCGCATTTCGCGCTTGCTTCGGCTCCTATCGCACAGCGGTAGCCAGTCTGGGCGATCGGTTGGGTGCCGACCTCCAGGTTGGCGTGCGAAAGGGTTTTGCGCCGAGGCTCAACGGCTGTCGGGAGGTTCGGCCGATGCATCTGCCCATCAGCATGTGGCGCCAGACGCTGGCGAGATTGGGATTCAAGGCCAGGAAGAATTCCAGGCGACCGGGCTATGGCCGAACGCGGCGGCTCGTGTTGGAGCAGCTGGAGACCCGGCAGTTGCTCACCACGGTGACCGTGGCCTTGGGACAGAACGCCGCCGAAGGGAGCCAGGCGGGCTATTTCGTCTTCACGCGGGACAACACCGTCGGCAGCCTGATGGTCAGCTTCTCGATCGACCAGTCGGCGAGCACGGCTGCTTACGGGTCGGACTACAGCTCTCCAGCCACCTTTGGAAGCGTGACCTTCGCCCCCGGTTCATCGACGGTGAATCTCAGCCTCACCCCGATCGACGATAGCTTGGTGGAGGCCACCGAATCCGTGCTGCTCCGGATTCAGTCGGGTTCGGGCTCGGGCGGGTCGTATTCTATAGGCAGCCCGAGTTCCGCAACGTGCCTGATTTACGACAATGACGTGGCTGCGACGATCAACGTTTCGGCCACCCAGGACGCCGCAGAAGGGGGGCCCAGAACGGTGTGTTCACGTTCACCCGGGACATCACCTCAGGCAGCCTGACGGTCTATTACACCATCGACAGCTCCAGCACGGCGAGCCTGAATGCCGACTACACCGGGCCGTCGATGAGCGGCAGCGTGACGTTTTCGGCCGGGGCTTCTTCGGTCACGCTGAACGTTGTGCCCGTGGACGACAGCCTGGTGGAGGGCAACGAAACGGTGGTGCTGCGGATTCAGTCGGGTTCGGGCTCCGGCTCATCGTACCTTCTGGGGTCGGCCAGCAGCGCCAGTGTGCTGATTACAGACAACGACGCCCTGGCCACGGTCAACGTGGCTGCCACGCAGAATGCGGCGGAGCCGAGCCAGTCGGGGTATTTCACGTTCACCCGCGACGTCACCTCCGGCAGCCTGACGGTCTATTACACGATCGACAGCTCCAGCACGGCGAGCCTGAACGCCGACTACACCGGGCCGTCGATGAGCGGCAGCGTCAGTTTTGCCGCCGGCGAAGCCTCGGTGACTTTGGCGGTTACGCCGGTGGACGACACGCTGGTTGAGGGGACCGAAAGCGTGGTGTTGCGGCTCCAGGCAAACTCGCAATCCAGTTCCTCCTACGCCCTGGGAAGTTCCAGTAGCGCCAGCCTCTTGGTAGCGGACGACGATGTGCCGGCCACGGTCAACGTGGCTGCCACGCAGAATGCGGCGGAGCCGAGCCAGTCGGGGTATTTCACGTTCACCCGCGACGTCACCTCCGGCAGCCTGACGGTCTATTACACGATCGACAGCTCCAGCACGGCGAGCCTGAACGCCGACTACACCGGGCCGTCGATGAGCGGCAGCGTCAGTTTTGCCGCCGGCGAAGCCTCGGTGACTTTGGCGGTTACGCCGGTGGACGACACGCTGGTTGAGACGGATGAGACGGTCGTGCTGCGGCTCCAGTCGAGTTCGATGTCCGGCTCGTCGTACACCTTGGGGAGCATGACCAGCGCGACGCTTCTGGTCGTGGACGACGAGCCGCCCGCAGTGACGCTGTTGAAGCTGCTCAACGACACGGGCACGTCGCCCTACGATTTGATTACCACTGACCCGACCCTCACCGGGCAGATTTCCAGCAGGGGCAACAGCACGGACGTAAGCGTCGAGTTCGACTACGATGGGGACGGGACGGTCGATGCCTCGACCGTGGTCGAGGATCGCGAGTTCACCCACACGCCCGCAAGCCTGCCGCTCGGCCCGCTGACGATTCACGCCAGGGCCAAGAGGTGGGACGCGGGGCAGTCAACCTACGTCTACGGCGGCTGGACCTCGCTGGGCTTCACATTGGCGGATGGCGTGAACCATGCCCCGGGGGTGACGGCGCTCGGCTTGGCCAACGGGACGCAGGATGCCGGCGGGGCCTGGAGCACCACGGACCCGACCCTGGTGGGCGACGTGGCCAACGACGGCCCGCTGGCGTTCCTCAAGGTCGAGTTCGACTGGACCGCCGACGGCGAGGCGGACGGCGAGGCGCGGACCGACCAGGCGGGGCATTTCCGGTACAAGCCGCCGGGGCTCCAGCCGGGCGAGATCACGGTGCAGGCACGGGCCGTGGAGTGGGATGCCGACACGTCGATGGAGCTTGTCGGGGTCTGGACTTCATTCACGTTTACCCTGGAGGAGGCGGCTGGCCCGACAGTGGCCAACCTCCAGTTGGTCAACGACACCGGCGAGTCGGCCACCGACCTGGTGACCACCGACCCGCGGATCGCGGGCGACGTGACGGGGGTGGCCAGTTTCTTGGGCCTTACCATCGAGGTCGACACCAATGGCGACGGGACCGCGGAAGGGACCACGCTGACGGACAACCAGGGGCACTTCACCTATACACCGCGGGGTTTGCAGCCGGGTGAGATCACGCTCCAGGTGCGGGCGGTCGTGGCCGGCACCGGCACTGAGCAGGGCACGCAGGGCCCGTGGGCCTCGCTCACCTTCACGCTCGTGGCCGTCACCCCGGCCTTGGTCACCAACCTCCATCTGGAAAACGACACCGGCGAGTCAAGCTCGGACAACATTACCGCGGACCCGGACATCCTGGGCCAGGCGAGCCGGCAGGGCGAGCAGGCCCGTCTGACGGTCCAGTTCGATCACAACGGCGACGACCAGATCGACGGCACGACGCTCACCGACCTGGACGGCAATTTCCGCTACACGCCGATCGGGCTGGCCAACGGCGAGGTGACGTTGCGGGCCCGGGTGGCGGAGTGGGACAGGATCAACGCCACGTACCTGTACGGCCAATGGGCGAGCTTTACGTTCACGCTGGAGGATGCGCCGGAGGCGGGTTCCGGCGGAGGAGGATACTCGTATCCAGGCGGGCCAGGGTCGGACTTCACGTCGGCCGCGGAGGCGTACGAGCGGGCCGTCGCGTCGAGCTTTGCCTCGCTGGACACGATCATCGTGGGCTCAGACCCGACCCCGGGGGTCTTTGACGCGCTGGAGATCGGCACCTTCCTGCCGGTGGCCACGCTGAGCGGGGCCTTTCTGCCCTACCTGACGGACACCACGGCCCCAACCAGCCACAGCTATAGCTCGACCGACACGTTCGACCAGACGGTGACCACCGCCAACGGGCAGTACACGATCCACAACACGGCCACCACCACCTACGACATGGACGTGACCGGCGATGCCACCAGCGGGACGTTTACCATCGACGTGTCGATCAACCAGACGACGCTCTACGATGAGGTGGCGGACGTGACCGGCCTAGTGCTGAGCTACCACTACACGATCAACCAGCCGGGCACGTACATCTACACTTACCATGCCAGCGGGAGTTATTCGCTGACCGGGGGCGTGATCGTTTACAGCGGCACGTTCACGAGCCACGAGGAAGGGACCTCGGACTCGGTGGCGGACTACGACGGGACCTCGGACGGCCTGTGGCTGACGACCACCTGGGACTGGCACAATGAGAGCCACTGGGGCTTCACGCGGGACGAGTCGGGCAGTTTCGGGGCCTCGGGGGTCACGTCCACCTACACGCTCACCGAATGGGGCAACGGCAGCTACACGTCCGACGAGTCGGGGGACTACCTGGATACCTCGACGACCACTTACAGCAGCGTGACGAACGAGTGGGACTACCTGCTTTCCAGCGCCGGCCTCTGGAACTGGAGCTACGTTGAACACGGGAGCGTCACGCCGAACGGCACCACCGGGGATTACTCGTACGACGAGTCGGCCAGCGACACCTACGATTATTTTGAAGAGGGGAGCTACTCGTACGGGTACCTGGACGCCTACACGTCCCAGTCCTCCACCTACGACTACACGAAGTCGGTGGACGAGACCTCGGCAAGCAGCTACTCGGAAGACGGGACGTTCGACGCCTCGGGCTCAACCGGTACCTTCACGTACCACGAACAGTGGGACTATAGCGAAGATTGGATCGCCAACGGCACCGACAGCTACAGTTTTGCTTGGGGCGGGCGTACCTCGGGATGGAGCTACGGCTACACCGAGACCTCGACCTGGGATGGCAGCGACGCGTACGATGAGTGGGGGAACTTCACGCCCACCGTAACCACCGCCGATTGGTCCTGGGACGAGGAGGCCATCGAGACCTACAGCTATAACGGCTCGGGCACCGACGGCTGGACCTGCACCGACGCCAACACCACGCAAACCTACACAGCTACTTTCACCGACACCGAAGGGTGGACCTACGGCTATACCTATGGCGAGGACGGCCACTACGTCGACACCTACGATACGGCCGGGCTTTTGGTCAGTTCGACCGAAAACGGCAGCTACAGCTTCGACGAAAGCGAGAACGGCACCTGGAGTTACGGCAACTCGGCCACCTACACTTTTTCGGTCGACGACGGACACTGGCTCGGCTCGTACACCGGCAATTCCTCCTACACCGAGTCGGGCAATTGGGACTACACCTTCAGCGACGCAGGCACGTTCCTGGACGACGACCAGACCGGCGCGTACCTGTGGGCCGAAAACGAGTCGTGGACCTGGACCTCCGGCGGCACCGGCTCAGCGTACTACACCTACACGGCCGACTATACCACCGGCTGGCACTCGTACAGCGGTACGCAGTCGGGCTCCGGCGGCGGCCAGTACCACTACTTCGAATCGACCGCCTACACGCCCGATAGCACCTTGGGCCTCTACTCGTCGAGCGAATCCTCCAACTCGATCTATCACTACGCCGAGACAGGTTCAAACCACTTCAGCTACGCCAACGCAGGAACCTCCACCGACTGGGGCGGCGGCTGGAGCATCTCGGATGACTACACCTACGATTACGGGTACGACGAGGCCGGATTGGTGACCGAGGACGGGCCGATCGGCGCCTACACGCTTTCGGAGGGCGACCTGGAACTGTACCGCTGGTCGGCCTGGGGCGATTACGACTACGATTACGCGGATGCCACCACCACCGCCTCCAACGATTGGGCATGGAGCGAGTCGTTCGGCTACGACTGGGGCTCCGACTACTTCGAGTGGGGCGTGTTCGGGCCCGGGGGCGAGGTCGGGCTCTACGACTACAGCGAAGAGTATGCCGAGTCGTGGGACTACAATGGCTCGGGCGATTGGTTCTCCGACTACGCGACGACCAACGTCACCAGCCACTCCAGCGGCCACTGGAGCTACGTCGGCTGGGACGACTACGGCTTTGTGGTCAGCGACGTGGGCTCGTTCAGCGAGGACGGGGAGGTGGGCTTCTATAGCTTGCAGGAGGCCTGGGCCGGCTCGTATACCTATGACGCCAACGGCAGCGCAAGCCGCACCGAGACGTATCCCGGCGGGACCTACACGTACCCCGGGGGCTACACCTACGTGGTGCCCGGGACCACCACGAGCGGCTCTTCGAGCTACACGTACCACGGCAACTGGACCTACAGCGGCTCGGCTGAGTATGACAAGGCTTACGACGAGCCGGGCGAGACGTGTGTCTCGTTTTACGACTATGAGCACGTGGCCGATGGCACGACCACGGGCCATGCGGAGGGCAACTCGTCCTACAGCGGGCCGGGGGGCTCCAGTTCCACCAGCTACGTGAGCGACTCGACCGGCAGCACGCACGACGAGTGGCACACGACGACCCTCAGCGCGTGGAGTGTCACGGTTGGGTCCGGCGGTTGGCCGATCTGGACGCTTCTGGGCTCGGTCTCCGACCACTCCGAGGTGCATACCACCAGCAGCAATAGCACGTGGACGCAGACCTCGACGGTCAACGGCACCAGTTCGACCACGAGCGGCAGCTACTCCAGCAGCAGCTCGACGCCGAGTTCGAGCCACACGGAGACGGGCACGCCCCCCAGCGGCCCGCCTACCGCTCCCACCTACAGCGGCCCCGACGATACTGACTTCGACACCCTCCTGACCGCCCTGGCCACCACCGCCGCGGGCGCCTACACCACGCCCAGCACCCTGGGATCGGCCATCCGCTCTGGTGTTACCGCCTTTCTTGTCCTGGACGCCGATGAAAACGCAAGCAACCGCGGCGCCACATTGCGATCCGTGGCCCCGAGCGATCTCGGGCCGCAGACGGTTTACGACTTGAGCGGGCGGCTCACCGCTCTGGTGGACGGCAACTGGGGCGTGACCACGCTCACGTATGACGAGGACGGCAACCTGGCCAGCCTCACGGACCCGGAGGGGAACACGACCGAGTGGGTCTACGACGAAGAGGACCGGCTGATCCAAGAGATCGACCCGCTGGACGAGAGCAGGTACTATACCTACGACACGGCGGGCGACCTGGTGCGGTACGTGGACCGCGACGGCGAGGTCCGGCAGTACGAGTATGACTCCCAGCATCGGGTGGTCACGGAGACCTGGTACGCCAACACCACCGACGCCGACGCCCAGCAAAACGCCCTCAACACGATCGAGTTCGCCTACGACTCGGCGGGCCGGATTGTCTGGGAATCCGATGATTTCTCCTCCGCGAGCTACACCTATGACAGTCAAGGCCGGTTGGTCGGCGTGACCCAGACGAGCGTTTCGGGCCCGACCGTCGTGCTGACCTATACCTACGAGGGCCAGAGTACCCAGCCGGCCAGTATGGCTACTTCGATTGACGGCACAGCCGACTTCCTCAATACTTACGAGTACGATACCGAGGGCCGCCTGGTCCAGATTACCCAGACCGGCCAGACGGCCGGCAATGCCGTGGCCGAGAAGCAAATCGTGCTGACCTACAACTCTAGCGGCCAGGTGGCCACCATCACCCGGTATCTCGACGAGGATTTGGTCGTGCAGGCCGATTACGAGTACGATTCCTCCGGCCGCCTGACCGGCCTGGTGTATCATCAGGGCCAAAGTACGCTGGCCTCGTACAGTTGGACCTACAGCAGTGAAGGCTCCTCTCTCGTCTCCAATCCTGAATCCTTAATCCCTTCTTCCTGGCTGCCCAACGGTGGCTTGCCGGTGATCGGGCCGGTGGGTGTGGGCGAGGGTATGTTGCCCGTGCACGACACCAAGGGCATCCCGGAGGCTCTCGTGGCCGGTACTTACTATTCTGATGTAACCCCCGTGGCCTCCGCCACATCCTCGGACGGTACCGTCACGTACAGCTACGACGCCACAGGGCAGTTGATCGGGGCTGACTATTCGGGGAGCCCGGCTGACGAATCCTACGCGTATGATGCCAATGGAAACCGCACCAATCCCGGCTACGTGATCGGTGCGGGCAACCGCCTGTTGTCCGACGGCACGTATCGGTATCTTTATGACGCCGAAGGCAACCGCATCGCTCGGTTCATCGACGTGGACGAAGACGGCGTTTTGGACGGCGGCGACACGGACATCACGCAATACACGTGGGACAACAGGAATCGATTGGTTCAAGTGACCGACCGGGCCGTATTCGGCGGTGATGCGGTGCAGATCGTCACGTACTTGTACGACGCGGAGAACCGCTGGATTGGCGAGACGGTGGATAGCGACGGCGACGGCACGGTGGACCATCAGACCTGGTTCGCCTACGACGGCAACCAGATCGTCCTGGAGTTCGACAAGGAGGGTACGGGCGACGTAACGGGCGAGGACTTGAGTCATCGGTACCTGTGGGGGCCGGCGGTGGACCAGGTGCTAAGCGACGAGCAGGTGACGGACCCGCAAACGCCGGGCAGCGTTCTCTGGCCGCTCACTGACCGCCTCGGCACCGTCGGCGATTTGGCCGTGTATGATGCCCAAACCGGCGTCACGAGCGTTGCCAATCATCGCGTGTACGACAGCTTCGGCAACCTCAAGTCCGAGACCAACGCCGCCGTCGATTTCCTCTTCGGCTTCACCGGCCGGGCGTTCGATGAGACCACCGGATTTCAGAACAATCTCAACCGCTGGTACGATCCGGCCGTTGGCCGCTGGCTGAGCCAAGACCCGCTCGGCTTCCATGCTGGCGACTTCAACGTCTACCGCTACGTGGGGAACAACCCGGCGTTGGCCGTCGATCCCACAGGCCTGTGGTGGGGGTGGGATGAGTGGCGGGAGGCAATCAAGGCTTTCTCGAACGAGTTATTCGTCAACGAGATTTACGGTGGGGCGAAGGCCTTGGTTACGGGCGAAGCGGGCCGGCAGTTGGGCAACCGCTGCGTGGGCATCGTGGAGACGCAGACCGGGAAGCCGTTTAGGGGCACAACTTCGGAATGGGCCCGGTTTGGCCGAGCCGTCGCCGGTGACGTCGTGGGCGTCAACCAGATCGTCGAGGGTGCTAGTGGGTACGACATTTCGAATCAGCAAGAGCTTGACGCGTGGGAACGTGCGCGTCGCGCCGCGGGGGGCACCGGGGCGCTTGCCGGCACTGCTGCCGGCGGAATCTACGCTGCCGGCAAGTACGCGCCCGCGACCTTCCCGACCGCCGCCAAGGCAGCAGGACTTACTCCAGCGAGTACAGTTGCCCAAGGCGCAAAACCCGCGTGGCCGGGAAACGACCCTGCTCAAGCGCCTCTCGGTACGAAGTGGAGAGGGAAACCAGGGAGCACACCGGGCAGCGACCAAGGGAACTATTACAATCCGGCGACTGGTGAGAGTTTCCACCCGGACCTGAATCATCCGCCACCGGTTGGACCACACTGGGATTACCGAGCGTCCGATGGAACCTGGTATCGCATCATGCCAGATGGGAGCATGGTTCCCAAGCGGCGATAGGTGTATTATGGCAGACATGACAGACTGGCGGCTCCAAGGACAGGAAAGATTCCTCAAAGGCGTGTCGCTGTTGAGGCGAACCTATAGGAAATACCGCGAGGGCTGGGAGCACGACCACTGCGAGTTTTGTGGAGCCAAGTTTTCCGAACAGGGTGAAGGCGTGAATGTCGGCTACACGACTATCGATCGCTACCACTGGATATGCGAAGAGTGCTACAAGGATTTCAAAGACATGTTTCAATGGACCCTGGTTGACGAGCCATGTGATCCCAAGCGGCGAGCATAGACGACGGGTGGCAAACGGCAATGTATAGGAGCCGTGAAGAGAACGATGTTGTGCCTGAGCGCGCTGCTCACGCTGGCGGGAACGCGCTGGCATCGGCGGGCTGGGGCGCGGTGTTTGAAGAGCGGCGAAGGGCGTGGGGTTCGCGCTGGGCCACGTTCGCGTGGCTGCGTCAGGCTTCGGAGTCGTGCCGAAAATTAGAGTGATCTGACCGAGGGCCGTGAACAAAGGGGAAGTCTGATGAAGGCCGTAATCTTCTTGGTGTGCGTGTTGTTGCTGGTTGCCTCGGCGGCGGCTGAGGTGAGGACATGGAAGGACAAGACTGGGAAGTTCTCGATCCGGGCCGAACTGGTCGAGTCCGACGGGACCACGGTGAAGCTCAAAAGGGCGGACGGGAAGGTCATCAGCGTTCCCGTGGATCGACTGAGCGACCAGGACCGGCAGTTCCTTGAAGCCCAGGAGAAAAGCGCGTTCGGCGGCGCGGCGCCGGGCGAGGCCGGCAAGATGGCCGGTGCGGCCGGGGCCGGGTTGTGCTGACCACGGTCAACCACCTGAACGCGAACGTGTTTGAGTTGACCGTGGCGGACGAGCAGGGACGGCAAGAGCGAGTGCGGCCCACAGGGTCGCATAAGTTCTACAGTCTGGATCGAGGGGACTTCATCCCGACGGAGGCGTTGCGAGAGGGGGAGCATCTCCAGGGAATCGCGGGCCGGCTGACGCTCTTACGCCGCGAGCGTGTGCCAGGCGTCCACCGCGTATACAACATGACGGTGGAGGGGGAGCACCTTTATCGCGTCTCCCTGCTGGGCGCGCTGGTGTATAACATGTGCCCAGTTGAACCGCCTGGAGGAGGCGCCCCAAGCGCAACACCAGGGGGCGCACCCAAGGTGCCGCAAGGCTGGGGGAACCTCGGCAGCCACGGACCAGTCAGCCCAGATGTGGCGCTAAGCTCTGCTGAGAAATGGCTCGGTGCTGGCTACAAAGAAATTGCGCCGGGCGTATATCGATCAGCCGATGGACGGCAATTCCGAATGACCACAAGCGATTTGTTGCCCACGCACGGCAATGTCGGCCCGCATGTGCATTTCGAGGTGCCCAATCCCGCTGGCGGACCTCCACTGGAAAACTTGCACCTGCCAGTCACACCGTGAAGAGGACCATGAAAATGAGGCTTCGCGCAAAAGTAAGGAAGACAACTGGACCATCCACGAACTACATCGGTGCAATCGTAGATCAAAAGCCAGTGCCGACGGAGCAGCTACCGAACCCAGTGTCGCTGGAGATTTCGGAAGAGGAAGGTGCATTCTTCCTGCTCTACATCAATGCGGCTGGCGAATCGTTCGCCGACACCTGGCACCAGACGCTCGAAAGCGCAAAACGGGAAGCCATGCTCGGGTTTGGGATAACACCAGAGGAATGGACGGAGGTTTGACCGATTCGTGTATAATGCGAGCCGTGAAGAGAATCATCCTGACCCTGATTGTCGTCCTAGCGGGAATTGCGTCGCCGTCGGCGGGCTGGGGCGCGGTCTTTGAAGAGCGGCAGAGGTCGTGGGCTACGCTTTAGGGCAAGTTCGGGTGACCGCGTCAGGCTTCGGCGTTGTGCGGAAAGTTACGATCCGGCGGAGGGTACTGAACAAAGGGCAAATGCAATGAAGACCGTAATCTCTTTCGTGTGTGTGGTGTTGCTGGTGGCCCCGGCGGCGGGTGAGGTGAGGACATGGAAGGACAAGAGCGGGAAGTTCTCGATCCGGGCCGAACTGGTCGAGTCCGACGGGACCACGGTCAAACTCAAGAAGGAGGACGGCAAGGTCATCAGCGTGCCGGTGGATCGACTGAGCGACCAGGACCGGCAGTTCCTCGAGTCGCAGGAGCAAAGCGCGTTCGGCGGCGCGGCGTCGGGCGAGGCCGGCAAGATGGCCGGTGCGGCCGGGGCCAAGAGCGCGCCAGGTGCTACCGCCGTGGGGCTTCGCTACGGCTGGAAACCGGGGAAGACCTATGCCTACCAGGTGAAGATCGAGGTGGACTTGGGCGACGAACTGCTGGAGATGACCGGCAGCCCGATCTACACGGTCCTTTCGGCCGACAAGGACAAGGCCGTGCTGAGCTTCCGGGGGACGTTGATGGAGCATTCGCGGTCCAAGGGAGGTGGGCCGGGGATGCCGCCCGGGCCCGGGATGCCGCGCGGTCCGCGTGGGCCTGGGCGCGTGGGGCCGCCGCACGGGATGGGGCCTAGGATGCATCCGTTCTCGCCGATGACGGGCGTGGGACCGCACGGGCTGGCTCGCACCACCGAATTGACCGTCGACCCGCTCGGCAACATCGCGCGCCAGGAGGGGACCTCGCATTTGCCGTTCCTGTTGGGAGAGCTTTCCGAGTTGATGATCGAGCCGCTTTCGGGCGCGGGCCAGCCGAGTTGGACCGTGGACCGGGGCTCTGGGGTGGTCATGAAGGACAGCGGCCCACCGCGCTTCGGCCCCTTTGCCCGTGAGGAAGGTTTTGTGCCCGCCCGGGAACGCACCACCTACACGATCGAAAGCACCAGCGACAAGCTGGCGGTCCTCCGCAAGCACTACGAGTTCCGGGCGGCAGCCACCGGGAGCGACCAACCGCCGTTCGAGATCACCGGTGATGGGAAGTGGACCTTCGACAAGCAGGAGGGGGTTTCCGCCGAGTTGGACTTCTCGATGAAGGTGACGATTCGCAAAGGGGGCCTGGGCGTGGAGATTCCGGTCAAGGCGACGTATCGCCTGTTGAGCGAGGCGGAGCGGGCCAAACAGGCCGAGCAGTCCAAGGAGCAGGCCGAAAAGCTCAAGGAGACGCTCGAAAAGGCCAAGGAGGCGGCGGAAAAGGCCAGGCAGATGCAGGCCGACCGGGCCAAGCCGCCTACGGCCGAGGAGGCAAAAACGCTGGTGGCGGACCTCGAATCGGGCGAGATGACGCGGGTGATTCCGGCCATGCATCAACTCATGCGAAAGAAACCGAAGGAGCCCAACCGCGAGGTGGCCAAGGCCCTCGAGAAGATCCTCGCCGAGGATCAGAACGTCTCGCTGCGGATCAACGCGGCCCAGGCCCTTCAGAACTGGGGCACCAAGGAGAGCCTTCCGGTGCTGAAAAAGGCCGCCAGCGACCCGAACCGCCTGGTCCAGATGCACGCCAAGAAGGCGATCGCAGAGATCGAGTCGCGGGACTGATAAACCCGCCGCTGGCGGCGTCGCGGGCCGTCAACGGGCCAGGGCGGACCGCGGGGCGGCCGAAAGTTCGGCCTAGTTCAGGGCGGCGAGGTAGGTGGCCAGCGCCTTCTCGTCGGCCTCGCTGGCCACGCACTGGCGGCCGGGCCAGAGCATGGGCTCACCGCGGCGGACAAGCTTTGGGAGAAGCCCGAGAAGCGGCGGCAAGCATGGCGTGCCAGGTTTCGGATATCAGCGTTTGACGGGCTCCTGTAATGGGGACCAGTCCGGCCCCAGCATAGTACCCGCACAAAGGACAGAAGACCTGGTAAAGTTCGCGCACAGCCGCTTCGGTCACCTGTTCCAAGCGTGTGAGACGAGCGTGGCCGCCGCGGATGCGGTCGATCGCCCCGGCCACGGCACAACAATAGAAACCTGCGAAGTTGAACCCGAGGCCGCAGTGCCATGAAACGTTACAGCCACCAAAGCGGTGGCCTGCCAGGGCCTCGGGCGCACGGTCGATGGGGGCAACGCAGGGCGCGACGAACTCGGGGTGCACGGGACCGGTCTTCTGCGAATTGCGCACGTGCAGGAACGAAAACTCCCGGACCAGTTCCCGGAGCCGCTGCCGCGCGGACACGCCATGACCATGCGTCGCGATGGCGACCTGAAATGCCCCTGGCCCTCGTCGATCGCGGTACTGGCTGATGCGGCGGACGATGGCCCCCAAATCCGGGTGCGTGGTCGGCTCGCCGCCGACGAGAAACCATTGTCGCCAGGGATAGTTCAATCGCTCCGAATCGGCGATGAGTTGATCCACATGCTCTATGCAAGTATTCTCCCTTGGGCGCCCTGGCACTAGTTGCGTCATGCGGTTGCAGTTAGCGCAGCCCAGGCCGCAGACATAGGTGATGTCGAGTTCCAGCCACGTCAGATTGGGCCGCGTCATGGAAGCGTCTGCCAGTTGGTATCGGCCATGTGGGGCCAGTTTTTGGAGCCGCAGAAGTGCCAGATGAAGGCGTCCATCACAGGCGTCCACCGATCCCAGAGCCGTGCGCCACAGCGGTTGAACTCGCTAGGCAACAGGCACAGGGGCGTTTCGGTCCACCGGCGGGCCAGGCTCAAGGGGCCCTGGTCGCCAATCTCCCACGAGCTGTGATCGCCGGTGAGCGCCCATATCAGCCGGGCGGCTTCGAACACCGCTCGATGCCGGTGCGGGCTGAAAACGAGCACGCCGGAGTTGATATACTCGTGGCTAAAGTCCAGCGGCACACCCAAAAGGTCGCACAGCGGTTGCATCTTGGGCACCACGTGGTGAAGCAAGTTGTGCCCCTCTTGCTCGGAGCTTACCGCGCCGATAGCTTCCGCAGGCACGCATTCAAACAGGTTGGGGCAGTCCGCCCGCACCACGACATCGCGGTCGAAGTACACGACCCGCTCGTAGGCGACGGCGTGTTTGTCGAGGTTCAATTTTTCCCAGTACGGCTCACGCCAACCGAATAGGGGGCGTGTGATTTCGACATACTCCGCGCCCCAGCGCTCAGCGGCTGCCCGCTGGGACTCGCGCAAGTTGTGGGGCATGCCATCGCCATAGAGGTTGAGCGTCACGACAGCCCGGCCGGCCGGCAGCGACGGCGGGTGCAGCCGCCCGACGGATGCCCGGAACACATGCGATAAGAGCCGGTCGGAACTCAGCAGCTCGTGCCGCGTCAAACGCGGTACGTCGTCCTCCGCGGCGGGGTCGCTGAGGCGTTGATTCGATAACATGCACGTCCAGATGTTGGGACGAGCGGCCAGCCACGCGGCGTGCTCATGCTCGGGAGCCCTGGCAGACAACAGGTGCTGATCCCGCCACGAAATCGGGCTCACGTGGTCAAAGGGCAGAATCACGCACCTCTGGCGGCCGATCTCGTGGACGATGCGGGTCATCGGCTGGGAACTCACTTCCAACCAGCCCGGCTTGCGACCAGACCGTGCGATTTGGACTACGTGGTCCCGCAGGCGCACAATCGGCTCTGCGCCCGGGCGCGCGGCAAACAATGCAACGCCGATCGTGCGATCGGTGGACTGATACGCCAGCAGCCCGCAAGGGCTGGTTTCGGCCGCCCGCGCCAAGAGATCGAAGGGCTTCAGCGGGATGCAGTCCGCGTCGCACCAGACGCCGCCATGCTCCGCCAGGAGCCATGCCCGAATGGCGTCCGACCGCTGGCAGACATGCCACGTGCCGATCGCATCGAGCAATTCGGGCGAAAATCCAAGCCCGGGCAAATCATCGGGACCAAGCACCCTGGCGTTCGGGTTGTACGCCTTGAGAAGGTCCAGGCACAGCCGGATGTACGGCGGCATGGGGCCTTCCCAGTAGAGCCAGACGGGGGAATTCATGTCGCACCTACTACAGCCCGTTTCAACTCTTCGATACTCTCCGCCCTGATCTCCACGACCGGCCGCGTGGTGGCGGCCGTCAGCATGGCGGCGTTGAGCTGGGAGTGCCGCGCCACGACTATCAGCCCATCGCGGTCGCCTTCGCGGCACAAAAAGTCGCACCACTTGCGCAATTCCTCGATCCGTCGCTCCTGGGGCACTTCGGCGAAGATGCGCTCCAGCCCCTTATCAATCCCTGTCTGGCGATCCCGCCAATAGCCGGGATGAAAACCGTGCGCGTGGAGTTGCTCGACCATCGCTCGGGGGCATGACAAGAGGATGATCGGGCTCGTGCGGAGCGACGCCCGCCGGCGCATGCGCTCCTGCACCTCGGCCGGCAGGCAACCAAACGCCTCCTCGGCCGATTCTCCGCGCACTTCATACACCGGGCCGGCCCATGCCTGCCGCACTAGTTCGGTCGTCGCCTGCGGATGCCACACGGTGGGCAGCAGGCCGCCCACGGATTCGGCCTGAATCCACCCCAGCCATCGTCTCAGGCCCTCGATGCGGTGTTGTGGGGCCGTCCCGTCGGCCAGACAGCGTTTGAGCGTCACATCGATCCCGTCTGCGTCCCGCTCCATCCCGGGGTGGAACCCAAGCGGCAGCATCGCGTCCAGTACGTCCCGCGTCACCAAGGCGACGGCCACTGGACCCGGCGGCTGGGCTTGAGAGTTCCACCACTCCATGGGCTTTTCGGCGCCCCGAATATCCGACCTGCCGCCCGCTTGGCCAATCAGCCAGGATTCCGGGGCGTAGACGATATGCTGGTGTTGCCAATCGCGCATGAGCCAGTCGATGTGCACCGTGGCATTGGCCCAGCGGCGCTGAAGGGCCTGCATGTAATCGCGCCGGGCCGCGTAGGCATGCGTCCGCTGGCAGTAGCGGACGCGGACCACTCCGGGGATGCCGGTCGGGATGGGCGGGGCGTGATGCTGGCCGCCCAGCATGATGCCTTGCCAGTCGCTGGGCACTTTTTCCAGGAACGCTCGCACCCGCTCCGAAAAACCCTCGGTAATGTCGGCCTCGTCCTCCAGAATGAGCACCGAAGATACGTCATCCATCAGGCAATCTTGAAGGATGCGGAGGTGGCTCATACGGCAGCCGTAGGCCCCGCCGCCCTGCGTGAACTCGGGGGGCACACCCACCTTGTCGCCGTCGATTGCGGCGTAGACTTGTGGGGGCTTAAACGGCCAGCCGTGCCGCTGGAGGCGAGCCAGGCACGTGCGTAGCCTATCGGGCCGGCGTTTCAGATTGATCACGTACACCCGTTCGAAGAAATCATGCAACGCGTCCATCGACAATCTCTCCCCTGGGGAAGCGCGAAATTTTCCCAGCGGGCACGCTTCGGTGGCCATCGCGAGTTTGTTGGCAATGGGTGTTAGCCCGCGTGCAATGCGGCAGCCGCACGCGGCACAGAGTTGCTGCTTGGGATCGTAAGCCTGACAGTGCAGACAATGGGCCGCGAGCAGGTGGGCGATTTCTTGGGCAGACCGGGTGGGTCTGCCAGCGGCAACCCACCGGGCGACCGCGTGGGTGTAACTCCAGATTCGTCGAGCAACGCCAGGCCGCCGCCAGGGGCCGCGTTGCGAACCGGCCTGCGACGATAGGCCTGTTTGCGGTGAAAGAACCATGTCTTACCATGTTGCCACTACGAGCTGGATGTCGGCCACGAGTTCCCGGCGCTGCTGCCGCTGCCGGGCGGCGCGCTGGATGTGGGCCAAGAGGGACTGGCGCTACTACTGCTGCCGGGCCAAGAGCTGGATGTTGGCCAGGAGGCACTGGAGCCGGATTCGGATTGATAACCGGCGGAATAAGAACTACCCGAGTCGGACGGACTCGGTGCTGATCCCGACGGGGCCGACGCTGGCGGGCTTGATCCTGACGCTGCCGACCCTGAAGCGCCTGACCCGGGTGGTGCCGACCCTGAAGAGCCCGACCCAGGTGGCGCGGACCCCGAAGAACCTGACCCGGATGCTGCCGACCCTGAAGCGCCTGACCCGGATGCGCTACTACTGGCGATCCCGCTGTCCGAGATGGAAGCGCTTGCGGCAGAGCTGAGGGAAGCGCTCGCCGCCGAGGCCTCGGACAGGCTTTGCGAAAGGCTTTGGCTAAGGCTCTCCGAAATGCTCTCGCTCGCGGAAGAGCTTCTGGATAGTGAGGAGCTGAAGGCCACTGATTCAGAGAGGCTGAGGGACGCACTTCCAGACAGGCTCTCGCTGCTGGACCCAGACTGGCTGCTGCCACTTGACGAACTGCTGCTACTTGACGAAGACTCGCTGCTGAAGTCAGAACTGCTCTGACTTTCGCTCACCGACGAAGACGACTTGGCCGAGCCCCAATAACTGTCGCTCATCACTCGGGCGGGTATGCGCTATTGATGAAGGCCTCGTTCGCCTCGAACTGCCGCCGCGACCGGTTCGGGAACCGCAGGCCCGCAAAGCTGCGGCGGACACCGGTCACTCGGAGAACGAGTCGGACCTCCTGCCTGTCGTTCTCGACGGCAAACCGCACGCGGACCCAGTTCCCCTCCACGCTTGCTCCGACCACGACTGGCACGTCCGCCACGCACGCGGAAACCACGAGGCTGCCCGGTTCGCACACCTCCACAAAACGCGGGTCGATCTGGAGGGTTGCCGCTTTCTGCGGAATGCGGGCCAAAAGAATGTCCTCAAAGAGGACTTCGGGCGATTCCAGCGTAAACAGCGCGGTATAACCCCCGGGGGCCCAACTGGCCGGGACGATCGCCGTCGACTTGTCCGACCCCCACGATGGTGGCGGGGCACTCTCGGAAGGCCCGCTGGGTGGTGGCGGTGCGCTTTCGGAAGGGGCACTGGAGGGTGGCGGTGCACTCTCCGACGGCGCACTCGGCGGTGCACTCTCCGACGGCGCACTCGACGGGGGACCACTTTCTGAAGGCGCGCTTCCCGATGGGGCACTCTCCGAAGCGGGGCTCTCGGAAGGCATGCTTGACGGCGGTCCGCTTTCAGAGGGAGCGCTTTCCGACGGGGTGCTAGACTGGCTGGACTGCAAACTCCCGGAGGCGCTGGATTTACTGGCGCTGGAGACGCTGGACTGGCTGACGCTGGACTTGCTCAGGCTGGACTCGGAAGAGAACAAGCTTTCCGAGTTGCTGGACCCGCTGGGCGGCGAACTTTCGGAGGCGCTGGATTCGACGGACGAGCTGGACGAACTGCTCGGCGACGATGAGCTGCTGGAGCCACAGCACCCCTCGCCGTAGTAGAGCACCTCCCAGGATCGGCTATCGGCCATCCACTTGGCCCACCCAAAGGCCCCGGCGGGCAAACCTTCCGGGGGGACGAGCCCCAGGGAATCCACGACCTCGATGTCTCGGTCGCTTTGGCACCAGTCGGGGGCACTGCTGCCGCTGCCCTGCGCGCCGCCGCTGATAATCCGTTCCGCCCAGGCGGAGCCGCAGCGGTCGAGGCGCGCGGTCAGACGAAAGCGGCAGATGTCTTCGGGGACGGGGCCCAAATGCACCAGCGCCCAAGTAACGCCCTCGTCCTGGTGCTTCCAGAGAATCAGAGCCCCGCCGGATTCGCAGCTTTCCAGATACTCGCAGGCGTCCGGGGCGATGTCGGCGTACTGATGCCCCGGGTCCAAGATGCGGACCAGGGCCACAGTCACCCCGGCAACACAGGCCCTGTGGGCGATGGCATCGGCCGCGACCGGTTCCAGGAGGATAGCGAACTTGCCCCGATGGGCCCCCGCCTGCGGTACTACGCCGTTGAACGCGAGCTCATTTTGAAAGCTCTCTTGATTCTCGTCGGGACCGATGATCGGCCCATCAAGGCCCAGCACCTCGAATCGCAACCGGTCGCTGCCGCTTCGATTGCGAACCTTGATGATCGTGCTATGGGCAAAGCGAGGGTGGGCGTCCTGTCTCTGGTTGCGCTGCCGGTCCTTGAAATCCAAAGCGGCGTCGATGAACGTATTGAAAGCCTCGGCGGGGATTTGCAGCGGCTGCCCGGGCTGGACTTTTTTGAACGGGTTTCCCATCGCAATCCTTCAGCTTACGGCCCAATGCCCAACTCCCCAAAATCGCCATATGGATAGACCTGCTCCACGTAGGCGGCGACCGGCCTTTTGACCAGGGTGCTCGCTGCCCGGTCTTCGGCGTCCGCGTAGCGGACCCAGAGGTATTCCCAGCCCTTCTTGCTAATGCCTGTGATATCGCCGATCACCAGGCCGGCGACGTTGGGACTTGCTGCAAAGCGGAAAGTAATCTCCCAGTCGTCTTGGCCACGCTTAGAGCCGGACGCACCCAGAAACAGCACCTCGCCGGCGGCGAAACCGCGAAACAGGGCAGCGTTCACCTTCCCAGTCAGAAAAAACAGCGTCGCCTTATAGGCAGGCGTCACCGCACTGTCGGGAAGGTAGTGCGTCTCGGAGAAGTTGTAGACCGGCACGGTGATGTCCACGCCCTCGACGTTGTCGTGGGTAACACCGATGGCCCCTTGGAAATCCGGGGCGGTCTTGCCCGGCGGGGCGTAGCGGCCGACCGTCTGGAGGCTCTGGGTGATGTGCTGGGTGCCGCCGCCGGTGTCGAACTGGTAGGTGGAATCGCCGGTCTCGGGCGGCTGAAGCTCGCCGTAGCGGACCGAACCTTCCCAGATGTCTTCGGCCACACGCTCGATGTGAAGCGACTGGCGTACCAGGCCGTCGTAGAGCACCGGCGAGGCCGCCGCCAACGCCGCCTTGGCCGCCAGGTCGCTATCGGTGCCGCGGACAATATAGACAAGGTCGACCGACGGGCTTTCACCCTCGGTCGACTGGCGGCTCTCCCATTTCTCGTGGACGGCGATCGGCATCCGCGACGCATACTCCGATCATGCGAATGCCAGGTTGCCGTGCTGGGCCTGCTGGACGAGCTTGCGGGTGTTCTTGGCCGTCTCCTCGCCCGCCCGGGCGGCACGCTCCAGGGGTCCACCCGTGCCCAGGCCGCCTGCGGCCAAGGGGTTGAAGGTCCCGGTCACGCTGATCGACCGCTGGGCAAGACCCTCGAAGTCGAAGCCCTCCAGGTCACCGATGCCCTTCACCCGCTCCGGGGCAGCGGTCTCCTTGATTTCCCCCCGTTTACGGGCCGCCTCGTCGAGGGCCTCTTGCCACTGGCGCCTGGCCTCGGCAACCGCATCCTCGGCCGCCTGGAGGTCCGCGTCGTATTGCCGCTTGCGCTCGACGTGCCGTCGCTGGCGATCCTCTTCAAGGGCCTCGAGCGTGCCGCGCTCTTCCTGGTCGATCGCCTGGCGTTTGGCCTGCCGGGCGGTTTCGATGTCGCGGAGTTGCTGCTGGGTAGCTTGATCCCGCTGGCGCTGTTCCCGTGTGAAATCCTCATCGAGAATCCGCATGGCGGCTTCGGCGTCGACCGACGAGTCGAACATCGCCATGAGCTGCACGAACTTCTTGGCGATCCAGTTCTGGGCCGTGCGCCACCCGGTCACCAGGCTACTGGTGAAAACCGTCCATGCCTTCGACAGGAAGGCGACGGTCTCCACCCAAGCCGCCTGGAGGCCGGCCCAAGCCGAGGTGAGAATCTTGGCCGTGCCGTAGACCGCCTCGGTGGCTACGGCCATGAAGGCCTCTTTGAAGTTGATCCACTTCTCGGTGAGCCAGGCGACCCCCTTCTGCCACTCCATCTTCAAGGTGAGCCAGAGGATCTTGGCCGCCAGGCCGATGTCGCCGGCCGCCAGCGCATCGGAGATACCCTGCCAGGCCGCCAGCGCCGTATCGCGCAGGGCGGCGAACTGCTGGCCCAGCCACGACAGGGCCTGCTGGCCCGCGCCGGAGACGTACAGGAGATACCCGCCCAGCGACGCCAGGGCCGCGATCACCAGACCCGCGGGCGAGAGGATCGCACCCAGGACGGTGCCGATCACGCTCAAAGCCGTCCCCACGCCGGTGACGATGCTCGCCAGCGTGCCGAAGGCGAACCCCAGTCCGGAGAGGATGCCACCCAGGATGATCAGCGCTGCCCCGCCGGCAACGAGGGCCGCGGCCATCTTGAAGACCGTGACGACGAGGGTTTTGTTGGCCTTGATCCAATCCGCAACGCTCCTGATCACCCCAAGCGCCCGCTCGACGAGGTCCGCAAGCACCGGCGCCAAGGCCGACCCGATGACGAAAACCCCCATCTTGACAGTCTTCCAGAGGTCGGCCAGCAGATCGCCGAAGACTACAGCCGCTTCTGCGTCCTCGGTGGCCATGACCAGACCAAGCTCTCGGGCCCGGCGGGCCAGCGCCTCTAGACCTGCGGCCCCGTTGGCGATCAACGGCAACAGTTGGGTGCCCGAGCGGCCGAAGAGTTCCATCGCGGCGGCGGCACGCTCGGTGGGATTGGGGATTTTCGCGAGCCGGTCGGCGATGAGCATGAATTGCTGATCGGGAGAGAGACCTGCCAGTTGCTGGATCGACAGGCCGAGAGTGGCCAGGGCCTCTTGGGCCGACTCGGAACCGCCCGCCGCCTCTGCGATCGTCTTCTGCATCCTCCGAACGCCGGCCTCGAGCGCCTCCAGGTCGGCCCCGGACTGCTCGGCCGCGTAGGCCAGTTCCGACAGCCGCTCTACCGCGATGCCGGTCCGCTGGCTGGCCTTGGCCATTGTGTCGCCCATCGAGGCGAAGACGCGGGATGCCCCGAGCATGCCCCCCACGGCAACCATTCCGGCAGAGAGCATCCGCCTGCCGGCCGCCGTGACGCTCTGGCCCCACGCCTTCAGTCGCTTCGAGGCGGCCTTCAAGCCGCGAACCAGCCGGCTATCGTCGGCAAACAGCTCGACGAACGCTTGTCCGGCGCGGATAGCAGAAGGGCTTGCCATAGATCACTCTCTGGGCGGTTTGAGGATTCCCAGTTCGCCAAGGTGCTTGAGCGTGGTGGTTGCGGCGGGCTTCTTCAGAAGCGGATGGAAATCCGCCGGGCCGAGCGGCCTTGCCTTAGAACCGCGGAAGGCGTTGTAGAGCATCGCAAGTACCTGGGCCGTGTGGTTCCACTGGTCCCGCTGCCGGCCGTCGACCATCCAACACAGTTCCCGCAGCGTCAGCGGCCCTGGGTCGACGCCGACGATTCCGGCAAGCTCGTAAACGAGCCGTAAGCGTCCGTCAGGGCCGCCTCGATCTCCTGCGGCAGGTCCGTGCGATCGAGCTTCGCCTTGATTAGTGCCGCGGCCCGCTGGTTCCACTGGCCGTACTTCTCGATCGCCAGCCGGAGCGTCTGGCGCTGGCTCGGCTCGGGGAAAAAATCCACAAGCTCCTCGACCAGGGCCGCCTTCGCCCGGGCGATTGTGTCTCCGGCCATTGCCCGGGCGAAGTCCACGTCCGAGATCTTCTCGGCGTCCGCCTGCGGCTTGCAGACGCAGTAGACCACGTCGCAAAGCAGGATCGGATCGAGCAAGAGCCGCGGCAAAGTGCGCTCGATGTCGAGCAGGTCTTCCTTCAACAGGTCGCGGACCCGCTTGACCGTGTCCACGCTGACCGCAATGGTCCACGTCCGTCCGGCGCTATCCTGGAAGGTTCTCATGGGCTGGTTGCCTCCAAGGTCGGCTTGAGCGTGAAGTCCAGCGTGGCCACGTCTTCCAGCGGCTGGCCCTGCGAGAGGCTGGTGACGGCCCACTTGCCCGTGTAGCTCAAGGTCGGGTCGGATAGCGTTACGGCAAGCGGCGTCCCACCCGTGTAC
>NZ_BAAHYX010000008.1:0-31099 GCF_054657335.1 Thermopirellula anaerolimosa
ACCTCACGAGCCACCAGCTTGCCGACTTCCGCCGATGCCCGGTGCTGTACCGCAAGAAGAAGCTGGGCCTGATCGAGGACGAGGACCGGCCGGCATACCTGGTGGGCCGGGCGCTGCACACGCTGGTGCTGGAAGGCAGGGACGCCTTTGAGGAGCAGTACGCCGTCGGCGGGCCCGTCAATCCGAAGACCGGCGAACCCTACGGTTCCAATACCAAGGCGTTTGCCGAGTGGGCTGCCCAGCAGGGCAAACCTGTGCTCACCGTGCAGCAGCACGACCTAGTTGAGCGCATGGCCGAAGGGGTTCGTGGGCACCAATTGGCCTGCGACCTGCTTTCGGAAGGCGTTCCTGAGGGCGTCGTGCGTGCCGAGTACTGCCAGATGCCGTGCCAGATCCGCATGGACTGGTTCGACCCGCTTCGGGGGATCGTGGACCTGAAGACCTGCGACGACCTGGACTGGTTCGAGGCCGACGCCCGGCGCTACGGATACGTCCACCAGGTGGGGTTCTACCAGGCCGTGCTCTCGCAAACGATCGCCTTGCCTATGCCGGTCTACTTCATCGCTGTGGAGAAGAAGGAGCCGTACCGCTCGGGCGTCTGGCGGGTCCACGAGGATGTCCTGGCCCAGGCGCGGCGCGACAACGAGGCAGCCATCGAACGTTTGCGGCGGTGTATGGCCAGCGATACATGGCAGACAGGTTATGAATCCCTTCGGCTTTTCGACTCGATTTGACACGTCTGGACCTGGCACGGTGGGGCTAGGCGAGGCGAGGCTGGGCCGGGCGTGGCTTGGCGAGGCTGGGTATGGCATGGCTTGGCTGCCCGCATGACCGCCGGTCGCCTGTCGGGTCTTTTGAAGCCATGTAGGCATGTCATGGATGAGGATCGCTGCGTGCACCCGAAGGCGACCGGCCTTTTTTGAGCTTCGAGATTCCCTTTGCACGGGAGAGATTCGTTATGGCCTTACCCGATACCGTCCTGACCCAATCCCACCTCCGCGCCCCGAAGGGCATCGTTTTCGGACCGCCCGGTTCGGGCAAGACGACCTATGGGGCCTCGGCCGATCGGCCGCTCATCGTCGATTGCGAAAACGGCGCGGCCCATGTGCAGTGCCACCGCACGCCGTATCTGGCCACATGGCCGGAGATCGAGCCCTGGCTCGACGGCCTAGCCGCCGGCGGCCACGAGTACCAGACCGTGGTGATCGACTCGATCGACTGGCTCTTGCGGCGGATCGAGGAGCACGTGGCCGGGGTGGACGGCACGCCCGCCGGAATGAAGCAGACCCTGAACCGCTCGCACGGCGGCTACGGCAACGGCCGGCAAGTCTTGAAGAACTACGTCTACCAGTACCTGCTTCCGGTGCTGGATCGGCTGGTCAACGCGGGCGTGGCTGTGCTGCTTTTGGCCCATGCCGCCCGCCGCTCGATTACCACGATCGACGGGATCGAACTGGAGAAGTCCGCCCCGGAGATTCACCCCGACCTGGCCAACACGATGATCGAGTGGTCGGACTTCGTGGGGGCGATTCGCCTGGTGGGGCAGGAGCGGGAACTCGTCCTCTACGAGACGCCGCAACTGGTGGCCAAGAACCGCTATGGCATCGCGGAGAGCTTGCCCTTGTCCTGGCCGGCCTTCGTCGCGGCGATCAGCAACCACAACCTCAAGCCCCAAGGAGCCTGAAAGTATGGCCAATCTAGCTGGATTCGATGCTTCACAGGTGGAGCCCACCACCACGTTCGATCCCATCCCCGCCGGAAAATACCTGGCGATGATCACCGCCTCGGAGATGAAGCCGAACAAGGCGGGTACCGGCAGCTACCTGGAGCTGGTCTTCACGATCCTCGAGGGCGAGTACAAGGGCCGGCAGCTCTGGGCGCGGCTCAACCTGGACAACCCCAACGAACTGGCGGTGAAGATCGCCCGGGCTGAACTGTCGGCGATCTGCCGGGCAACCGGCGTTTTGACTCCACGAGACAGTTGCGAGCTACATGGCGTCCCTCTGACGGTCCGGGTGACCTGTAAGCGCCGTAGGGACACCGACGAGGTCGTCAACGTCATCAAAGGCTACGAGAAGCGAGACGCCGTGACCGGCCGACCGCAGCAGGCCCAGACGAGCACACCGCCGTGGCGGAGGCCGTGATAGCACGGGGCGCAGCAAGGCTGGGCGTGGCGAGGTCTGGTCAGGCAAGGCCTGGTCCGGTTTGGCGTGGCGTGGTCGGGCGTGGTGCGGCTGGGCAAGGCAAGGCGTGGCATGGCTTTTCATTCGCAAGGGGAACGTATGCACAACGGAAACGGCAAACCCAAATCCATCGGGCCCGAGGCGACCAATGGCGCCTGCGGCACCATCGCGCTTTCGTTGCCTTATCGCGTCGAGGTTACGGTCCGCGGCGAGGCCGACGTGCTATTCCACCGTTGGAACTGCGAAGCGGTCGAGGCCAAGGCGAAGGCGGCCAAGGGTTCGGCAGCCAAGAAGGCCGACGATCTGGAATCCTACGTCTACCGCAACGATGCGGGGGAACTGTGCCTCCCCGGGGAGTACCTGCGGCAGGCGATCATTGCTGCCGCCAAGTACCGGCAGGACCCCCGCTCGCCACGCAAAAGCGCGATGGACTTGGTGAAGGCTGCCATCGTCAGCCTGACGCCGTTGGCCACTCTGGGAGTGAAGGCGTGGGACTACGAGCATCGCTGCCGCGTGCAGGTGCAGCGCAACGGAGTGACCCGCGTGCGGCCGGCCCTCGGCGCCGGCTGGTCGGCGTCCTTCGTGCTTCTGGTGAATCTGCCGGAATACGTCTCGCTGGAGATGCTGCATGGCCTGCTGACGGATGCCGGGCGGTTGATCGGCGTGGGCGACTTCCGGCCCACCTACGGCCGGTTCCAAGTAATGCGATTCGATCTGTTGGACGCGCAATGACAGGGCATGGCCGGGCATGGCGGGCCTTGGCACGGCTTGGACAGGCGAGGTTTGGCACGGTTCGGCGTGGCGTGGCAGAAACGAGGAGGTCATAGGCGTGCGTGCGAGCCGGCGCGGTGGAGCGGCGACGACAGGTCAGCGCCCCGGTGGAGCCGAAAAGGAAAGGCGAAGGCGAAACGATCGTCCCCGCGACTTGCAGGACACGCACCGGCGACTGCCGGTCCCCTGCGAGACGCACGCCTGCACCTCCGCACGAAGAAAGGAAGAGCATGCTTACGGTGGAGCTGTCCTACCCGCCGTCCGTCAATCATTACTGGCGACGAGTTGGGCCGCGGACCCTGATCAGCCGTCAGGGACGGGCGTATCGCCGCGACGTGGCGACCGCCGTGCGGCGGATCGACCATGCGGCAGACCGACTGCCCTTGACCGGTCCGCTCCGTGTGGAAGTCTCGCTGTATCCGCCCGATCGCCGGCGACGCGACTTGGACAACGCCCTGAAGGCGCTGCTCGATGCGCTTCAGCATGCAGGCGTGTACCCGGACGACAGCTTGATTGAACAGCTCTCGGTCGAGAAGCGAGACGTTGTGAAAGGGGGCAAAGCCGTCGTGACGATCCGGCGGCGGTGCGTGCTGTGCGACGGGCTGGAGGTGCCGACGTGACGCCGCTTCGTCCCTATCAGCAGGCTGCGGTCGAGGCCGTCTACGAGCATCTGCGCACGCGCGACGACAACCCGGCGGTGGTGCTTCCGACCGCGGCCGGAAAGAGCTGGGTCATCGCTCAGTTGGTCCAAGACGCCGTGCTCAGGTGGAACGGCCGGGTGCTGGTGCTGGCCCACGTGAAGGAACTCTTGGAGCAGAATGCCGAGAAGATTCGGCGGCTGTGCCCGGAGGTGCCCATCGGCATCTACTCGGCGGGGCTGAATCGCCGCGAAGCCGACAAACCTGTCGTGGTCGCTGGCATCCAATCGGTCTACAAGCGGGCTTGCGAGCTGGACGCCTTCGATCTGGCGATCGTCGATGAGTGTTTCCCGGCGGGAACGATGATCTCCACGCCCCGCGGTGACACGGCCATCGAAGACCTGTCCATCGGTCAGCCCGTCCATACTGCCCTCGGTGTGGGAGAGGTGGAGGCGATCTCTGCCAGACCGGCGAACGGCTTGCTTGAACTGGAGTTCGAAGATGGACGAACCCTGCGATGCACACCCAATCATCCGTTCTTCACCGAACAGGGATGGCGGGAAGCCAAGGCCCTGGAGGTGGGATCGCGTCTTTTTAGCCCAAAAGACGTGCAAGCACTGCGGAACAGTAATGCATCCGAGAATCTACATCAACCCCGACGGCAGCCCGAAGGTGTGTCAGTCGGAGACCGAGTGGGATGCCCAGGAGTATTGCTCGGCGAAGTGCGGCGCACAATCGAGGCGGAAGCCTCGGCCTTCTCGTCCAATGAAGCTGCCACCTTGGAGGTCCGTCAGGATTCACTCCGCCAGGAAAGCATGCCAATGCTGCGGCAGCGAGTTCCGTCCCTGGATCAAGCTGGACTCGATGGGCAAGCTAATCAGCTACATGCGCGAGAAGGACTGGCGACGGCAGCGGTTCTGCTCGATCTCCTGCGCCAAGAAGGTCGAGAATGCGATGTGGATTCCGGGAGTTCGAGAGCGACTCCGACGGACGCTCAAGGAGATCGGGCATGCGCCCGTCGAACGTGGCGGGAACGGACGACTCACCACGCCGCAGGTTCAGCTTCTCAAGATACTGGGCCCCGAATGGCAGGCCGAAGTGACGGTTTCAGTTGGACATCCGCGTCCTCCGGGACTGCCCAAGAATCTCAAGATCGACATCGCCCATTTGGAGAAGAAGATCGCCATCGAGCTCGACGGAATATCGCATCGGACACTGGCGACGCACAACGCCGACAAGCGAAAGACGGCAGTCTTGCTTCGCAACGGGTGGTGCGTATTACGGCTATCGAATGCCAAAGCCCTGTGGCTGTGTTCAATCTGCAAGTCTCGGGACACCCTACTTACTACGCTGGCGGGGTTCTTGCACACAACTGTCATCTGATCCCCACCGAGGCCGATGGGATGTACCGCACCTTCCTGGCCGAGGCGAAGGTCGTCAACCCGCACCTGCGTGTGATCGGGCTGACGGCGACGCCGTTCCGCTTGTCAAGCGGGCCGATCTGTACGCCGGAGGGCGTGCTCAACCACATCTGCTACGAGGTGGGTGTGCGGGAGTTGATCCGCGACGGGTATCTCTGCCCGCTGGTCACGAAGGCGGGAATCAACAAGGCCGATTTCGAGCGGCTCCATGTCCGCGGCGGCGAGTTCGTGGCCGACGAGGTCGAGGACCTAATGGACGACGACCGGCTCGTGGCCGCGGCCTGCGGCGAGATCGTCGCCTACACGCACGACCGCCAAAGCGTGCTGGTCTTCGCCTCCGGCGTGCGCCACGGGCGGCACGTGGCCCGCGTGCTGGCCGAAATATCCGGCCAAGAAGTCGGTTTCCTGGACGGCCAAACGCCTAGCGCCGAGCGGGCGGAATTGATCGCCCGGTTCCGCAGAGAGACGGCTCCGGGCCTCTTGCCGCAGGCCCCGCTGAAATACCTGGTCAACGTCAACGTGCTGACCACGGGCTTTGACGCCCCGAACATCGACTGCGTGGCCATCCTGCGGCCCACGATGTCGCCGGGGCTCTACTACCAGATGGTCGGGAGATCGTTCCGGCTGCATCCGGGCAAGCAAAACGCCTTGGTCTTGGATTTCGGCGGCAACGCACTGCGCCACGGGCCGGTGGATCAACTCACGATGCCCGACGCGCCCGGGCGCGGCACGGGCGAAGCCCCGGCCAAGGAGTGCCCCGAGTGTCTATCGGTCATCGCCGCCGGCTACGCCACCTGCCCGGAGTGCGGCTACGAGTTCCCGCCGCCTGATCGCCAGAGGCACGACGCCCGGGCCGGCACCGCCGGCGTGCTCTCCGGCCAAGTGACGGACACCGAGTACGAGGTCTTGGACATCCGCTACAGCGTCCACACCAAGCGCGACGCCCCGCCGGAGGCCCCCAAGACCATGCGAGTGGATTACCAGATCGGCCAGTTCACCTACGTTTCCGAATGGGTGTGCTTCGAGCACAACGGCTATGCCCGATGGAAGGCTGAGCAGTGGTGGCGACGCCGCTCGCCCGACCCGATACCCGACACGGCCCAGCGGGCCGTCGAGATCGCCGAGGGCGGCGGCGTGGCGTGGACCGAGAAGATCGTGGTCCGCTCCATCGCCGGCGAGAAGTACGACCGCATCGTCGGCTACACGCTGGGCCCGAAGCCGGAGCCCGTGCCCATCGGCAACACGGAATACGACTTGGACGGCGTTCCGTTCTGAATGGAGGCAAGGCCGTGAATGAGGCAAAAACCATTACAAACATGGTTGCGAGCGAGAGGTCTTTCTGAATGGAATCCGACATGGCTACTGCATGCGGCGAAACCACAGGGACGGTTCCCATACGGCTGGTGGACGCCGACATCGAGCGGTGTGTCCACAGCCGGTTCAACACACGGAAGCGACGCGACCCGGAACAGGTGCGGCGTCTGGCGGAACGGATTCGGCGCAACGGGTTCGAGCGGACGCGGAGCCTGTGGGGCGTGGAAGTCAACGGCCAGTACGAGATCTTCGCTGGCGGCACGCGCCTGGAGGCGGCCCGAATCGCCGGCCTACGCACCGTCCCGGTCTTTGTCCACCTCGGCCTCTCCGAGGACCAGATCAGCCGCAAGGCGGACGAGGACAATGAGAACGACGAATACCACACGCCCGTGAGCCTCCTGGACGTGTGGGCCGAATGCCACCGGCTTGCCACGCAGGAAGGCTGGACGCAACAGCGGATCGCTGACGCGAAAGGGTGGGATCAATCCACAGTTTCACGCCGCATTCGATGGCACACCTCACTACCAGAAGCTGCAAAACAGGCTGTATGCGACGGCCTCTTCGATGAAGGGCATCTTGAGGCGATTTCTGCCGTCGTATGCGACGTCGCATATTTTTCCCCCTGGTTGACTACCACGCAGGCCCAAACCGAGTTGGTGAACGACATCCTCACCAAGCATCGCGGATCCTCCGCGGGCAAGAGGCCGACGGTCCGCGTGGTCCGCGAGGCGGCCGGGCGCTGGAAAGCGCTCATCCGAATGGCCGAGGAGGCGTACCACTCCTTGCCCGAAGGAATCTGGCGGGAGCGGTTCGTCGCAGTCCTGGCCCACGAGCATGCGCGGACCGAGTCGGCCGTCAGCCACGCCCTGCGGCAGGTCGTCGAACGGAAACGTCGCCAAGAGGAAGCGGAAGCCGCCCGGCTGCGGGCCGAAGCCGACGCCAAAGAGCAGGAGGCCCTGCGGCTCCAACGGGAACAACAACGGTTGGCCTTCCTGGAGAGCCAGACCAAGAAGCTCCGCTGCGGGGATGCCCGCGACCTGATCCTCGAAGCGCCCCCGGGGTTCTCGCTCCTGTTGACCGACCCGCCCTACGGCGTGGAGTTCCAAAGCCACCGCCGGGTGGTGACCCCCAAGAAGGCCAAGATCGCCGGTGACGAGAAGCACCAGGCGTTGGCCCTGCTTCGAGACGTGCTCGCCAAAGCGTACCCCCGCATGGCCGACCACGCCACCTGCCTGGTGTTCACCGGCTGGCGTCACGAGCCCGAGTTCCGGCAAGTCCTCGAAGAGGCAGGGTTCACCCTCAAAGGTAGTCTCATTTGGGTCAAACCCAACCACGGCACCGGCGATCTGGCCGGCTGCTTCGCCCCGAAGCATGAACGCATCCTCCACGCCGTCAAGGGCCAGCCCAGGCTACAACAACGCGTGGCCGACGTCCTCTACGGCAAGGATCCGCCCGCAAGTGAGCATCCTTGCGAGAAGCCGCGGGACCTGCTGCGGCAACTGATCGAGGCGGTGACCGAGCCTGGCCAGACCGTGGTCGACCCGTTCATGGGGAGCGGCAACACGATCGTGGAAGCCTACCAGACAGGGCGCGACTTCTTCGGAATCGACCTGGAGCCGCAATGGCATGGGGTCGCGACCGAGGCGGTCCACAGGCTGGCGGAAGAGCACTGGCGTCATGAAGAACTGGAAGTCTGACAAGGCCTGGTCCGACCGGTTCATCCCCGCCATCAAACGGATCGTAGGCGAGCACCTGATCGCCGAGGCGGACGTGGCCGAGGACGCCTTCCACAACACGGATTTGATCACGTTGCGTCTGGCTGGCGACATGCGCATCGCCTGTCGGGTCCGCCAGCACGAATACCTGCGTCTGTACGGGGATGAATTCACGTTGCGATGTTCGCGGCCCAGCGGGGTCGCGACCGAGATCGACAAACTGCTCGCCGGCTGGGGGGATTATCTCTTCTACGGTTTCGCTAGCCAGGATGGCACCGCGCTGGCGGCGTGGTTTCTGGGGGACCTGGACGTCTTCCGCCGTTGGGTGCGGTGGTACCAAGCGACCCACCACGACTGGCCGGGCGAGTTGAAAGAGAACCTCGATGGCAGTTCCCGGTTCGTGGTGTTCAAGATCGACGAGGTGTTTCCTGATTTCGTCGTGGCCAGGAGCCCCACATGAGCACCGAACAGCATGAAGAACCCTACGTCAGCGTCTACGGCGTGGGCACTCTGCCGCGATCAGGTGTCACCCGCTTCGCCACCGGCGCGGTGCGCGGCACGGACGCCGACGGCGAGCGCTGGGACTTGATCACGCCCATCGGCCTACGTCGCCTGGCCGAAACCTGCGCCGAAGGGGCAGCCAAGTACGGCGAGCACAACTGGCAGAAAGGCATCCCGGCCAGCGTCATGCTCAATCACGCCATCCGGCACATCTACCTATACCTAGCGGGCGACGATTCGGAAGATCACTTGGCCCACGCGGCATGGAACGTCCTGGGCGTGTGCCACTTCGAGGAAGCGATGCCCGAAATGATCGACATTCCAGCACGCAATCAGGAGCGCGGATGATCGAGGCGGCCCTGCGATACCTGAAAGCGGGCTTGTGCGCCCTGCCGGCCGTCCGGGCTGAAAAACGCCCGGCCGTGCCGCGCTGGAAGCAGTTCCAGCGTGCGCGGCCCAGCGAAACGCAGCTTGCGGCCTGGTGCCGCCGCGCCGATGCCCTGTGTCTGGTCTGCGGGGCCGTCTCGGGCAACCTCGAAATACTCGACTTCGACGTGGGCGGAGAAGCGTTCGACGCCTGGTACGCCAAGGTGCGCGAAGTGGACGCGACGCTGCCAGAGCGTTTGGTCATCGAGCAATCGCCTTCGGGCGGATGGCACGTTGTCTATCGCTGCCAGGAAATGGTGTGTGGCAACTTGAAGCTGGCCCAGCGGGTCGAGCCTGTCGGCGGCCCAGACGAGGTGACCATCGCCGGTAAGGCCTACAAGCCCCGGCAAGACGCCGATGGCCAGTGGTCCGTCGTGCTCACGCTGATCGAGACCCGCGGCGAAGGCGGGCTATTCCTGTGCGCCCCGACGCCGGGCTACGAGTTGCTGCAAGGCGACCTGGCGGAATTGCCGGTGCTCTCCGCGGCCGAGCGGGAGACGCTTTTGGAGGCGGCTTGGTCGCTGGGCGAGTACTGGCCGCCAGTGGTAGATGCGGTGCCCACTCGCACCGGCGGCACCGACAATCGCCCCGGCGACGACTTCAACCAGCGGGGCGATGTCCGAGCGGTCCTCCAGCGGCACGGCTGGACGTTTGTCAAAGCCAACGGCGACGGGAACGAGCATTGGCGACGACCGGGTAAAACCATCGGCACCTCAGCCACACTGAAGGACGGCGTGTTCTACTGCTTCACCACCAGCGCCGCGCCGTTCGAGCCCGAGCGGGCCTACTCGCCCTTTGCCGTGTACGCCTTGCTCGAGCACGGCGGCGACTACACGGCCGCCGCGTCCGCCCTGCGTGCCCAAGGCTTCGGCAGCGATTCCGGCGTGCCGCAGGCGGTAAACCTGTCGGGCATTGCCGGCCCAACCGATCCACCGCCCCCTGCGGAGCCCACTACGCCCGATCCCGGGCCGATGCCCGACGACCTTCTGGATGTACCCGGATTCATTCGGCAGGTGACCGACTACACGCTTGCCGTCTCGCCATATCCACAACCGGCGCTGGCCTTCGCCGCAGCGCTGGTCCTCCAAGCCTTCCTGGCCGGACGCAAGGTCCGCGACGCGGCCGACAACCGCACCAACCTCTACGTCCTGGCCCTGGCCAATAGCGGCGCGGGCAAGAACGAGCCCCGCAAGGTCAACCAGCGCATCTGCGTCGAGGTAGGTCTCCAGGACTGTTTGGGCGATGCGTTCGCCTCCGGGGAAGGCATCGAGGACCGCCTCTTCCTCACGCCATCGGTGCTGTTCCAGACCGACGAGATCGACGGCCTGATGAACGCCATCAACCGAACTGCCGACGCACGGCACGAGGGCATCATGAACGTGCTGCTGAAGATGTACACCTCCAGCAGCACCATCCATCCAATGCGGGTCAAGGCCGGCGGACGATCGCCCGGGGTGATCGACCAGCCGTCGCTGTGCATGCTCGGCACGGCCGTGCCCAAGTACTACTACGAGGCCCTGAGCGTCCGCATGCTCAACAACGGCTTCTTCGCGCGGCTGATCGTCCTGGAGGCAGGCAAGCGGGGCCGGGGCCAGACGCCGGTATCGCGGCCTATCCCAGAGGCCATCCTCCAAACGGCGCGCTGGTGGGCCGACTTTCGGCCCGGGGAAGGCAACCTCCAGAACTGGCATCCCATCCCAGTGTGCGTAGAGGCGACCCCGGATGCCGAAGCGGCGCTTGAGGAGTTCCGCGCGCTGGCCGACGACCGCTACGCCGAGGCCGAGGACCGGGACGACCCGGCGGGCATGGCCATCTGGGCCCGGGCCTACGAGAAGGCCCGCAAGCTGGCGCTCGTCTACGCGGCGAGCGAGAACCATCTTCAGATGCGGATCGGCGAGCCGGCCGTCCGGTGGGCGTGGCGGTTCGTGGACTACCAAACCCGGCGGATGCTCTTCATGGCCGGCCAGCACGTGGCCGAGGGCGAGTTCGACGCCCGCTGCAAGCGGATGCTCGAGGTGCTCACCTTGTGGCGGCAGCGGCGCGGGGATGCGTGGATGCCGCACTGGGAGCTGTCCCGCCGACTGAAGTGGAGCGACAAGGACATCGAGGAGGTCCGCAACGCCCTGCGTGGCCAGCGGCGCATCGAGCACGACGTGGGCTCGACGCCCGTGGGCGGTCCCGTTGCCGTGCGGTATCGCTTGCTGGCCCCGAGCGGTGGTGAGCAGTTACCGCAGTTACCACATCAAAATGCGGCAACTGGCGATCCGCAGGGGATAGTTGCCGCCGTACCCTCACGGTTGCCGCCTGGTCCGATGCGGGAACTGGGAGAAGCGTAAGATATGAATAATAAACAACTTACTACTTCTTCTTTTCAGTTACCTCATATTCTCATCCCGCCCCTGCACGCGCGACGTGCGCACGCGTGTACGCGCGCGAGGCGTGATGTGGTGGCAACGGGTCCTTCCTGGCTCAGCCCCCACCGACGGGGCGTGCGGGAACGGGGCCGGGCATAGCGAGAGTTGCTTTTCGTGGTCAGGAGTTTGAGGAGCAAGGAAGCACGCATGAAGATCGAGCTTTGGGAACTGGGCCGTGTGCGGCCCTACGACAAGAACCCCCGGCAGAACGACCAGGCCGTGGATGCCGTGGCCCGGTCTATCCGGGAGTATGGATTCCGCCAACCCGTTGTGGTGGACGCCGACGGGGTGATCATCTGCGGCCACACCCGCTACAAGGCAGCCCAGAAGCTGGGCCTGGAGAAGGTGCCCGTCCACGTGGCCAAGGACCTCACGCCCGAGCAGGTCAAGGCCTACCGCATCGCCGACAACAAGACGGCCGAGCTGGCCGACTGGAACTACGAGCTGCTGCCGATCGAGTTGGGCGAACTCCAGGGGATGAACTACGACCTGGGCCTCTTGGGCTTCTCGGAAGAGGAGCTGGCCAAGCTGCTCGATCCCGGCGTGAAAGAGGGCCTGTGCGCCCCGGACGAGGTGCCCGAGCCGCCCGACGAGCCGATCACGCGGCCCGGCGACCTGTGGCTGTTGGGCGAGCACCGGCTGCTGTGCGGCGACGCGGGCAAGGCGGAGGACGTGGACCGGCTCCTGGATGGCAACCCGGTGCACCTTGTGAACACCGACCCGCCGTACAACGTGCGGGTCGAGCCCCGAAGCAACAATGCCATCGCCGCGGGCTTGAGTTCGTATCCGAGCGCGGAAGAACTCCAGGGCGGGCGCCGGCGGCAGCGGGTGCTTCATCACCAGGCGATGGACGTGGCCCGGCATCCCGAGAAGGCGCAGGCCACGCACCGCAAGCTGCGGGCCAAGGACCGGCCGCTGGAGAACGACTTCGTCTCGGACGAGGAGTTCAGCCGGCTCCTGCACGCCTGGTTCGGCCAGATGGCTCGCGTGCTCTTGCCCGGCCATGCCTTCTACGTCTGGGGCGGCTACGCGAACCTTGGTAACTATCCCCCAGTGCTCCGGGAGCACAAGCTCTACTTCTCCCAAGGCATCGTCTGGGACAAAGAGCATCCCGTTTTGACCCGAAAAGATTTTCTTGGGTGCTTCGAGCTCGCGTTCTACGGCTGGAAGGAGGGGGCTGGCCACCGCTTCTTCGGCCCGAACAACGTGCCCGACCTGTGGCACGTCAAGAAGGTCAGCCCGCAGAAGATGCGGCACTTAACTGAGAAGCCAGTGGAGCTGGCCGTCCGCGCGATGCAGTACTCGTCGCTGGCGGGCGAGAACGTGCTCGATCTGTTCGGCGGCTCGGGTTCGACCTTGATCGCCGCCGAGCAGACCGGCCGCAAGGCGTTCCTGATGGAACTCGATCCGTTGTACTGCGACGTGATCGTCCAAAGGTTCGAGAACTTCACGGGCAAGAAGGCCCAGCGGATTGCGGTGCAGGAGGTGGTGACCGATGGGAGCAAGTAAGCTGGCGTATCTCGCATCGCCCTACTCGCACCCCGACGCGGCCGTGCGCCAAGAGCGTTTCGAGGCTGCTTGCCGTGCCGCCGCGGAACTCATCCGGCAGGGCCATGTTGTGCTGTCGCCCATTGCCCAGAGCCACTCGATTGCCCAGCATGGCCTGCCTGTGGACTGGGATTTCTGGGAGAGGCAGGACCGGCGGCTCTTGGCCGCCTGCGACGAACTGTGGGTGCTTAAGCTCGACGGCTGGCAGCACAGCCGGGGTGTCCAAGCCGAGATCGCCATCGCCCGCGCCGCTGGCAAGCCGGTGCGGTTCGTAAGTGAGACGGAGTTGGCCGAAGAGAAGGCCGCAGCGGCCCATGGAAAGGATTTCTGATGCGTCTACGCGAGAATCGAGAGCCGATGATGCCTGACCGAGCCGCGTTCCAGCCGCAGCACGCCAGCGTACTCGTCGGCGACCGAGAACACCCGGCCCGGCAGCCCCGCGGGCAGGCTGGCGAAGTAGAACCCGCCGGGCGTTTCCGAGAAGCACAGCGGGTTGCCGCGGCGGACGACCACGAGCCGCACGGGCTTTCGCCACAGGCCGAGCAAGGCCAAGGGGCCTTCCGCTTGAGCCACGGCCCAGGCGGCCCGCTCCACAAGCGGCCCGGCCCGGCGCATCATCAACAGTCCCAGCACTTCGCTGTCGCAATCCGTCTTGGGCCGCAGGCCGTAGCGACGCAAGAGTTCGCGGTAGTTGCGGACCACGCCGTTGTGGACAATCCAGCCGCGGCCGGCCGGGTGGGGATGGTTGTTGCGGTTGTCTTGGGGATCGCCGTGGGTGGCCCAGCGGCAATGGCCCACCATCGCTACAGCGCCGCGGCAGGCCTCCAGGTCGCCCAGGCGGGCCGTGGCTGCGCCCGGGCGCTTGAAGGTGTGGACATTTCCATCGGCGTCGACCCACGCCAGGCCGAAGGCATGGCGGCCGCGGGTCTCGGTTTCGGCGGCGATCCGCCGCAGACGGGCCAAGTCCGGCCCGCGTCCGTCTTTGCTCAGGAATCCGAAGATACCGCACATGGCAGGCCCCTTGACGGATCAGGCCTTCGGCTGGAACACCGTCCCGCAATGGGCACAGCGGACCCGGTCGTCGTCGATCCAAACCAGCTGGTCGATATCGTGCTCGCCACATTGCGGGCATGCCCGGCCGGAGACCCGCAGCTCCAATTCCGCAGCCACTGCCCCCAGCAGCACCGCGTCGCGGCGGGCGATGGTGGCCAGTTCGCGCTGGCGGCAGACGGCCGCGTCGCCCCGTCGGGCGTCGGCCATGTCCGAGAGGCGTTCGGCCAGGCGGGCGAGTTCCGCTTGCCAATCGCCCGGCGGGACGTCGGAGCGGATACCCCGGGCCAGGACGGCCGCCCACTCGGCGGCGGTCAGTCGGAAGTCGGTAGCGTGCGTCATCAGCGTACTCCCTTCGTGGTTTTGGTTTGGGCTACCTCGTCAGGCGGCCGGCACCCATCCGGCCGCGACGCCCGCATCCATGCAGACGTTTCGGCTTCAGGGCATGGCGTCGTACTTGCGGGCCAGGCGGCGAAATTCGGCCTTCACTTCGTCCTGGGGGATGGCGTCCGAAATCCATCCGTACTGCTTGCCGCCGTGGATGCGGGCGTACCCGCGGCCCCACGCCAGGTAGCCCAAAAGACGTTCCGTCTCGCTCTGGCCCGGGCCCGACTTCTTCCAGCCGCCCATGGGAGCCTTCGGCGCCCAGGTGGGCATCCGCTTGGCCGCCAAGGCCCGCTCGACCAGGCCCAACGAGACCTGAATCCACCCGACGACCTTGGTGGGGTTGAGCGAGCCGCTGAATACGCGGAACTCCACGGTGTCCTTGGTGCCGCGGGCCAGGTTCGTAAGGTTCAAGGCGTGGTAGCGATCGCGGTCCAGGGCGGGCTTGGCCGTCTTGTCGCTTCCGTACTTCCGCACCCCGCCGCAGTACCGGCCCCGCTCGCGGGACTTGGTGCCGGTGATCGCATAGAGGCCCTTCTCGAGGTAGGCGACGATGGTGACCAAGCGGGCCAAGGCCTCGCTCGGCCAATCGCGCCGCCACCCGACGTGGATGTGAACCCCGCAGGAGGCGTTGACCCGATGGCCTTTGGCTTCGAGGATTTCGAGGACCTCGATTACCTGGCGGATGCCTTCTTCGCCCCGCAGCACGGGGCTTACGATCTCGCACTTGTGGCCCCCGTGGCCATTGTCGATCGAGCCGTCGGCTTCGGCCTTCCAGCCGGCCGGGAGGTACGGGACCTGGATGCCGTGGCGGTAGGGGCCGATCCGCAGGCCGTCGTTCTGCACGGCGCTATCGGGGGCGATCGTTTCGATCTCGATTCCGAAGGTCAGTTGGTTGGCGTTCATGGCGTTCCCCTTGGTGGTGTAATGTTCATGCGTACATTACACAGGAGCCATGAACGCCCGAAAACATCAAGCGGAATTCCCGCCCGCTGGCCCAGATTTTTCGGAATACCTTCGGGCCGCTGGGTAGCACCGCCTCACGCTTGTGACCGGCTGGGGACGAACGCTTTCGGCCGGCCTGCCAGAAGATGGTCCCTGGCGACGGGCGGCGGCGTTGCCGGGCCAGGGTGCGGGGGTCGCGCTGTGTTGGCCACGTGGGGCCCACGGTGGCCGCGTGTGGCGTCGCTGGCGGGAATGGGGACCCTGGGGCCAAGGCCAGAGGAAAACCCCGGGAAACGTCCCGGGGTTGGGCGGCCGACGCGTTGGGGTTCAGGCCCCGGCGAACTTGCCCCGCTCCACCTTGCGGAAGCGGGACTGGGCCCCTTTGGCCGCGATCTCGCGGATGATGGCGGCGTAGAGTGTCCGCGCAGGCGTCTTGCCGCCGGGCGACTTCCAGTAGCCTCTGGCCTCGGCCGCCGCGACGATTTCCTTGGCTGTCATCGGCCGGCCCGCTTCTTCCAGCACGCGGGCGGCGGCTTCCAGGCCGCTGGTACGCTTCGGCTTGGACTGGCCCTTCGTGGGGCGCCTGCGCGGCGTCGCCTCGCGGTTCGGCTCGTCGGTCTGGCCCCGCAGCCGCTGGGCGCTTTTGATGCGGACCTTCTTGCCGGTGGCCAGATTCGTCCCGTCCCAGCCGCCATAGCGGCTCTCGGCATCGAGCCGCACTCGCGTCAGCTTGCCGTTCACCTTGGCCAGGTAGACCTTGCCAATCTGCACTTCATCACGTCTCATCGCATCGCTCCTTGGAACAGGGGAACAAGGGGTTCGTTCACGTCATGACACAGGAGCCATGTTTCGGCCGGTACATCAAGCGGATCTTTCACCAACTTGGTTGGAATTCGCGGAATCCTTTCACATGGAGGCGTAGCGCGGGATGACGGACACGAGCGCCCAAGGACGGCACGGTATCCCGCTCAACCCCCAGGCCTTACGGCTGGAAGACCTGGCCCGGCTGTTGTCGGCGGCCGGGCCCAAGGCGGTGACCGTCGCCATGCTCCGCGATGACATCGACGCCGGGGCCCCCACGAACGCCGACGGCACGCTGAACCTGGTCCATTACGTAGCCTGGCTGCTGAAGGAGATGGGCCGTGGCGATTGACCCCAGGCGATTGCGTCCCAGCGAGCTCTGCCGGCTGGTGAACTCCACGCCGCTAGGCACGGTCTTGGACGAGCGGCAACTGCATCGCCACCGCACCCGGGCGGGCTTTCGGATCGGCGACGGCCGGCAGGTGGACTTGTTTCGCTACGCGGCGTGGCTGGTGGAACTGCGGCACACGCCAAAAGCACAGCCCGAGGGCGACCCCTACGAGAAGCTCAAGGAGCGTGCGGCAGCCCGGAACAAGGCCCTATCGCTGGCCGGCCGCGACATCGGCGAGCTGCCGACAGTTGCCAACCCGGAACGGAAAGCGCGGGCCGAGCGTGATTTTCGCTTCTTCTGCGAAGCCTATTTCCCGATGACGTTCCACTTGCCGTGGTCGGCGGATCACTTGAAGGTGATTGCCAAGATCAGGCAGGCGGTTTTGGAAGGTGGGCTTTTCGCCATGGCGATGCCCAGGGGAAGCGGCAAAGCCCTAGCGCTGGACACCCCCCTGCCGACGCCTTTTGGTTGGACCAGCATGGGCGAGGTCCAGGTCGGCGACCTTCTCTACGATGAGCAAGGTTGGCCCTGCAAGGTGACGTTCGCCACCGAAGTTCAGTTGGGACGCCCCTGTTATCGCATCACCTTCAGCGATGGGGAATCGATTGTCTGCGATGGGGATCATCTTTGGTGGGTGGAAGACCGTTGGAGCCGGCGCAATCCGCGGGTGCTTTCCACAGCCGAGATGGCTCCGCGGGTCCTGCTTCCGCAGAGACGTTTCTGGCCGGAACGCCGCTATCGGGTGCCGCTAGCCGGGCCCCTGCGGTCCCCGGAGGCCGACCTGCCGATCCATCCCTACGTGCTGGGGTACTGGCTGGGGGATGGGACGCGTGCCAGCAACACCGTGACGGTTCATGTTCACGACGCGGCGGAGGTTGCCGAGCACCTGCGGGCGTGTGGCGAGAACGTCTGCGTGCGGATGCGGCAGGGGAACACCGTTCTGCTGGTGATTGGCAAGGGACACAAAGCGAGCGGAGAGAAGACGCGTCGGTTACGCCAAGCCTTGGCGGCCCTGGAGTGCGGTGTTTCCTGTCGGCGGGCAGCGGATTGGACGGGTCTATCCCATAGCACGGTGGCCTGTATGGACTCCCTGGGGCGTTGGCAACGGCTCCGGGAGGGACAACGCTCTTCCCTCAAGGTGCGGCTGGGTGAATTGGACGTACTGGCCAACAAGCATATTCCGCCGATCTATCTGCGGGCGGCTCCGTGGCAACGCCTAGCCCTGTTGCAGGGGCTGATGGATACGGATGGCTCCGTGCAAACAGGCGGGCGTTGCGAAATCACGCTCAAGGACGACGCCCTGGGGCAGGACGTAGGGGATTTGCTCAGCGGCCTGGGAATCAAGTGGACCCGGCGCACGCGATGGGTCAACCGCCAAGGACGTCGCTTCGGTCCTTATCTGCGGTACTGGTTCACCGCCTACACTGATTTGCCGGTGTTTCGGCTCTCTCGAAAACGGGCTTTGTTGGGCCCTCGTCCCCAAGGTGGTGGAGCAGCCCGCTATCGTCAGATCGTCTCCATCGAGCCTGTACCGAGCGTGCCTGTCCGGTGCATTCAGGTCGATTCGCCATCGCATCTGTACCTTGCGGGCCGGAAGATGGTGCCCACGCACAATACGACCCTTTGTGAGTGCGCCTGCATCTGGGCAGTGCTGTACGGGCACCGGGAGTTCGTCTGTCTGATCGGCTCGGACGAGGGCCATGCCATGGACATGCTCGAGTCGATCAAGACGGAACTGGACGGCAATGAGCTGCTCTTGGAAGACTTCCCCGAGGTGGTCTACCCGATCCATTGCCTGGAGGGGATCGCCAATCGTTGTGCCGGGCAGCTTTACCGGGGCCAGCGGACCCATATCGGCTGGACCGCGCGAGAGATCGTCCTGCCCACCATCCCGGGCTCGAAGGCCAGCGGGGCCATCATCAAGGTAGCCGGGCTGACGGGTCGCATCCGGGGGATGAAGTTCAAGCGGGCCGACGGAAAGACGGTGCGGCCCAGCCTGGTGGTGCTGGACGATCCTCAAACGGACGAATCGGCCCGCAGCCTGTCGCAGTGCGCCACGCGGGAGAGCATCTTGGCCGGGGCCGTGCTGGGCCTGGCCGGTCCGGGCCGGAAGATCAGCGGCATCATGCCCTGCACGGTGATCCGCCCGGGCGACATGGCCGACAACATCCTGAATCGGGATAAGCATCCAGAGTGGAACGGCGAGCGGACGAAGTTGGTGTATTCATTCCCTGTAAACGAGAAGCTCTGGCAACGCTACGCTGAACTGCGGGCCGAGAGCTTTCGCCGCGGCGGCCACGGCGAGGAGGCCACGGAGTTCTACCGCCAAAACCGCAAGGCGATGGACGAGGGGGCCGTGGTGGCCTGGCCGGAGCGGTTCAACCACGACGAGCTGTCGGCCATCCAGCATGCCATGAACCTGAAGCTCCAGGACGAGCGGGCCTTCTGGGCCGAGTACCAGAACGAGCCTCTGCCCGAGGAGTCGGCTCAAGATGAGGACCTTTCGGCGGACCAGATTGCCTCCAAGCTGAACCGGATGCGGCGGGGCGAGGTGCCCATCGCCTGCAATCACCTCACGATGTTCATCGACGTGCAGCAGAGTCTGTTGTTCTTCGTGGTGGCGGCCTGGGAAGACGATTTCACCGGCTACGTGATCGACTACGGGACGTATCCCCAGCAGCAGCGGCCGTATTTCACGCTTAGGGATGCCCGCCCCACACTGGCGGCGGTAACGAAAGCCGGCGGTGTGGAAGGGGCGATCTACGCCGGGCTGGAACAGCTCACGGGGGACTACCTGGCCCGCGAGTTCCGCAGGGACGATGGGGCCCAGTTGCGGATCGAGCGGTGTCTGGTGGACGCCAACTGGGGCCAGTCCACCGATGTCGTCTACCAGTTCTGCCGCCAGTCGCCCCACGCCGCCGTGGTGATGCCCAGCCACGGGCGTTTTATTGGGGCCAGCAGTCGGCCGCTCAATGACTACCAGCGCAAGCCGGGGGATCGCTGCGGGCTGAACTGGCGGATTCCCAACGTCCAGGGCCGCCGGGCCGTGCGGTACCTGATCTACGACACGAACTATTGGAAGTCGTTCGTGTACGCCAGGTTGGCCGTGGCCATGGGCGATGCGGGCTGTTTGTCGCTTTTCGGTGATCGGCCCGAGCAGCACCGGCTCTTCGCCGAGCACCTGACGGCCGAGTACCGGGTGAAGACCGAAGGCCGGGGCCGGACGGTGGACGAGTGGAAGCTGCGGGTATCGGCCGGCGACAACCACTGGTTGGACTGCCTGGTGGGTTGTGCTGTGGCGGCGTCGATCCAGGGGGTGGCTCTGCCGGGCCTGTCCGCCGAGCCTGGCAAGGACCGTCGGCGGGTGAGCTTCGCGGAGCTTCAGCGGAGGAAACGAGGCCGATGAACGAGTCGTCCGAAGCCCCAAGCCCCAAGTCCCAGACGGGCGCCCCGCGTGGCATCGCCTGCCCCCGATGCGGGTGCTGCCACTTCCGCACGACGCACACGGAGCCCTTGCCCAGCGGCCGCATCCGCCGCCGCAAGGTGTGCCGGCACTGCGGCCGACGGATGGTGACCTATGAGATCCCGCCGGGCCGGGCAGGGGCGGATCGCTATATGTAGCACGATTTCGGAATTCCGGGCGAAAAGCCCCGACAGTTGGGCCTCGCGCCGGGTAGGTCAACTAATAGGGGAACGCGCGGGGCCGGGTTGCGGCCAGGCTGGCTTCCCGAAGCGATTCGCCGGAGACTCAGCAGGTGAGCGATCATCTCGACGACACCATTCGCCAGAACGCCCAGGGGCCGGCCAAGGTCGCCGGCGACGCGGGCAGCGTCGAGCAACATCCGCTTTCGGAGCAGATCGAGGCCGACCGCTACCTCGCCAGCAAGGAGGCGGCCGGCAAGACCAAGCGCGGGTTGAGGTTCAACAAGCTCGTCCCGCCGGGGGTGAACTGAGTTGTTTGCATGGATGCGGCAGTTGTGGCCAAAGAAGGCCACCTCGGTTCGTCGTCGTCCGCGTTCGTGGCGGGTCTTTTCGATAAAAGCCCGCTACGACGCGGCGATGACTACCGAGGACAACCGCCGGCACTGGGCGGCCGCCGATGGGCTGTCGGCTCGGGCGGCCAATAGCCCCGAGGTCCGCCGCATCCTGCGGAATCGCGCCCGGTATGAGGTGGCCAACAATAGCTACGCCCGGGGGATCGTGCTGACGCTGGCCAACGATTGCGTGGGCACCGGTCCCAGGCTCCAGATGCTCACGCCCAATGCCGAGGCCAACCGCCGGATCGAGCAGGAGTTTTCCATGTGGGCCAAGGCGGTGGGCCTGGCCGAGAAACTCCGCACCATGCGCATGGCCCGGGCGCAGGACGGCGAGGCCTTTGCAATCCTCACGAGCAACCCGCGATTGCCTACCCAGGTCAAGCTGGACCTCCGTCTGGTCGAGGCCGACCAGGTGACCACGCCGGACCCCAGCGCCCTTGGCGGCAATGCCGTCGATGGAATCGTCTTCGATTCGAGCGGCAATCCGGTCGAGTACCACGTGCTGCGGGAGCATCCGGGCGATGCGATGTTGGCTTTGGGCCTCCAGTACGACCGCGTGCCGGCCGAGGCCATCGGCGGGGTGGGCTCGGAACAAGAGGGGCACAACCTGCTGCATCACATTGTGCCCAAGGTCCAACCGCTCTGCGAGACCCTGGGCGTGAGGTTGGAGTTCGCCCGCGAGTACCTCAACTCGGGCGTGTTGGTGTTCAGCCCGCACCTCCACCATCACGTCTTCGAGGCGGCACGGTTTGTATGGGCCGTGACTCCAGACCACAGCTCGTGGGAGATCGGCGATCAAGGGCCCATCAGCCTGGCGTGCCGGTGGACCGAAACGCCGCTATGCCTATTGCCCCACGAGTACAACCGCTGCGGCGCGCGGCTGTGGGACCGGTGGACGCCACACATGGATGCGTACATCTGGCACTTCTGCGGGCGCAAGCACTGGTCGCAGATGGCAGATACCGATTGGCGCAGGTCCACATGACCCGGCCGAACATGACGTGGCTGGAGCTCGACGTGACCCACTAATGAGACCCATCGCCCATCCGTCCGCGCCGCCGCGGAACAGTTCGACACGGAGCGGATCGTTGATACGTCTTGGCCGCCTGGCCCGGTGTCGTTATTGAAGCCCACGCCGTCCGAAACGCCGATCCCATCTGCCCGCCCGAGTATTCGGAAGGAATCGCCAAGGTGTTCACGGTCGGTACCCTGTGGTCACGGCCGGCGGAAGTGTGGATCGACCGCCGCACCTATTTGGAACGCAAGCCGACCGGCGGCCTGTTCCACGGCTCCTGGGGTTTTACCCGCGAGGCCTTCCTATCGGCAGGCGGCTATCCGGCCATGCAGAGCGGCCAAGACCAGGCCCTTGCCGGCCGCTTCAAACGCGCCGGTATCCGCAGCGATTCGCCAAGCCAAGTCCTCTGCTCCGAACCGCTCCGCCTCTCTGCGTGCCCCATGCCCCAGGCTCCCCGCTCATTGCCCAGCTACATCTACCGCTGGCACACCTACCCGAATGCCCGGCACATCTCGGCTCTGGGCGAAGACGGCTACCAGCGCCGCGGTGAGGAGTTTATCGAGCGCGTGGCTTGCCTCACGGCCTGCTGGTCGCACGACTGGAATGCATTGGCTGAGGCTTCTTGGACGCCGGTTGCCTGAGAGAATCTCACGCCCCGCGGGGCGCTGGCGGGGTCTTACAGATGCCCCGCCGACGTTTGTCCTTTCTGCCAGTCTCCGGCCTACCAGGGGGCGATGGGATGACCGGCCCCCACTCGGGCGGCATTTGTAGTGCGTCTCGGGAAGAATTCGGTCCATCGGGCAGTTGGATTCCGGTGGCGCGGAAATTTTTTTTGGAGGGGGTAGTTGACACACACACACACACAGGTATAGGATCGGCGGTGGCATGCGGGGAGCTTCGCATGCGGCCGGGCCGGCGCTAGATCTTCCTGTGCCCTGTGGTCCGGCAACGATGACGCCCAGGGCAGAGTGCTTTTCTCGCCTGCGACCTGCGCCAAAACCTGGAGACGGGAACGATGGGCCGCGTACCCGAGCTGACGGCACACGGGAGCCGCGACGGGCCGCCGGTGGAACGGGCGCCGGCTCACGCCGTGGCTGTTGCTTTTCAGCGGGGCTTGACGGCCCATCGGGCGGGCGATTTCCAGACGGCCGAAAACATCTACCGCGACATCCTGGCTGCGCAGGCGTACCACGCCGGGGCCCTGCATTTTCTCGGTCTGATCCACTCGGCGCGTGGGGACCACGCTGCGGCCCTGGAGCTGATCGAGCGGAGTCTGCGGTTTTGCGGCACGAAGGCGGTGTACTGGAACAACTACGGGGCGGTGCTCAAGAGGGTGGGACGACTGAGCGAGGCACGGGCGGCCTTTGGGAGGGCAATCGCCCTTCGCCCCGAGTATGCGGACGCCTGGTCGAACCTGGGGTTGATCCACTTGGAACAGGGGGAGTTGGACGAGGCGGAAAGCTGCCTCCGTCATGCGCTACGGCTTGCGCCGCGGCACGCCGACGCCCTGCGGCACCTGGCCCGCGTCGCCCACGCAAAAGGCGAAACCGAGGAGGCGGTGCGGCTCTGCCACGAGAGCTTGGCGGCGGCCCCGCAGCAAGTGGAAACGCTCACGCAACTGGGCGAGATCTACTGCGGAGCCAAACGCTTCGCGGAAGCGGCCGAGGCGTTTCGCCGCGTGATCGCTGTGCGGCCCGACTCGGCCGACGCGCACCTGAACCTGGGACTGGTCTACAATGACCTGGAAGAGGAGGAGCGGGCGCGGGATGAATTTCGAACCGCCGCCGGCCTGCGACCGGACAAGCCGGCCTGGCAGCTCCGCGAGCTGAGCCTCTGCCCGACCGTGTTCGACTCCGCCGAGGCCATCCTTCAGTACCGCGCGGAGCTGGAACGGCGGCTCGACGAGGCCCTGGCCGCACCACCCCCGCTGGACTGGCGGCACGCCTTCCGTGACGGCTTTGTGCCGTCGTTTCAGCTTTATCACCACGGGGTGTGCAACCGCCGCCTGCGGGAGAAGTTCGCCCGCCTCTTTGCCCCGGCCTTTCCCAAGCAGTTACCCACCCGGCGCCCGCGGCGGGCGAGAATCCGCGTGGGCTTCTTGGTCACCTCCGGGCACCAAGGCGGTTTCCTGCGCGGTTTCGGCGGGATCATGGACCGGCTGGATCGCGAGCAGTTCGAAGTGGTGGCACTGGTCTCGTCGGCCGCGCTGGCCGAATGCCGCCGGGCAGTGCGAGCCCGGGACATTGTGTGGATCGGCTTCCCGCACGAGATCCAAGGCGCCTTCCGGGCAATCCGCGGCGCGGATTGCGACGTCATCCTGCACTGGCAGGCGGGCACGGATATCGTCAACTACTTCCTCCCGTTTCTGCCGCTGGCTCCCGTGCAGTGCATCGGCTTCGGCCAGCACGGCACGACCGGAATCGTGAACATCGACTATTTTCTTTCCTCGCGGTTGTTCGAACGCGGGCCACAGGCCCAGGAAGACTATACGGAACGGCTGGTCCCGTTCGAAGGGACCACCGCCTGGCAGCCGCGGCCGGCCCTGCCCCCGCCTGCCAAGCGGGAGGATTTCGGCTTGCCGGCCCACGGGGCGATCTACTTCTGCCCCCACCGGCCGGCCAAGTTCCATCCGGACTTCGATCGCCTATTGCGGCGGATTCTGGGGGAAGACCCCGGCGGGCACCTGGTGGTCTTGGAGGGGAGCCGCCCGGCCACGGCGGCCCGCTTGAAGGCCCGCTGGCAGCGGACGTTGGGCGAGCCGCTTCTGCGGAGGGTCCTCTTTTTGCCCAGCCAGCCCCCGCGGGATTACTACCGCCTGCTGCGTCTGGCGGACGCGGTCCTTGACGCCCCCTGCTACAGCGCGTCGCTGACCGGTTACGACGCGTTTGCCCTGGGTGTGCCGGTCGTCACGCTGCCTGGTCCCTACATGGTGCAGCGGTACGCGGCGGGCCTGTACCGGCGGATGGGTGTCGAGGACCTGGTGGCAGGGGACGAACAGCAATACGTGGCCTTGGCGGTCCGCTTGGGGCGGGACGGCGACTTCCGCCAGGCCATGCGAGAAAAGATTCTCCAGCGCTGCGGCGTCCTGTATGAGGACGAGCAGGTGCTGCGCGAATTCGAGGCGTTCTTCCGGCGGGCGATCGAGGACGCCCCGTAACGCGCTCGGTTGTCCCGCCGACGGTTTTTGCGGGTCGCAGACAAGCCGGCCATGCCGGCCAAAAACGGAGGAGAGAAAAGGAGCCCGACCATGGCATCGCTGCCGTCGCCCGTTCGGAGTCTCTGGAATCGCACGGTCCGCCGCTTCCGCAACCGCTGCAAAGGCACGGGATGCTCCCCACGCCACCGCCCGCTCCGCCTCGAGCCGCTGGAGAAGAGGGAATTGCTTTCGGTAACGGCCACGATCAGCGTGGACCAAGCCCTCCAGGTGGAGCGGCAAGAGGGGGTTTCCACGTTCACGATCACCATCAGCGACTGTCCGTCGAACATCGCCTATGGCGTGGCCACCTTCGAGATTACCGGTACGGCCGATTCCTGCGACTATCAGGCCTCGGGCTTCCTCCCTTACGGTTACATCCAGTTTTATGGGGACGGCAGCCGGTCGGCCACGATCACGATCGAAAACGACGCCTGGTTCGAGGGCAATGAAGAGTTGACGGTACGGCTGACCGGCGGGTGGTATACCACCAGCCAGTGCTGTGGCACGTATCCGGTGACCATCGGTTCGCCGAGCGAGGCCACCGTGACCATCGAGGACGACGACGAGTGGACGATCTCCCTGGCGGCCACGGACAACGTGGCGGCGGAGCCGGGGAATTCGGGCCGCTTCGTCGTCCGCCGGGCCGGCCCCCCTGGGGAATCGATGGATACGACCTATGCGATCCGCGCCTGGTTCGATATCGGCGGCACGGCCCGGCAGGGCTACGATTATGAGCCCCTGCCGGGCGTGGAATGGCAGGGATGCGAGTACTCCTCCACCGGGTATGTGACTTTTTCGGGAGAGACTACGGAGATCCCCTTCGACGTGGCCGTGATCGACGACCACGTCGCCGAAGTCAAGGAGACCGTGGCCCTTGATCTCAGCGCCAACCAGGCCCTGGGGGGGATGCCTGCCAGCTACCCCTTCGGCAACCGCTCGGACGTGGTGGACCTGCACGACAACGACTGGGTCATCGAGCGTGATCCCAACAGCAACGCGGTGGAACCCACAGATCTGCTCCCCGAGCCGACATCCGGCCTGGAATCGGAAATGCCTGGTGCTTCGGCCGGGCGGTTTCTGATCCGGCTCTTGGACGGCAACCAGAACTTCGAGAACGTCTCGGTGGCCTTCTCGGCCGGCGGCACGGCCACCCTGGATGACGATCCCCACTGGGACGACGATCCCGGCCCCCGCGACTACGTCGTGGATGCCGACGGGTTCCTGCACGACGAAAACATGGCCGTGATCGCCGGCTCCGCCACCCTCTCGATACCCGCCGGCCGGAACAGCTACTTCGTGACCTTCGTCCCCTGGTACGACCGCTATCGCAACGAGTACGACCCCTACGAGACCGTCGTGGGGACGATCACCGGTTGGAACGTGGACCAGGAGTACGATACGGCCACGATTGAGGTCGAGGAGCCCCTATCGGATCTGAGGCCCTGCGTCGGCTGCTGTGATGGCGACACGAGTTGCCTAAGCGTTTCCACGGACGCCAGTGGCCCGGCCGGCGGCCATGGGGTGACCAATGCCGGGACCCCGCTGACCTACTACGCCCACCTGGCCTCGGGGCGCGAGACGGTGATCGCCACCAGTCCGCTGGAGCTTACCAACGGCGGGGCGACCCTCCAGCGGGTGGAGGCCCGGCTGGCGCAGTTCGGCAACGCCACGCCCAATACCACGATCTGGTTCGATGCCTCCGCTGCCAGTGCCAGCGCCTCTTATGCCTTTGCCTTTCCCGTGGATGTGGGCGGGCTTCCCACCGGGGCCTACGACTGGACCGTCCAGCTCATCCAGCACTATTCCGACCAGAGCACGCGGACGATCACCCTCACCGGCACCCAGAACGTCATCAACACCTTGCCCAGCTACATGGCGCCGGGGTGGTTCGCCTTCCGCGTGGCCCGCCTGATCCCCGACGGCGGGGACGTGCTCCTGCTCCGCCGCGGCATCCAGCGGTTCGTCCCCGACGGCGCAGGGGGCTGGATTCCCCAGACCTCCGCCGACACCAGCGCCTACACCCTCACCGGCAACTGGTCCACTGGCTTCACCCTCACCGCCAAGGACGGCACCGCCGATCACTTCGCCCCCAGCGGGCTGATCCTCAATACCATCGACCCGGCCGGCAATCCCACGACCTACAACTACGACGCGGGGAACCGCCTGGTGGGGGTCGTGGAAGCAGAGGGTGCGACCACCTTCACGTACGACCCCGTGACCGGGTGGCTCAGCCAACTGGCCCGGCCCGACGGCGTCGTGTCCACCTACACCCACGATGCGGCCGGGCGGATTACCCAGATCATCAAGCCCGATCCGGACGGCGATGGCCCCCTGCCCGCGCCGGTCACCACCCTGGAATACGCGGGACCCAATAACCTCCTCTCGAAGATCATCTTCCCGGACGGCTCGCAGGAGACTTACGAATACGACCACGCCCTCCGCCTGAAAAAGATCATCCGGGCCGACGGCACCGAGGAGCTCTACGTCTCCATCCCGGCCGCGGCCCTGGTCGATACCTCGGCCGGCGAGGGTACGCCGGAGAATCCGGCGGCCTTGCGGGACTTCGGGCAATTGCAGGCCACGACCACCATCGCCGGCGTGACCACCACGGCCGAGGTCGACCGCTGGGGTTTCGCTACCGACGCCGTGGACGGCGAGGGACAAACCACCCGCTATGTGCGAAACGCCGCCGGCCAAGTGGTGCGGGCCATCGAACCTGATCCCGACGGCGAGGGCCCGCTAACCGCCTCCGTGACCTCTTACGAATACGACCACAAAGGCAACCGCATCACGATGATCCTGCCCGACGGCGGGACGCGCCGCTGGGAGTACGACTACACCTGGAATGCCGTCACCCGGTACATCGACGAACGGGGCATCGAGACCCGCTACACTCTCGATCCCGCCACCGGCTTCGTCCTGGAGACCCGGATCGTGGTCGGCCAAGTCGACTCGCCGGGCAATGGCGAAACCGACGACGTGGTCACCCGCTACACCTATACCGATGCCGGCGATGGGACGCTCATCGGCCTGGTGGAGACCGAGACCGACCCCCTGGGGACCCTCACCCGCTACGAGTACAACAGCCGCGGCCAAATCACCCGCATCACCTATGCCCAGGGCACGGAGCTGGAGGCCACGGTCCAGTACGAGTACGACGCCACCAGCGGCAAACGCACCGCCGAGGTGGACGAACTCGGCCGCCGCACCGAGTACCAGTACGATGCCCTGGGCCGCCTCATCCGCAAAATCCTCCCCGACCCCGACGGCGAGCAAGGGCCCCTGACCAGCCCCGTGTACCAGTACACCTACGATGCCGCCGGCAACCTGGTGGCCGAAACCGATCCCCTGGGCAATGTGACGCAGTACGTGTACGATTCCCGCGGCCGGGTCGTCCGCACCATCCAGCCCGACCCCGACGGCCCAGGTCCCTTGGCCAGCCCGGTGACCCGCCAGTTCTACGATGCGGCCGGGCGGACCAGCCACGTGATCGACCCCCTGGGCCACGTCACCGAATACGCCTACGACAACGCCGACCGCCTGACAGCCAACTACCATGGAGCGGTGATCGACGACGGCGCCACCGGCTACGCCGAGCCTGCCGGTACCTGGGCCGATTGGCAGGCCGGTTACGCGGGGAACTCGCGGGTCCATAGCACCGTCACGGGCCAGCCCACGGCCACGGCCACCTGGACCTTCGCGCACCTTATGCTGGGCATGCAGTACGAGGTCTACGTGACCTGGCAGGCCGATCCCCAAAACGCCACCGACGCCCCCTTCGCCGTGTACGCAGGCGACACCTCCGGTCAGCCCCTGGCCACCTTCACGGTGGACCAGACGCAGGAGCCTCCCCAGACCGGTGCAGGACGCCGGTTCGCCGACCGCGGCTTTTTCAAGCTCGGCAGCTTCCTGGCGAGCGATTCGACGCTCATCGTCCAATTGGCCAACAACTCGGCCATCGCCGGTGCCAACGTGGTGGCCGACGCGGTGCTGCTCCGCCTGGTCTCGCCGCTGTCGCAAACCGTCTACGACGATGCCAGCCGGGTGATCGCCACAATCGACGCCCTGGGGAACACCACCAGCTATGAGTACGATATCGCCGGCCGGCAGACGAAGGTCATCCAGCCCGATCCCGACGGCGCCGGCCCGCAACCCGCCCCGATTACCCAGTACGTCTACAACGCCGCCGGGCAACTGGTGCAAACGATCGACCCGCTGGGCCGGGCGACCTCCTACGAGTACGACGCCCTCGGCCGCCGCAGTCGCATCATCCAGCCCGATCCCGACGGCGAAGGCCCCCTCTCCGCCCCGCAGACCAGCTACCAGTACGACAAGCTCGGGCAACTGATCAGCGTCACCGACCCGCTGGGGGCTGTCACCAGCTACGAGTACGATCGGCGCGGACGGCAGACGAAAGTCATCCAACCCGACCCGGACGGCCAAGGCCCCCTGACTAGCCCCGAAACCGACTACGTGTACGACCCCGCCGGGCAACTGCTCCAGGTGATCGACCCTCTGGAGCGGGTGACCACCTACGAGTACGACAACCTGGGACGGCAGACCAAGGTGACGCAGCCCGACCCCGACGGCGAAGGCCCCGAACTGGCCCCCTGGACGACCTTCACCTACGATGTCCTCGGCCGCGTGCTCAGCCAGTCCGACCGGCTCGAGCACACGACACTTTACGTCTACGACAACCTCGGTCGGCTGACCAGCCAGACCGACGCGACCGGCGCCAGCACCACCTATACCTATGACGCGGCCGGCAACCGCCTCTCGCTCACCGACCCGGAAGGCAACACCACCAGTTGGGTCTACGACTCGCTGGGCCGCTCTGTGGAAGAGACCAACGAACTGGGCTACACCCGCTCGTTCGTCTACAACGCCGGCGGGTACCTCGTCCGCCGGGTCGACCGCCTGGGCCGGGTCCGCCAGTTCCAGTTCGACAATCTCGGCCGCAACACCGCCGAAATCTGGTACAATAACACTGCCGACGCCGATGCCGATCAGAACCGCGTGCGGACCATCTCCTTCACCTACGATGCGGCCGGGCAGCAAACAGCGGTGGACGACATCGAGGCCGATTATCAGCACACCTACGACAATTTGGGGCGCATGACCCAGACTGTCCAAACGGTGGTCGGCTTAACGCCCACCCTTACTTTCCGGCGAGTATACGACAGCGCGGGTCGGCAGACTCGCCTGATTGTGGATCTAAACGGCACGAAGGACTTCAAAAACCGTTATTTTTACGACTCCTTGGGCCGTGTAACTTCCATCACGCAGGCAGCTCAGTCCGGCGGCAATCCCGTAGCCAGGAAGCTGGTAAACTTCTCGTACGACGCCGCCGGCCAGCTCGATACTCTCACCCGCTACGCCGACCTGGCCGCCGCGCAGCTCGTCGCCCAGAGCGACTACGGCCACGACCTGGCCGGGCGACTGACCGACCTGGTCCACCACCGCGGCCAGACCACCTTCGTGGACTACGGCTGGTCCTTCGACGCCGCCGGGCGGATGACGCAGTACGTCAATTCCATCGACGGCACGGCCGACTACACCAGCGACGCCACCGGCCAGCTCACCGCCGCCGACTACGACTACCAGAGCGACGAAAGCTACCAGTACGACGCCAATGGCAACCGCGTCATCGCCAACGGCAGCACGTACACTACCGGGCCCAATAATCAGCTCCTTTCCGACGGCACCTATCGCTACCAGTACGACGCCGAAGGCAACCGGACGTACCGGTTCGTGGATAACAACGAGAACGGTCAGCTCGACGCAGGCGACACGGACATTACTAAATACAACTGGGACCATCGGAATCGCTTATATAAAGTGCAGCATCAGGCAAGTTACGGGGCAGCCGTGGACTGGGTGATTCGGTATTCGTATGACTACCAGAATCGCCTGGTGCGGCGACGGATGGATGCCAACGGCGACGGGGACTACGAACAGAAACGAGTCTTTGCTTACGACGGCAACCAGGTGGTTTTGGATTTCCAGCATACCGGCGCAGGGGACGTAGCGGCTTCGGATCTTCGCCAGCGTTACCTCTGGGGCCCGGCGGTGGACCAGATTCTGGCCGAGGAAGAAGTTGATGGCGGCACGGCGGATTTGGTCCAATGGACGTTGACGGATCACCTGAACACGGTCAGGGACATCGCCAAGTACGACCCCGGCACGGACACCACCACCGTGGTCAACCACCTGGTCTACGACGCCTTCGGCAACGTGACGAGCGAGACCGACCCGGCGGTGGACTCGCTCTTCCTCTTCACAGCCCGGCCGTTCGACGCCGACACCGGCCTGCAAAACAACCTTAACCGCTGGTACGACCCGCGTGTCG
>NZ_BAAHYX010000009.1:0-9635 GCF_054657335.1 Thermopirellula anaerolimosa
GCCGCTGGCTGAGTGGGGACCCGATCGCATTTGAGGCTGGTGATTCCAACCTTTATCGCTACGTCGCTAACGCAGCATTAATGAACAGCGATCCTAGCGGGCTTGTCAAAGATGACATCAAGTATATCAATTATCTCGCAAAAAAATACGGGCTTAGTGAAGAAGGACGCGCCGCTTTGCACGAGGCTCTGCGGCACCTAAAGGGACGGGGCGGCTTGGTGCCCAAGGCTGTGGCGGAGCAGGAAGCGCAGGCCATTAAGAGTCTGGGAGGGAAGTTTGTCAAGGGTGGCGGCATTGCGTTAAGCGTCCTATTCGCCTGGCTTATGATGGAGAACACCGCACAAGCCGCAGAGGTCCCGCATGATTGGAGAGACGGCGGGATGCAATGGTGGGGCACGCAACGCGAGAAGTGTGAGTGTGCCAGATTTCAGGCATCCCTCATTGTGCCTTCGTGGTGGGCGGTATTCGGTGAAGTCGAGTGGGGCGACGAGACGCGAGCGTCGAACTGGGTCGACTTCGGCTGTATGGACGTGGAGGACTGTCGTGCCCTTGAGGATGAGCCGCGGGTGATTGATGAAACCCATGTCACCGGCTACACGATCTACAACACATCACGAGTACGATGTCGCTTCGGTGGTGTGCTTTATGGGCCCCCGCCGAGGAGGTAGTCTCCCTCATTCACGACTTACCCGCAGTTCTAGTGGATCCTTGGATGAACTGGCAACGCGCAGCAAAAAGAGAAGTGTCGCTACTCGAACTCGACCCATCGTTGAAAAGCCTGTTTGGGAGCATGTGTTGGAACGTGTCGTACGGCCTGGACAATCTTTCCATGGAACTGGGTAGCCCGGTTCTTCGTGTCATTCACGATCCTGTGGCGAGCATGCGAGCTTCCCACGAGGCCCAGGACATCCCAATAGGCTTTGACCGCTGGATCAATCGAAGGCATGTTTCAGTGACCGGTCAGTGGCACCTTTGGGTCTACCTTGCCTATTGGCGTATTGTTCGTTCGGGCGTTTGCCTTGCGTCTAAAAGTTGGTCGTGGCGAAAAATGAGAGCGGGTCTTCTCGATCTGCAAGGTCAGCGACTTATAGCCGCCAGCGTCAATCGCGAGAGCGGCGCAACGCGGTTTGAGTTCGACCTAGATACGGTTCTTGAGGTGCGGCGGATGAGGGGGTTTTTCGAGGACGAACTGTGGCTCCTGTACGGACCACCCGGCCGATGCCAGCGATCTGTCCGTGGCAATGGGACGTTCACTCGCACAAACCTGAGGTTGTAACTGGTGCGCGCTTGCCGAAGAGACCGATGGGCGCTTAAGGCGGGCGGGTGGGCAGTGCTTCGTTGTCGAGCAATGCTCAGATCACGCGTAACCCTCCAGATTCACGTATTCACAGCCCACGTCGGAAATCGGCCGTTGAGCTACCACCCGAGAATGAGGTACCGCCACAGAATAGGAGCAGCCGCGTATACCATTTGCAATAGGCGGATTTCCTCGCGCGGAGGTATCCTTGCGAAACGCGCCGGCGATCACTGTTGAAGGCGTGTAGCGCGGATCGCGTTGCTGCTAGGGCCCGGCCGTCGTTTTGTTCCTCACCCGGCCCGTTGACCTTCACCCGGCGAACCGTTCCCTCACCTGGCTCGCTGACGCTAGCCACGCTCTCCCAAAAGGAGAGGGCGAACCACCGTGTGCCATCCGTCACACGGAATTGCAGCCATCATTTTGATTGACACCCGCACGGCGGATTTGGTAGCCTGGACGTTGACGGACCACCTGAACACGGTGCGGGATATCGCCAAGTACGACCCGCAAGTGGCGCGAATTGGTGGGACTAAAACTGGGATAAAGGGACGAGCGGGGCGAGTGGGCACGACCGTGGTCAACCACCTGGTCTACGACGCCTTCGGCAACGTGACGAGCGAGACCGACCCGGCGGTGGACTCGCTCTTCCTCTTCACAGCCCGGCCGTTCGACGCCGACACGGGCCTGCAAAACAACCTTAACCGCTGGTACGACCCGGCCGTCGGCCGCTGGCTTTCGGAAGACCCGCTGGGCTTTGCGGTAGACGATATGAACCTGTATCGGTATGTGTCAAATATTCCAGTGTCCATGCGTGATGCACTTGGTCTATATTGCGGCGAATGTAGGCCACCAGCATCTGGTTTCAAGAACGAATATAGGAAGAAAGTAGTAGACGTCGTTCCGACCTCAGGTGCTAACCCTGATGCCATGTCGGCCGTTGCTAGTATTGAAGGTGCGTCATCTGTGCTTTCACTTATCCAAGCAGCGGGAGGTATAACGAGTGGCGCACTGACGGGTGGATTACGTGAGGCGTTGGAGCAATTAGTTGCCGCAATTGCAGATGCTGGATTATCATCTTTCGGCGGTGGTGCAGGAGCCGTTGATGCGGCGTACCGGCCTCGGGGTTACCGCTTGTGGTTGAAGGTAGAGTATGAAAGTTGCGAGCCATGTTCATGCTGGTTCGGGATGGTGTCGGGTTACGAGTTCGTCAAGCATCACCGGTGGGTGCCGATGTATGCCCCGCATGGTGCGAGTCTTTTCCCTGGATACTATGGCGGGCCGGGTGGAAGGGGGCCCACGGTCGAGGAAGTGCTCCATGCTATTGACAACGCACTCAAGTAGTCACACCTGGAATGTAGTGGCCCTTGGTTTTCTTGTCCTGTTACTCGCCGCCACGGTCGCAGGATGTTCGTCAGAAACGTCTCGAAAGCTCCGGGCGACAGAGATCCTCCTGCGCGATGTTGCGGCTCAGATAGAGCAGGGATCCATGGGCACTGATCCTTACTTTTATGAATGCGAGTTGCCGGGGCTGAAGAAGGCGCTCGCTTTGTTTGAACCGGGGCAACAACATCTGCTACGCGAACCGGTCATCCTGTCGGCTGCAATTATGCCTAGGCCTGGGAAGGCCAGTCGTTCGGCGGGAGACGAGCATGGCCGCGAAGATACGTCCCTCATCTTAGTACTGACAATCTCTTGGCTTGACATAGACAACAACGTGCTGGGTATCTGGTTACGAAGTGGAGAAGGCACCTCTGTAGAAGTTTTCCCTGAATTCACGCCGATGGATTTCGGTACCACATTTCGCTCGCCTGTGAGGCCCGGCGCCGAACCGATCCCCTGGGACCAGCGAGAGTGGATCGACATATCCGTCAAAACAGCTTGGAAAGGCGACTCGTGGCTACTGTTGCCGGCTGTGGCACAAAACAGCGACACGCTTAACAGGGGAGAGAAAATCGATTACAAAGCCGTTTACATTGATCAAGCGATCCTGACGGGTTCATTGGAATGCGGCTTAGTGTTACGAAGCGGTACGAAGACGAAACCGGTTCGAGTGTACTTCCATCCCGCAGTCAGAGAGAAGCTGTGTAGCCCTGGCCGCGGTAAGTAGGCAACCGGGCCAGCTACGCGGCGGCGGTGGACAGGGTGATCGAGCACGCCTACGACCACGCCAACCGCTGGGTGTACAAGCGGCTCGATGCCGATGGCGACGGCCACGCCGAGCAGCGGCGCGTGTTCGTCTACGACATCGCAACCCCCCCCGCCGGGAAGTAGGGGCGGGGGTGAGGGGGGGGCAATTCCGAGGACATCGAGGTCGGGCACCTGCGCGAGCGTTACCTCTGGGGTCCGGCGGTGGATCAGATTGTGGCCGAGGAAGAAGTTGACGGCGGGACGGCGGATTTGGTAGGCTGGACGCTGACGGATCACCTGAACACGGTGCGGGACATCGCCAAGTACGACCCGCTGACGGATACGACTACCGTGGTCAATCACCTGGTCTATGACGCCTTCGGCCGCGTCACGTCGGAGAGCAACCCGGCGGTGGACTCTTTGTTCCTCTTCACCGCCCGGCCGTTCGACCTCGACACGGGCCTGCAAAACAACCTCAACCGCTGGTACGACCCGCGTGTCGGCCGCTGGCTGAGCGAGGACCCGATAGGCTTCAATGCGGGTGATGAGAATCTGTACCGGTACGCGGGCAATGGACCGGTTGATTTCGTTGATCCGCTCGGATTGTGGATAGGACCATGCACAGCGTGTTTGCGTCCAACACCGATTCCTATGCCCATTCGTCCCATCCCTGTGCCGGTTCGTCCGGTCCCACCAATCCGTCCGCTCCCACCAACCAACCCGATTTTGGGGCCGAAGCCGCCACTACCGCCGCCTTTTCCTTTTCCTTCTCCGCGTCCTGACTACCCGCCGCTTCCAGATGCCCCACCGCAACCAGGACCATTCCAGCCCGGAACGCCCAAACCACCGGGAGAAGAGATGTGCCCGCCGGGAGACTGCTCGGAAGCTGAGTACCACCGGCTGCGCCAGGAAGTTGTTGACAAGTGCAAGTCTCCGCCGCCGCCGGTATGTACTGGCAACACTCTGTTCGTGAGTTGCGCCGAGCTGGACAGAAGGAGGGAAGCGTGGAACGACTGTTTCAATGCTCGGTACAATTTGGATACGAAGTGCTTCCGTGGCGGGGATGAGGGGCATCAATACCAGCGTAAATGGGCAGCTTACCACCGCGACATGTGCGAGTATAAGTACCATTGGTGGAACTGCGCAGGTAGCTCGTATCCCAACTGGCCTGGTGGAGGAATGGAAATCGCGTGAAGACAACCTATGGAATCGCAGCCTGCCCCTACGCCGAGACCGCCCTGCCGATTATTCGTGATCCTGGCTCGTGATGCGCCGACGGCGTTGATTCTGCGGCGTGGTCCAAGCAAGTGGTATCACCTGATACGATGGCGCATGGACGATGATACCTTTGAGCCAGGGGCTTGGTTTCACGGCAGAATCTACGAAGAACGGTGCGATCTTTCACCGGACGGCGAACTCGCGCTCTGCTTTTGCCACGGTGGGGCGTACCGGCCCGGTTATACCGATTCATGGACTGTGGTTAGCCGGGCACCCTGGCTTCATGCTCTCACGCTTTGGCCCTGGGGGACAACCTATGGCGGCGGTGGGCGGTTCGTAGACAATCGGAGGCTGATCCTTCGCGCCAACATGCCTGTGGAGACACACCCGGATCATCCTGTACAGGGAATCGAGGTTATCTACGGCAGGGCAGAATACCACCGTTCAAGTGCGGAAGTGGACGGTGCCGATTGGTCGGGTCGAGACCATGCTGGTTGCTTGATATTCGCCCAGCACGGAAAGTTATATCGGCGCGACCAAGGGAGCGACCGCGAAATCATAGACCTGAATGAATTGCATCCTGACCCGCGCCCAGCGCCGGATTGGGCCAAAAAGCCGCTCGCCGCGAATGCGCCGCGCGGCTGAACCTGCTGATGGTGAATGATAGCGGCCGGTGTTGGCTTGCCCACGACACCATCCAAAGTTCACTGATTCACGGCCGGGTCAAACATCGCCGCCGGGCGGCTTTTGGTCGTGCCTTTGGGCCGGTCTCGGGATTGGGTTAAGTGCGGCCTCCGGAGGTTTGCATCTCGCCCGGTGACCGCGCCTGACCGCCCCACACCTTGTGCAAAGCAAACGTTCCGGGGGACTTCGTATGACCGTCGCTGTAACGCTAATTGTGCTCGTTGGTGCGGCTTGTGCGGTTGTTTCCATAGCATGTATGTTCCGCCGCCGATGGTGGCCGGCATTCCTGCTTGCGCTTCCGGCTTTGTATGTCATACTGGGTGGGACGATTGCAGTCATCAAGGGAGAACTCATTAGAGATGCACGACACAAGGCGATGGAAAGAGGCGATATTCCCAGGGAAGAAGCTGTTCGCAAATAGGGCGGCTGATTGGTTCACGTAGGCCGCACTACCCGCCGCCGGGCTCGACAAAGAGCAAGTGCGGTTCCGGGGGCTGATCGCTCGTGTGGGCACTCTACCTCGACCTTCGGGCCTCTGGTATGCACGCTCGCGTAGGACGTTGCCGCACCGGCAGCCCTAGGGCCCGGCCGCGGCTGTGCCCCTCACCCGGCTCGCTTGCGCTCGCCACCCTCTCCCCGCGGGAGAGGGCGAACCACAGCGTTCCGTCTGTCACACGAAATTGCCGCCATCATTTTGATTGACATCGGCACGGCGGATTTGGTAGCCTGGACGCTGACGGACCACCTGAACACGGTGCGGGATATCGCCAAGTACGACCCGCAGACGGGGACCACGACCGTGGTCAATCACCTGGTCTATGACGCCTTCGGCCGCGTCACGTCGGAGAGCAATCCGGCGGTGGATAGTCTCTTTCTCTTCACAGCCCGGCCGTTCGACGCCGACACGGGCTTACAAAACAACCTCCACCGCTGGTACGACCCGGCCGTCGGCCGCTGGCTGAGCGAGGATCCGATCTCCTATAGAGGCGAGGATTTCAACCTCTACCGCTACGTCGGCAACAATCCAACGAACGCGACTGATCTAGATGGATTGCAGGCTGATTCTGTATCGCAGGCTATCAAAAGGTGTCTTGAACTGCCATTCCCGGCGAACGTGAAATGTCTCGATGATCTTTTGGGGAGTGGATATAGGGACAAAGAAATCCGCATCCTACAATGCGAACTTGTCTACAATGCCTACAAGGCGGCGGGAGCCAAGTGCAGGCGCTGTGTTGCCAGCATGCCACGGGCAGAGCTAATCGCAAACGCCTCGTGCTTTTCAGCGGAGGTCGCATTGCGAGCCCAGTACCTTGCGAGGGATTGCGACTGCGTGCTTCCTGGTAGTGTGGCCATGGATAGTGCAAAGGCCAAGAAGCGCCACGAGCAACAGTTGGCGCAGAAATCAGCCGCGGCCGCAAACTGCTGGTTGCTTGCAAGCCGTGCCAGAAAATAACATGGCGCCTATTGGAGTTTCCCCATGGACAGTATCCGAGGTACCGTCGAGTCCTTGTGGCGTGAATTGATCGATTCGCCTTTTGACGAGGAAGACTTCATAAATGGTGTCATGCTTGATTGCGGACATGACGCCAGCGGTATTTCCCGGTCCGATTTTCTCCAGATGCTGAATACAGGTCACTGCGCGGCCCTGCACGAAATGGGATGGTGCTGCGACGAGGTCTTGGCAGGTTACTTAGCCAGCGACCATCTTAGCAACGCGGAGTTTGTAAGGGCGGTATTTATTGCCCTGTGTGGAGTGCGCGCTATCGAAAAGGGCTTGGCACATTGGGATTTCATCTTCGAAAAAATCCTCAGGCTGCTGGTGGCAAACTTGCACAAGGTGGATTACGATTTTCCCATGGAATTTCTAAGGCAGATACTTTGCCGTTGAAACATGTGGTACAAGCGGACATCCTGACGCAGCGGGCAGGATAGGCAGCTCTCTGGAGACGTCGCTTGTGCGCGTCAGACGAGGACGCAGCTGGTCTGCGAGGTGCCAGTACGACGCCGAGGGCAACCGCACGCACGGGTTCGTCGATGCCAACCAAAGCGGTGAGCTGGATGCGGGCGATACGGCATTACCGAGTACACCTGGGACCACCGCAACCGGCTGGTCAAAGTCGAGCACAGGCCCGACTACGCGGCGGCGGTAGACAAGGTGATCGAGCACGCCTACGACCACGCCAATCGCTGGGTGTACAAGCGGCTCGATGCCGATGGCGACGGCCACGCTGAGCAGCGGCGGATTTTCGCCTACGACGGCAACCAGATCGTGATGGACTTCTGGCGTACCAACTCGGGCGACATGCAGGTCGGGCACCTGCGCCAGCGTTACCTTTGGGGCCCGGCGGTGGATCAGATTTTGGCCGAGGAAAATGTTGACAACGGCAGTGATGAAACGGTACAGTGGACGCTGACGGACCACCTGAACACGGTCCGGGACATCGCCAAGTACGACCCGCTGACGGACACGACGACCGTGGTCAATCACTTGGTCTACGACGCCTTCGGCCGCGTCACGTTGGAGAGCAACCCGGCGGTGGACTCGCTCTTCCTCTTCACCGCCCGGCCGTTGGATGCCGACACCGGGCTGCAAAACAACCTCAACCGCTGGTACGACCCGGCAGTGGGAAGGTGGCTGAGCGAGGACCCTGTGGGGTATGATGCGGGTGATATCAACCTCTTCCGCTACTGTGCCAACAACCCGGTGCTTTACACCGATCCATCGGGGAGCGATTGGCTGGACTGCATGACCGCATGTATCCACGACAACGACCCCATAAACCTGGCGGTGGAAGCTGCAGTTGCGCAGTTTACTATAGGGCTTTGGCCAAAAAGAATATTCGCCGCGATGGCGGACGCGATGGGTGATCACCGGCTCGGGAACGCGATCCGGTTTTCTGCACACTATGGCGAGACCACAACAATGCCCAAGGCCCTCCTGACGTTGATGAGGGCCAAGCCCCACAAGGCGTTCGATGTCTTACTACGATATGGAGGGAAGACCGTCGGAAGAGCCAACATCGCCTACGGTCTCGCATTGGCTGCTATCGAGGTCCATTGCTGCGGCTATTGTACCGCCGCAGCCGCATACGGGGTCCCCTACAATCCTCGCGACGCAAATATGTATGACACCATCAGGAGGACTTACTTCTCTTGGTTGTGATTATCGGAAAAGCGGTCGTGGAGTACGCGATGGTAAGCGTCATCCCTCGGTTGCGTCCTTTGCGGGCATGGCCCCTTCGCTGGATGCCGCTGGTAGGCGAGTGCGAGTATTTTTGCAATCGGCAGCGATTGAAGGTGCGTCGCCGCGAGGACGTGATTCGGGAATGGCAGATTCTTTCAGTACCTGCCGCGTTTGTCGATCGAGTGTCCGTTATGGTGGCAGAAATCATCGGGTGGCCGAAGCCGTTTTTCATTCCCGACGATGACTGCTTGGCCATATTTTTCCCTTTAGGTGACGTAGATCTGAACTATCCGCTGTTGGCGTCCCAACTTCAGAAGGAGCTATCAGTCGACGGCCGTCGGTGGCAGTCGGTGGAATCGGCCATAAGGGCACGTGGGAAGTATGTCGAGTTTGTGACCGCACTGCACAGCACAAGCAGCCCGTAGAACAACGGGCGGCAATCTCACGACGCCACCGGGCAACTGACCGCCGCCGACTACGACTATCAAAGCGATGAAAGCTACACCTACGACGCCAACGGCAACCGGGTGCTGGCCAACGGCAGCGCGTACACCACCGGTGCCAACAACCGGCTCCTCTCCGACGGCACCTACCGCTACCAGTACGATGCCGAAGGCAACCGCACGCACCGGTTCATCGACGCCAACCAGAACGGGCAGCTCGACGCCGGCGATACCGACATCACCCAGTACACCTGGGACCACCGCAACCGCCTGGTCAAAGTCGAGCACCGGCCCGACTACGCCGCGGCGGTGGACCGGGTGATCGAGAACGCCTACGACTACGCCAACCGCTGGGTCCGCCGGCGCCTGGATAGCGACGGCGACGGCCATACCGACCAGCGGCGGATTTTCGTGTACGACGGGAACCAGATCGTGCTGGACTTCTGGCGGGCCAATTCGGGAGACCTCCAGGTGGGCCATCTGCGCGAGCGGTATCTGTGGGGACCGGCGGTGGACCAGATTTTGGCCGAGGAAAATGTTGACAATGGGGCTGATGAAACAGTACAGTGGACCGTGACGGACCACTTGAACACGGTCCGGGACATCGCCAAGTACGATTCGGGCAGCGATATGACCACTGTGGTCAATCACCTCATCTATGACGCCTTTGGCCGGGTGACGG
>NZ_BAAHYX010000010.1:0-37244 GCF_054657335.1 Thermopirellula anaerolimosa
GATTCCGGTGGCGCGGAAATTTTTTTTGGAGGGGGTAGTTGACACACACACACACACACAGGTATAGGATCGGCGGTGGCATGCGGGGAGCTTCGCATGCGGCCGGGCCGGCGCTAGATCTTCCTGTGCCCTGTGGTCCGGCAACGATGACGCCCAGGGCAGAGTGCTTTTCTCGCCTGCGACCTGCGCCAAAACCTGGAGACGGGAACGATGGGCCGCGTACCCGAGCTGACGGCACACGGGAGCCGCGACGGGCCGCCGGTGGAACGGGCGCCGGCTCACGCCGTGGCTGTTGCTTTTCAGCGGGGCTTGACGGCCCATCGGGCGGGCGATTTCCAGACGGCCGAAAACATCTACCGCGACATCCTGGCTGCGCAGGCGTACCACGCCGGGGCCCTGCATTTTCTCGGTCTGATCCACTCGGCGCGTGGGGACCACGCTGCGGCCCTGGAGCTGATCGAGCGGAGTCTGCGGTTTTGCGGCACGAAGGCGGTGTACTGGAACAACTACGGGGCGGTGCTCAAGAGGGTGGGACGACTGAGCGAGGCACGGGCGGCCTTTGGGAGGGCAATCGCCCTTCGCCCCGAGTATGCGGACGCCTGGTCGAACCTGGGGTTGATCCACTTGGAACAGGGGGAGTTGGACGAGGCGGAAAGCTGCCTCCGTCATGCGCTACGGCTTGCGCCGCGGCACGCCGACGCCCTGCGGCACCTGGCCCGCGTCGCCCACGCAAAAGGCGAAACCGAGGAGGCGGTGCGGCTCTGCCACGAGAGCTTGGCGGCGGCCCCGCAGCAAGTGGAAACGCTCACGCAACTGGGCGAGATCTACTGCGGAGCCAAACGCTTCGCGGAAGCGGCCGAGGCGTTTCGCCGCGTGATCGCTGTGCGGCCCGACTCGGCCGACGCGCACCTGAACCTGGGACTGGTCTACAATGACCTGGAAGAGGAGGAGCGGGCGCGGGATGAATTTCGAACCGCCGCCGGCCTGCGACCGGACAAGCCGGCCTGGCAGCTCCGCGAGCTGAGCCTCTGCCCGACCGTGTTCGACTCCGCCGAGGCCATCCTTCAGTACCGCGCGGAGCTGGAACGGCGGCTCGACGAGGCCCTGGCCGCACCACCCCCGCTGGACTGGCGGCACGCCTTCCGTGACGGCTTTGTGCCGTCGTTTCAGCTTTATCACCACGGGGTGTGCAACCGCCGCCTGCGGGAGAAGTTCGCCCGCCTCTTTGCCCCGGCCTTTCCCAAGCAGTTACCCACCCGGCGCCCGCGGCGGGCGAGAATCCGCGTGGGCTTCTTGGTCACCTCCGGGCACCAAGGCGGTTTCCTGCGCGGTTTCGGCGGGATCATGGACCGGCTGGATCGCGAGCAGTTCGAAGTGGTGGCACTGGTCTCGTCGGCCGCGCTGGCCGAATGCCGCCGGGCAGTGCGAGCCCGGGACATTGTGTGGATCGGCTTCCCGCACGAGATCCAAGGCGCCTTCCGGGCAATCCGCGGCGCGGATTGCGACGTCATCCTGCACTGGCAGGCGGGCACGGATATCGTCAACTACTTCCTCCCGTTTCTGCCGCTGGCTCCCGTGCAGTGCATCGGCTTCGGCCAGCACGGCACGACCGGAATCGTGAACATCGACTATTTTCTTTCCTCGCGGTTGTTCGAACGCGGGCCACAGGCCCAGGAAGACTATACGGAACGGCTGGTCCCGTTCGAAGGGACCACCGCCTGGCAGCCGCGGCCGGCCCTGCCCCCGCCTGCCAAGCGGGAGGATTTCGGCTTGCCGGCCCACGGGGCGATCTACTTCTGCCCCCACCGGCCGGCCAAGTTCCATCCGGACTTCGATCGCCTATTGCGGCGGATTCTGGGGGAAGACCCCGGCGGGCACCTGGTGGTCTTGGAGGGGAGCCGCCCGGCCACGGCGGCCCGCTTGAAGGCCCGCTGGCAGCGGACGTTGGGCGAGCCGCTTCTGCGGAGGGTCCTCTTTTTGCCCAGCCAGCCCCCGCGGGATTACTACCGCCTGCTGCGTCTGGCGGACGCGGTCCTTGACGCCCCCTGCTACAGCGCGTCGCTGACCGGTTACGACGCGTTTGCCCTGGGTGTGCCGGTCGTCACGCTGCCTGGTCCCTACATGGTGCAGCGGTACGCGGCGGGCCTGTACCGGCGGATGGGTGTCGAGGACCTGGTGGCAGGGGACGAACAGCAATACGTGGCCTTGGCGGTCCGCTTGGGGCGGGACGGCGACTTCCGCCAGGCCATGCGAGAAAAGATTCTCCAGCGCTGCGGCGTCCTGTATGAGGACGAGCAGGTGCTGCGCGAATTCGAGGCGTTCTTCCGGCGGGCGATCGAGGACGCCCCGTAACGCGCTCGGTTGTCCCGCCGACGGTTTTTGCGGGTCGCAGACAAGCCGGCCATGCCGGCCAAAAACGGAGGAGAGAAAAGGAGCCCGACCATGGCATCGCTGCCGTCGCCCGTTCGGAGTCTCTGGAATCGCACGGTCCGCCGCTTCCGCAACCGCTGCAAAGGCACGGGATGCTCCCCACGCCACCGCCCGCTCCGCCTCGAGCCGCTGGAGAAGAGGGAATTGCTTTCGGTAACGGCCACGATCAGCGTGGACCAAGCCCTCCAGGTGGAGCGGCAAGAGGGGGTTTCCACGTTCACGATCACCATCAGCGACTGTCCGTCGAACATCGCCTATGGCGTGGCCACCTTCGAGATTACCGGTACGGCCGATTCCTGCGACTATCAGGCCTCGGGCTTCCTCCCTTACGGTTACATCCAGTTTTATGGGGACGGCAGCCGGTCGGCCACGATCACGATCGAAAACGACGCCTGGTTCGAGGGCAATGAAGAGTTGACGGTACGGCTGACCGGCGGGTGGTATACCACCAGCCAGTGCTGTGGCACGTATCCGGTGACCATCGGTTCGCCGAGCGAGGCCACCGTGACCATCGAGGACGACGACGAGTGGACGATCTCCCTGGCGGCCACGGACAACGTGGCGGCGGAGCCGGGGAATTCGGGCCGCTTCGTCGTCCGCCGGGCCGGCCCCCCTGGGGAATCGATGGATACGACCTATGCGATCCGCGCCTGGTTCGATATCGGCGGCACGGCCCGGCAGGGCTACGATTATGAGCCCCTGCCGGGCGTGGAATGGCAGGGATGCGAGTACTCCTCCACCGGGTATGTGACTTTTTCGGGAGAGACTACGGAGATCCCCTTCGACGTGGCCGTGATCGACGACCACGTCGCCGAAGTCAAGGAGACCGTGGCCCTTGATCTCAGCGCCAACCAGGCCCTGGGGGGGATGCCTGCCAGCTACCCCTTCGGCAACCGCTCGGACGTGGTGGACCTGCACGACAACGACTGGGTCATCGAGCGTGATCCCAACAGCAACGCGGTGGAACCCACAGATCTGCTCCCCGATCCGACATCCGGCCTGGAATCGGAAATGCCTGGTGCTTCGGCCGGGCGGTTTCTGATCCGGCTCTTGGACGGCAACCAGAACTTCGAGAACGTCTCGGTGGCCTTCTCGGCCGGCGGCACGGCCACCCTGGATGACGATCCCCACTGGGACGACGATCCCGGCCCCCGCGACTACGTCGTGGATGCCGACGGGTTCCTGCACGACGAAAACATGGCCGTGATCGCCGGCTCCGCCACCCTCTCGATACCCGCCGGCCGGAACAGCTACTTCGTGACCTTCGTCCCCTGGTACGACCGCTATCGCAACGAGTACGACCCCTACGAGACCGTCGTGGGGACGATCACCGGTTGGAACGTGGACCAGGAGTACGATACGGCCACGATCGAGGTGGAGGAACCCCTATCGGATCTCTGGCCCTGCGTCGGCTGCTGTGAACGCGACACGAGTTGCCTAAGCGTTTTCACAGCCGCCAGCGGCCCGATCGGCGGCCATGGGGTGACCAATGCCGGGACCCCGCTGACCTACTACGCCCACCTGGCCTCGGGGCGCGAGACCGTGATCGCCATTAGTCCGCTGGAGCTTACCAACGGCGGGGCGACCCTCCAGCGGGTGGAGGCCCGGCTGGTGCAGTTCGGCAATACTATGCCCAATACCACGATCTGGTTCGACGCCGCCGGGGCCAGTGCCAGCCCCTCTTACGCCTTCGCCTTCCCCGTGGATGTGAGCGAACTTCCCACCGGGGCCTACGACTGGACCGTCCAGCTCATCCAGCACTATTCCGACCAGAGCACGCGGACGATCACCCACACCGGCACCCAGAACGTCATCAACACCTTGCCCAGCTACATGGCGCCGGGGTGGTTCGCCTTCGGCGTGGCCCGCCTGATCCCCGACGGCGGGGACGTGCTCCTGCTCCGCCGCGGCATCCAGCGGTTCGTCCCCGACGGTGCCGGGGGCTGGATTCCCCAGACCTCCGCCGACACCAGCGGCTACACCCTCACCGGCAACTGGTCCACCGGCTTCACCCTCACCGCCAAGGACGGCACCGCCGATCATTTCGCACCCAGCGGGCTGATCCTCAACACCATCGACCCGGCCGGTAATCCCACGACCTACAACTACGACGCGGAGAACCGCCTGGTGGGGGTCGTGGAAGCGGAGGGTACGACCACCTTCACGTACGACCCCGTCACCGGGTGGCTCAGCCAACTGACCCGGCCCGACGGCGTCGTGTCCACCTACACCCACGATGCGGCCGGGCGGGTCACCCAGATCATCAAGCCCGACCCGGACGGTGACGGCCCCCTACCCGCGCCGGTCACCACCCTGGAATACGCGGGACCCAATAACCTCCTCTCGAAGATCATCTTCCCGGACGGCTCGCAGGAGACTTACGAATACGACCATGCCCTCCGCCTGAAAAAGATCATCCGGGGCGACGGCACCGAGGAGCTCTACGTCTCGATCCCGGCCGCGGCCCTGGTCGATACCTCGGCCGGCGAAGGTACGCCGGAAAATCCGGCGGCCTTGCGGGACTTCGGGCAATTGCAGGCCACGACCACCATCGCCGGCGTGACCACCACGGCCGAGGTCGACCGCTGGGGTTTCGCTACCGACGCCGTGGACGGCGAGGGACAAACCACCCGCTATGTGCGAAACGCCGCCGGCCAAGTGGTGCGGGCCATCGAACCTGATCCCGACGGCGAGGGCCCGCTAACCGCCTCCGTGACCTCTTACGAATACGACCACAAAGGCAACCGCATCACGATGATCCTCCCCGACGGCGGGACGCGCCGCTGGGAGTACGACTACACCTGGAATGCCGTCATCCGGTACATCGACGAACGGGGCATCGAGACCCGCTACACCCTCGATCCCGCCACCGGTTTCGTCTTGGAGACCCGGATCGTGGTCGGCCAAGTCGACTCGCCGGGCAATGGCGAGACCGACGATGTGGTCACCCGCTATACCTATACCGATGCCGGCGATGGGACGCTCGTCGGCCTGGTGGAGACCGAGACCGACCCCCTGGGCACCATCACCCGCTACGAGTACAACAGCCGCGGCCAAATCACCCGCATCACCTATGCCCAGGGCACGGAGCTGGAGGCCACGGTCCAGTACGAGTACGACGCCACCAGCGGCAAACGCACCGCCGAGGTGGACGAACTCGGCCGCCGCACCGAGTACCAGTACGATGCCCTGGGCCGCCTCATCCGCAAAATCCTCCCTGACCCCGACGGCGAGGAAGGGCCCCTGACCAGCCCCGTGTACCAGTACACCTACGATGCCGCCGGCAACCTGGTGGCCGAAACCGATCCCCTGGGCAATGTGACGCAGTACGTGTACGATTCCCGCGGCCGGGTCGTCCGCACCATCCAGCCCGACCCCGACGGCCCAGGTCCCTTGGCCAGCCCGGTGACCCGCCAGTTCTACGATGCGGCCGGGCGGACCAGCCACGTGATCGACCCCCTGGGCCACGTCACCGAGTACGCCTACGACAACGCCGATCGCCAGACGGCCGTCTACCACGGTTCGGCCGTCGACGATGGTACGGCCGCCTACGCTGAGCCTTCCGGCACCTGGAGCGATTGGGCGGCCGGGTTCGAGGGCCACTCGCGGACTCACGCCACGGTCACCGGCCAGCCCACGGCCGCCGCCACCTGGACGTTCGAGCACCTGATGCTCGGCCTGGAGTACGAAGTGTTCGTCACCTGGGAGGCCGACGCCAGCAACGCCACCGACGCCCCCTTCGCCGTCTACGCGGGCGACACCACTGGCCAGCCGCTGGCGACCGTCACCGCCGACCAGTCGCTGGACCCCGACCAGGCCCCCCAGTGGCGCGTCTTCGCCGGCCGCAACTTCATGCGACTCGGGGCCTTCACCGTCGACAATCCGACACTCATCGTCCAATTGACCAACACCTCGGCCACCGCCGGCAAAAACGTGGTGGCCGACGCGGTGCTCCTCCGCCTCACAGCGCCCCTTTCGCAAACCGCCTACGACGCCGCCGGTCGGGTCACCACCACCACCGACGCCTTGGGCAACGTGACCGGATACGAGTATGACATCGCCGGACGGCAGACGAAGATCATCCAGCCCGATCCCGACGGGGCCGGCCCCCTCACGGCCCCCGAAATCGAGTACGTCTACAACTCCGCCGGGCAGCTTGTCCAGTCGATCGACCCCTTGGATCGCGTGACCAGCTACCAGTACGACGACCTGGGCCGCCGCAGCCGCATCATCCAGCCCGACCCCGACGGCCAAGGCCCCCTCTCCGCCCCACAGACCAGCTACCAGTACGACAAGCTCGGGCAACTGGTCAGCGTCACCGACCCGCTGGGGGCTGTCACCAGCTATCAGTACGATCGGCGAGGACGACAGACGAAAGTCATCCAACCCGACCCGGACGGCCAAGGCCCCCTGACCAGCCCCGAAACCGACTACGTGTACGACGCCGCCGGGCAACTGGCCCAGGTGATCGACCCACTGGATCGGGTGACCACCTACGAGTACGACAACCTGGGACGGCAGACCAAGGTGACCCAGCCCGACCCCGACGGCCAAGGCCCCGAACTGGCCCCCTGGACGACCTTCACCTACGATGCCGCCGGACATGTCCTCAACCAGGCCGACCGGCTCGATCACACGACACTTTACGTCTACGACAACCTCGGCCGCCTCACCAGCCAGACCGACGCAGCCGGCGCCACCACCACGTATAGCTACGATGCGGCCGGCAACCGCCTCTCGCTCACCGACCCGGAAGGCAACACCACCAGTTGGGTCTACGACTCGCTGGGCCGCTCTGTGGAAGAGACCAACGAACTGGGCTACACCCGCTCGTTCGTCTACAACGCCGGCGGGTACCTCGTCCGCCGGGTCGACCGCCTGGGCCGGGTCCGCCAGTTCCAGTTCGACAATCTCGGCCGCAACACCGCCGAAATCTGGTACAATAACACTGCCGACGCCGATGCCGATCAGAACCGCGTGCGGACCATCTCCTTCACCTACGATGCGGCCGGGCAGCAAACAGCGGTGGACGACATCGAGGCCGATTATCAGCACACCTACGACAATTTGGGGCGCATGACCCAGACTGTCCAAACGGTGGTCGGCTTAACGCCCACCCTTACCTTCGGGCGAGTATACGACAGCGCGGGTCGGCAGACTCGCCTGATTGTCGATCTAAACGGCACGAAGGACTTCAAAAACCGTTATTTTTACGACTCCTTGGGCCGTGTAACTTTCATCACGCAGGCAGCTCAGTCGGGCGGTAATCCCGTAGCCACGAAAATGGTGAACTTCACCTACGACGCCGCCGGCCAGCTCGACACTCTCACCCGCTACGCCGACCTGGCCGCCGCGCAGCTTGTCGCCCAGAGCGACTACGGCCACGACCTGGCCGGGCGACTGACCGACCTGGTCCACCACCGCGGCCAGACCACCTTCGTGGACTACGGCTGGTCCTTCGACGCCGCCGGGCGGATGACGCAGTACGTCAATTCCATCGACGGCACGGCCGACTACACCAGCGACGCCACCGGCCAGCTCACCGCCGCCGACTACGACTACCAGAGCGACGAAAGCTACCAGTACGACGCCAATGGCAACCGCGTCATCGCCAACGGCAGCACGTACACTACCGGGCCCAATAATCAGCTCCTTTCCGACGGCACCTATCGCTACCAGTACGATGCCGAAGGCAACCGCACGTACCGGTTCATCGACGCCAACCAGAGCGGCCAGCTCGACGCAGGCGACACGGACATCACGAAATACAACTGGGACCATCGGAATCGGTTATATAAAGTGCAGCATCAGGCGAGTTACGGGGCGGCGGTGGATTGGGTGATTCGGTATTCGTATGACCACGAGAACCGCCTGGTGCGGCGGCGGATGGATGCCAACGGCGACGGTGACTACGAACAGAAACGAGTCTTCGCCTACGACGGCAACCAGGTGGTTTTGGATTTCCAGCATACCGGCGCAGGGAACGTAGTGGCCTCGGACCTTCGCTGGCGTTACCTCTGGGGTCCGGCGGTGGACCAGATTTTGGCCGAGGAAGAAGTTGACGGCGGCAGCGATGATTTGGTCCAATGGACCTTGACGGACCATTTGAACACGGTCAGGGACATCGCCAAGTACGATCCCGGCACGGACACTACCACCGTGGCCAACCATCTGGTTTACGACGCCTTCGGCCGCGTGACGTCGGAGAGCAACCCGGCGGTGGATTCGCTCTTCCTCTTCACCGCCCGGCCGTTCGACGCCGACACGGGCCTCCAAAACAACCTCCACCGCTGGTACGACCCGCGTGTCGGCCGTTGGCTGAGCGAGGACCGGGTGCAAGCCGACATTAACCTCTACCGCTATTGCGGCAACCATTCGGTGCTCTACACCGACGCAACGGGGCTTCAAATGAGCATTCCTGCTGCTGCCGTGAACGCTGCTGCGGCAGGGTGGACGGCTCAAGAAATAGCAACCACATTCGGGATTTCATTGGCGGCCGCCACCGCGCTGGTCTACCAAGCGCAGATAGCTAAGGCTGCAGAGAGCATCGTTAGCTCATTAACGGCCGCCGGAGCCGCCAGGTCAACGGATCCCTGTGAGGCAGCCCGCGCTGCGGTTAGGATGGCCGAAAAGAGCATAGAGAGCTATAAGAAGCTTATAGCGGAGCACGAGGCAAAGATCGCAGAGGCCACCAAGTACATGACCCATCCCTATCCGGGATTCACACACGAGCAAAACATCGCAATTGCCATTGCAGACTGGCAAAAGCAGATCGCCGGATTCAAGAAGAACATCGACATTTACACTACTGCGCTAAAGACGCTAAAGGAGATAGAACGTTGTGCCTGCCGGCGCTGGTACAACCCTTGGACGTGGTAATTCCCCTGAGAGCGAGGGCTGCGGGGTATGTGCGGCGATGCTACGATGATAAACCGCAATACGGTAGCCTTTCAACTAAACGAGGCATTGGACGCGATCCGTTCAGCGCAAAGACATGAAGACCCGGATCCGGCAATTTGGGTTTCGTTGGCTGAGGTCGTTGCGCACCTATGCCTTGCATGGCACCGAAGGCGTCTGGGGCCACATGAGCTAATCAAGGAAACGCAGGAACAGTTTGAGGTCAAATCCACGTCGGTTCCCAACTGGGGTGGGCAGTTTCGGCTGGTCGGGTTTACCGCATCGCATCCCGCAATTGACCGGCAATCGGCTCGTGGCACGATTGATCAAGAGACGGTGCGCGCGTACCTCAAGGCCGCGGAAGCCGCTTTGGAGGGCCTTATGAGGGATGTGCTGGCCGGAAGGTTCGACTCGTGTGACATCTCAGTGCTTGAGAGGGAGTTTGAGAAGGTTTTGCGTAACCTATGTCTTGCGTGGCACCTGAGGTATCTAAGAAGCGAGGAAGTGGCCTCGCTCGACCCCATGGCAATCTGGGAACTAGGATACTGGCTACCGCCCTGGCAATGGAACCTTCGCTTAGTAGCGCCGGACCAGGAGGTGTAGGAGCTTGAGAGATCGCGGGGGTCCGTAGGGGTAGCAGAGAGGGCGCCAGGAAAAGCAGACAAAAGGAGAGGCCGTCCCGTGTGTCACGCCAATGCCGAAAGCCGGGGAGTACTGCAAAGATGGGTCTGTACAGAGTCGGGTAAGGTTGCGAAGAGGGGTTCGGGCCGATTTCCATTGGAGCACCATTACTTCGGCTCGGAGCCGGCTTGCAATGCAGCTTTGGATTGACGCCGAGGACCAGCGGCCGCGGTCACGGAACACCCTGCTGGTGCGGGACGACAGGGAGGGACGTTGGGACCAGCGGCGGATGTTTGGTGTACGGCATAGTCGGTCCGGCGGGCTCCAGGACTCACTCGCTCGCCCGGCATGGAACAAGGAACGTGGCATGCGGCGGCGGAGAAGTTGACCCGGCTCATTCGAATAACGTCCGGGATATCGCCAAGTACGACCCGCAGACGGGGACCACCACCGTGGTCAACCATTTGGTTTACGACGCCTTCGGCCGCGTGACGGGCGAGAGCAACCCGGCGGTGGACTCGCTCTTCCTCTTCACCGCCCGGCCGTTGGACGCCGACACCGGCCTGCAAAACAACCTCAACCGCTGGTACGACCCGCGTGTCGGCCGCTGGCTGAGCGAGGACCCGGTGGGCTTTGATGCGGGTGATGAGAATTTATATCGGTATGTGGGGAACTCGCCCATCACATCGCTTGATCCAAGTGGACGGGCTTGCCTAGTGTACTACATTTGCTTTTATGTATCGCAGCAGCGTTTGGATTGGAATACTGTTCGGTGTCATTACCGTTGTACGATAGATACGACAAAAGGTGGCCAACACGGTGATCCGCCCGGAACGCGGACTTTCTGGACCGGGGCCGTGGATTGCCATGACCCGCGGCTGAGGTTCCACCACAACATCTCGGAGTACCGAAACAGATTCGATCTTGTTGGCGAATGCAATTGTGCGCAGACATTTCGGACCTCAAAGCTGTTTGACGAATGGACCAATCCGTTTCGGGATTGCAGCCGGTCTGAGTGCAAGCGCCAGGCCGCCGACACTTTGAGGGCGCTTGAGCAGGTATGCCGGCTTTTGCCGCCGGGACCGCAACGGACGATGTGTAAGGCTGCAGCAAAGATTGAACGGGAGGTGATCCATGAATTGTGTGACCAATGCAGCAGGGCGTAGAACAGCTATGGGCAAGCTCACGTGGAGTGCACTTCGCACGGGGATGTTTGTGTTTACGGGGGTTATCTGTGTGATATTTGCGGGATGCCAAAGTGAAGAAGAAGAGGATCCGCTTGTAAAGGGGTTACGTGAAATCGCGCCTCCGTCAGGAGCAGGTGTCAAGCGTTATTACTATCCGGATGGAAAACTTTGGGAGGAGACACTGTGGGAGAATTACCTGCCCAAGGAACGCAGACTGTATGACCGGAATGGATCCTTAGCCTTTGTGGCGTTTTTCGATCAACCGCGGATTCTTAACGTGCGAATGAATTCCCGTGGGGAAATAACCCATATCGGTGAGAACGACAGGTATCTCCACTATGATGGATACACACTTCTTCTGGACAAAGGCCGGATCGTACGGATACAACTGTTTCGCAATGATGAGCTCATTTGGGAGTATGTTCCCGTGTACGAAGGGAACGAGGATGCCAGTGATTGATTGAGTCGGAGCCCGTTTGACGGCGGCACGGCCGACCTGGTCCAATGGACCTTGACGGGCCACCTGAACACGGTGCGGGACATTGCCCAGTTCGACCCGCAGACGGGGGCCACCACCGTGGTGAACCACCTGGTCTATGACGCCTTCGGCAGGCTAAGATCGGAAAGCAACCCGGCGGTGGATTCTTTGTTCCTCTTCACCGCCCGGCCGTTCGACCCGGATAGTCAACTCCAAAATAACCTCAACCGCTGGTATGATGCCCGTGTTGGCCGCTGGCTGAGCGAGGACCCCATCGGCTTTGCCGCGGGTGATGGGAATTTGTATCGGTATGTGGGGAATGGGCCGAGCGGAAGATTCGATCCCGTTGGCCTGCGAGAGCCGGAGGATCCGTTTGACGCCGTGATGTTGGGTATAATAACCCCACAAGAAGCTCAGTACTTCTATAATCGCTCCCGAGAGGAGTTAAGAGAGTACATTAAGTGGCGTTTACGCGAGGGCCGAGACGCGATACAGGTCACCGATCCTCCAGCGTCCACCAAATTCCCGATTGGTCGAAAACCTTTGGGCTGGGTGCTTGCACAGCTTTGGCCGCTACCGGGCGAGCGATGCGCTCGGTGTGGTCCCGAGCAATTGCGCGAGCTTGGAGAGGCGATCGAGCGGGTGGCCAAGAATACGTGGATCTTCGATTTTTGGCCGAACGGATGTGAGCGTTGGGCAATGGCCTTTGAGAGGAACTGGGCCGATGCAAAGGTGTGTAGTCCCTGCCTCGCTGAACACAATATCGGTTTTCGGACCGCATCAGCAATTGGAGGTGGTCACGCATATTATTATTTTCTGTTATGTGACCGGGTAACTACGGTGAGAGTGGATCACTGGATTTATCAGTTCTTTGCCTACGGTGGAACAACTTGCTTCGAGATTGTGCGATAGGAGTAACAAATAATGGAGCATACTTCATTATTTCGGGCCAGGATAAACATAGCCCTATACGCAGTCTTGCTTTGCTACGGCCTTCTAGGCAACTATGCGATTTATTTGCAGCTGGGATGGCCAGGGATCATAACTATCGGCACTGTGGCTGCCGTTGTGGGTGCAGCGACCTGCGTTTATGGCAGTAAGTGGCGTTTTCAGGCGCAGTTCTGGATTCATGTATTAATCGGAATTGTGGCGTTCTTCTCCAGTGGCTTTATAATGTTGACACTCGACCTTTGGGAAGCTGTCCCCCGGCCAAACGGACCGTTCTTTCCCTTCGCATTATTGGGCAGCATAATGGTTTTGCTAGCCGTATGGGGTATGCGCGCGAATTATGCCTTGTCCATGACGTACTTTCAGAATCAAGTTCTGGAGAGGATTCTTGCCCGTAACGTCCTCCTCATCACCGCTATTCCCTTGTTGGGAACTCTCGTGTTAGGCCTTATTGTAGCTGTCACTGATGAGAGCGCGATTGTTTTCGGCGAGAAGATAGCAGACGTTGTCTACGTGGTGTTCTTAGGGAGCGTGGTAGCGGTGCTACTATCTGTTCCCTGGATTGCTTTATATGTCGCTACACGGATTGGGCTGGGGCGTCACGAATCACGCCTGGACTACCGGTAATAACCCTATGTACGAATGGCCCAGAAGTATCATAGCCGCATTCTTTCGGAACTCCCGCACCACTCGGCGTCCATCAGTACGATACGCTCGTGCGTGGGAGCAAGGGGTATAGATAGAATTACGGAACAACCCTCAGGGCGGACGGCGAGCACGACAAAAGCAAATCGTAAGACCAACCGGACGTTGACACCGCCAGGGCGGAATTCGTACAGTGGACCCTGACGGACCACCTGAACACCGTGCGGGACGTTGTCCAATATACACTGCAAACAGGGCCGAGTATAATCAGTGTTGGAAACCGTGACCGGACTCAACGAGGGCAGCGACCGTGGTCAGTAACCTAATCTGTGCAGTTTCCAGCAGGGTGACGGGGGCGACCAATTCGCCCGAAGCTCTCTTTGCAACCACCCCGGCGGTGGATTCTTTGTTCCTCTTCACCGCCCGGCCGTTCGACCCGGACACCCAGCTTCAAAACAATCTCAACCGCTGGTACGATGCCCGTGTCGGCCGCTGGCTGAGCGAGGACCCGATCTCCTATAGAGGCGAGGATTTCAACCTCTACCGCTACGTCGGCAACAATCCAACGAACGCGACTGATCTAGATGGATTGCAGGCTGATTCTGTATCGCAGGCTATCAAAAGGTGTCTTGAACTGCCATTCCCGGCGAACGTGAAATGTCTCGATGATCTTTTGGGGAGTGGATATAGGGACAAAGAAATCCGCATCCTACAATGCGAACTTGTCTACAATGCCTACAAGGCGGCGGGAGCCAAGTGCAGGCGCTGTGTTGCCAGCATGCCACGGGCAGAGCTAATCGCAAACGCCTCGTGCTTTTCAGCGGAGGTCGCATTGCGAGCCCAGTACCTTGCGAGGGATTGCGACTGCGTGCTTCCTGGTAGTGTGGCCATGGATAGTGCAAAGGCCAAGAAGCGCCACGAGCAACAGTTGGCGCAGAAATCAGCCGCGGCCGCAAACTGCTGGTTGCTTGCAAGCCGTGCCAGAAAATAACATGGCGCCTATTGGAGTTTCCCCATGGACAGTATCCGAGGTACCGTCGAGTCCTTGTGGCGTGAATTGATCGATTCGCCTTTTGACGAGGAAGACTTCATAAATGGTGTCATGCTTGATTGCGGACATGACGCCAGCGGTATTTCCCGGTCCGATTTTCTCCAGATGCTGAATACAGGTCACTGCGCGGCCCTGCACGAAATGGGATGGTGCTGCGACGAGGTCTTGGCAGGTTACTTAGCCAGCGACCATCTTAGCAACGCGGAGTTTGTAAGGGCGGTATTTATTGCCCTGTGTGGAGTGCGCGCTATCGAAAAGGGCTTGGCACATTGGGATTTCATCTTCGAAAAAATCCTCAGGCTGCTGGTGGCAAACTTGCACAAGGTGGATTACGATTTTCCCATGGAATTTCTAAGGCAGATACTTTGCCGTTGAAACATGTGGTACAAGCGGACATCCTGACGCAGCGGGCAGGATAGGCAGCTCTCTGGAGACGTCGCTTGTGCGCGTCAGACGAGGACGCAGCTGGTCTGCGAGGTGCCAGTACGACGCCGAGGGCAACCGCACGCACGGGTTCGTCGATGCCAACCAAAGCGGTGAGCTGGATGCGGGCGATACGGCATTACCGAGTACACCTGGGACCACCGCAACCGGCTGGTCAAAGTCGAGCACAGGCCCGACTACGCGGCGGCGGTAGACAAGGTGATCGAGCACGCCTACGACCACGCCAATCGCTGGGTGTACAAGCGGCTCGATGCCGATGGCGACGGCCACGCTGAGCAGCGGCGGATTTTCGCCTACGACGGCAACCAGATCGTGATGGACTTCTGGCGTACCAACTCGGGCGACATGCAGGTCGGGCACCTGCGCCAGCGTTACCTTTGGGGCCCGGCGGTGGATCAGATTTTGGCCGAGGAAAATGTTGACAACGGCAGTGATGAAACGGTACAGTGGACGCTGACGGACCACCTGAACACGGTCCGGGACATCGCCAAGTACGACCCGCTGACGGACACGACGACCGTGGTCAATCACTTGGTCTACGACGCCTTCGGCCGCGTCACGTTGGAGAGCAACCCGGCGGTGGACTCGCTCTTCCTCTTCACCGCCCGGCCGTTGGATGCCGACACCGGGCTGCAAAACAACCTCAACCGCTGGTACGACCCGGCAGTGGGAAGGTGGCTGAGCGAGGACCCTGTGGGGTATGATGCGGGTGATATCAACCTCTTCCGCTACTGTGCCAACAACCCGGTGCTTTACACCGATCCATCGGGGAGCGATTGGCTGGACTGCATGACCGCATGTATCCACGACAACGACCCCATAAACCTGGCGGTGGAAGCTGCAGTTGCGCAGTTTACTATAGGGCTTTGGCCAAAAAGAATATTCGCCGCGATGGCGGACGCGATGGGTGATCACCGGCTCGGGAACGCGATCCGGTTTTCTGCACACTATGGCGAGACCACAACAATGCCCAAGGCCCTCCTGACGTTGATGAGGGCCAAGCCCCACAAGGCGTTCGATGTCTTACTACGATATGGAGGGAAGACCGTCGGAAGAGCCAACATCGCCTACGGTCTCGCATTGGCTGCTATCGAGGTCCATTGCTGCGGCTATTGTACCGCCGCAGCCGCATACGGGGTCCCCTACAATCCTCGCGACGCAAATATGTATGACACCATCAGGAGGACTTACTTCTCTTGGTTGTGATTATCGGAAAAGCGGTCGTGGAGTACGCGATGGTAAGCGTCATCCCTCGGTTGCGTCCTTTGCGGGCATGGCCCCTTCGCTGGATGCCGCTGGTAGGCGAGTGCGAGTATTTTTGCAATCGGCAGCGATTGAAGGTGCGTCGCCGCGAGGACGTGATTCGGGAATGGCAGATTCTTTCAGTACCTGCCGCGTTTGTCGATCGAGTGTCCGTTATGGTGGCAGAAATCATCGGGTGGCCGAAGCCGTTTTTCATTCCCGACGATGACTGCTTGGCCATATTTTTCCCTTTAGGTGACGTAGATCTGAACTATCCGCTGTTGGCGTCCCAACTTCAGAAGGAGCTATCAGTCGACGGCCGTCGGTGGCAGTCGGTGGAATCGGCCATAAGGGCACGTGGGAAGTATGTCGAGTTTGTGACCGCACTGCACAGCACAAGCAGCCCGTAGAACAACGGGCGGCAATCTCACGACGCCACCGGGCAACTGACCGCCGCCGACTACGACTATCAAAGCGATGAAAGCTACACCTACGACGCCAACGGCAACCGGGTGCTGGCCAACGGCAGCGCGTACACCACCGGTGCCAACAACCGGCCCGGTGCCAACAACCGGCTCCTCTCCGACGGCACCTACCGCTACCAGTACGATGCCGAAGGCAACCGCACGCACCGGTTCATCGACGCCAACCAGAACGGGCAGCTCGACGCCGGCGATACCGACATCACCCAGTACACCTGGGACCACCGCAACCGCCTGGTCAAAGTCGAGCACCGGCCCGACTACGCCGCGGCGGTGGACCGGGTGATCGAGAACGCCTACGACTACGCCAACCGCTGGGTCCGCCGGCGCCTGGATAGCGACGGCGACGGCCATACCGACCAGCGGCGGATTTTCGTGTACGACGGGAACCAGATCGTGCTGGACTTCTGGCGGGCCAATTCGGGAGACCTCCAGGTGGGCCATCTGCGCGAGCGGTATCTGTGGGGACCGGCGGTGGACCAGATTTTGGCCGAGGAAAATGTTGACAATGGGGCTGATGAAACAGTACAGTGGACCGTGACGGACCACTTGAACACGGTCCGGGACATCGCCAAGTACGATTCGGGCAGCGATATGACCACTGTGGTCAATCACCTCATCTATGACGCCTTTGGCCGGGTGACGGCCGAGAGCAACCCGGCGATAGATACTCTGTTCTTATTCACGGGTAGACCTTTTGATACTCACACCGGCCTGCAAAACAACCTTAACCGCTGGTACGATCCTGCGGTCGGCCGCTGGCTGAGCGAGGATCCCATTGGCTTCGTGGGCGGGGATGGAAATTTGTATCGGTATGCCACTAATTCGTCAACAAGTCTCTCGGATTCCACCGGGACAGTGGCGATCGTATGTCAGTGCCAGCGCACCTCGCTGGGCGCCCCCGGAAGCTTTGTCACATCATTTTACGACGTCGTAGTCAACTGCACTGGCTTGGCGGCGACCTGTTGCCAAGCAGCGTGCAAGGGGAGTGAACCATACGTTTCTTTCAAGTGGACGGGTAGGTGGTACCTCCTCGGAACCACCGAGTCCGACGGGCCCACCGCCAATGGGATATGCTGCCGGGTAAAGCAGAGTCCCCAATGTGCCGCGTGCAACTGCCGGGATATTGAAGCCCTGTTTTCAGCCGCCGCACAGCACTCTGTCCCACTTTTCGAGGGTTTTCCTGTTGACCACTGTCACCGGTGGGCTGAGAGCTTTATTAGTTCGCAGCCACCCAGCCCGTGCTATACTCTGGAAAAGGCAGAATGGCATTATGCATTGTACGATTTGCCTCCATTCAGCTGGGACATTTTTGGGGTGGGCAAACTGGGGCACGGAGCGGTCCGCGTCCGTTTGTGTGACGGAACCGTTTTCTACTTTGACGATGGCTGGTGGGGCAGCGTTTTCTGGCCGAGCCGCGTACCGCCGTGGGTGATTGTGGACAAGTGACAATAAGATGAACCAGTTCTTGCTCCAACACGCGGTGCTGTTTGGCGCGTCCAGCTGGCCGTTCGGTCTTCTGGTGGCGTTGCCGGCAGTCCTTATGACTTTGTGGTTGTCATGGAGGTTTGGGGTGACTCCCGGCGCACGGATGGTCAATTATTGCGGGGGTCTCATTGGCTTGCTCGTCGTGGGTGCTCTGTGGAGTCGCTTTATCCCGTGGGAGATGTCAGAGAAGTTGCGCCACGGACCGTACTACCCGTTAGTTGTGTCGGCATTGGCGGCATTTAGCTCCGCGATCGGGGTAGTAGGCATCACCTTCGTGCGAAGGTCATGCATCCACGCTTGGCGTGTAGTATGGGCGCGTTGTCGCAACCCGAGCCGCTGGCACGACTGAATCGTGTCCCGTAGAGATCGAAACGGGGACGTAGCTCGTTTCGGGCGGTGGCTTGGAGCACCAACCGATGCCGGCTGCGGGCTCAAAGGCGGGGATGGCAAGGGGAATACAGGAGGTCAGGCAGAGCGTGCGTAGTGTGGCATGAGGGACTGGGGGGATGCCGGTAGACGCAGACGTGCGAGGCCGGAGCCGCCGGCACGAGCCGGCGGTGGGGAACCGGCGTCTGTCGGCGCTGGCGGAACAGCGGGCTGCCGGCCGCACCGGGGGCTGACGCCCCCGGCTCTCGGCTTCTGCCGCCGACTCTGGGGGCCGCGGCCGTGGACGGCGGGACGGCGGATTTGGTACAGTGGACGTTGACCGATCACCTGAAGACGGTGCGGGGCATCGCGAAGTACAACCCGGGTGGTTGCTGGGGAATGGCTCGACCGAAGCGCAGAGCCACGCACTAGAAAAGGGGACAAGCGCGTGGTCAACCACCTGGTGTACGACGCCTTTGGCCGGGTGACGGCCGAGACCAACCCGGCGGTGGACTCGCTGTTTCTCTTTACCGCTCGGCCCTTCGACCCCGACACCGGCCTGCAAAACAACCTTAACCGCTGGTACGATCCTTCGGTCGGCCGCTGGCTGAGCGGCCAGCGGAGGCGCAGGTTTCTCACCGGCCGGGGCAGTGGATCGGGGTGTCGGTCTGTCTGATCGAGTCGCTTCAGAGGTGACGCGGCGGCCTGTTCCACCCCCTTGCCAAGGGGATAACGCTGTTCGAGGTATTTCCCACGCTCGGGCCCTGCGCAGCCCGCCGATCGGGTTTGTGGCGACCCGGAAAAAGCGCCCTCCGGTTTACAGCCTCGGCGCTCGACGGCGGCTAACCCGCAAGCGGCCGGTTCGCAGCCGTTCGCTTGCTGATAGCCCCCACCGAACCGGACGCGAAACCCGTAACCGTTAGGCATGACTGGACTTGCGCCATCGGCTCTCGCGCGAGTGATTACGAAGAGCGTTGCGACTGGGGAGCCTTCAATCAAGTAGCGGAAAGGGGCTGCTCGGGCGGTTGACTCTCCACGCCGGGGCACGGGTTGTCTCGGCGTTTCTTCATGCGCTGGCGTAACTCTTTTCGGCCGAAGGCGTTACGGCGACCAGAGCCTTTCGGTCTGCGTTAACCAACGACTCTCCGGTTCGCAAGGTTCCGCTCGGGCAGCGAGCCCAACCTGCCGGGTTTGGATCGCACCCCGAACCGAACTTGCCGCGAACTCTCAGACTCTCCGCCCGGCCGGCCCGTCTTGGTTTACAACCGGGTTCGGTTCGGCCCCCGAGGCCAACGTTGTTCGAACGACAAGTTCCTGCCACAGCCTGCGCTGCGTGTGCCAATCCGGGACGGCGGCCAGTTCACGAAGATGACGTTCGGTGATCACATCGCGCCCGCGATGGGTGCAAGGTAGAAACAGCACCGCCTCTTGGATATCGGGGGCCAGGCAGAGCAGGTTCATGATCTGCGTCAACCTTGCTCGGCTCACGTGGCCTAGGCGTGCCAGCTCTGCTTGGTGCTTCACCACGCTCTTGCGGATGAGACCGTCGAAGCGGATGGCCAGGGCCATAAGCCGTGCGACCCGGGGCACGCGGCCGACAGGGGGCGTCGGGGCAGCCTCGCCTTGGCAAAGGTCTTTGCGGCCATATTTCGCGCGGCGGACATGGAACGGGCGGGCAACGGTCAGTTTCTGGGTCATGCGGTCTCCTCCTGGCGGCAAACGCCGAGTTCTGCGGCCAGCGATTTGATCCCGGTGGGGCGGAATGTGATCGACACATTCCCGGCCGGGCCGTCGTAGTCGATCCGCTCGACGAGCAGGTTGAGCACCCGGGCCTGCTCGGCCGGGGCCAGCGCACTCCACATCTGGTCGAACTCGGCCAGGGCCTTGGCCACCTCTTGTTCGTCCACGAGATTGCCCGACAGCGCCGCCAGTTGTTCATTGATTCCGGTCAGCCGCTGTTCGGCAAGCCGCAAGCGTTCCTGCACGTCAGCCAGGCCGGCGAGGCGATCACCGCTGTTTCCGGGCGAAGCGGCCAGACGCCGCAACAGGCCTTCGTCGTCGCGGCGTTGGCGTTTCAAGGCTTCGCGCTGGCTCTCCAAGCACTTGAGCGATTCCTCCGCCTGGCGCCGCGTCTCGGCCAAGGTGGCGGCCACCAGCGCCGGGTCCCGGCCGATGCACTTGATCTCGTCGACGATGAATGCTTCGATCTGGCCGGCAGGGACCGACGGCGCCGGGCAGGACTGCCAGCCCCGCTGCTGGGCCTGCATGCAGACGTAGTATCGATAGCGCCGCTGGCCCTTGGTCGTGTAGGTCGGTGCCATGCCACACCCGCATGATGCACACCGAAGCAGCCCCCGCAATAGCGCCCCGTGCTTATTCCGCACGCCGCCTCCCCGGCCATTCCGCTTCAAGGCTGCCTGGACTTGCCGGAAGACCTCCTGATCGACGATGGCCTGGTGCTCGCCCTGGTGAAGCTGGCCCTTGTACCGGACCTTGCCGATGTAGGCCACGTTGGTGAGCAGCTGGTACAGGCGATTCTTGGTCAGCGGCTGGCCGCCACGGGCCGCGCCCCTCTTGGTCGTCCAGCGCTTGGTGGTCCAGCCGCGGCGGCCCAGTTCCTTCACGACCGGAAGCAGGGATTGGTGCTGCAAATACAGCTCGAAGACCTGCCGCACGCGCTCGGCCTCATCTTCATTGACCACCAGCTTCGTGTCCGCCACGTCGTAGCCGAGGATCGGCCGGCCGCCGACGTACTTTCCCTTGCGCCGGGCCGCGGCCATCTTGTCGCGGGTCCGCTCGCTGATCATCTCCCGCTCGAACTGGGCGAAGGACAAGAGCACGTTGAGCACCAGCCGGCCCATCGACGTAGCCGTGTTGAACTGCTGGGTGACCGAGACGAACGAGACCTTATGCCGCTCGAATGTCTCCAGAATCCTGGCGAAATCCAGAAGCGAGCGGCTCAGCCGGTCCACCTTGTAGACCACCACGCAATCGACCTTGGCCGCTTCGATATCGGCCAAGAGGCGTTTGAGGGCCGGCCGCTCCATGGTGCCGCCCGAGTAGCCGCCGTCGTCGTAGCGCTGCGGCAGGCACTGCCAGCCCTCGTGCTGCTGGCTGGCGATGAAGGCCTCGGCCGACTCCCGCTGGGCGTCCAGGGAGTTGAAGTCCTGGTCCAGCCCTTCTTCCGTGCTCTTGCGGGTATAGATCGCGCAGCGGACCGTCGGCGGCGGCTGGGCTGCCGCGGCTGCCATTGGCCGGCTCATTGGGCACCTCCGCGCTTCGTAAGCCCGAAGAAGTGGTAGCCGTTCCAGCGGGCACCCGTGATCGCCGTGGTCACGGCACTCAAAGACCTGTATAGCTGGCCCTCGTATTCGAAACCGTCCGGGAGGACTTTGACCTGGAGCACGCGCCCCTTGTACTGCCGCGTGAGGATCGTGCCGGCCGGCGGCAGGCGCGTTGGGCCCGAAAAGCGGGCCGGCAGGGTCACGGTCCGGTCCTGCCCGTCCGGAGAACGTTTTGGCAAGCGCGGTGCCGTCAGCCGCAGGTCGGCGTCGTTGGCCAGTTCCTCGGCCCGGCGCCGGGCCCGCTCGGACAGATCGCCTTCCTCGTTGGCCTGCAACCGCCAGGCGATGCGCTTCAGCAGCCACTGCTTGTTGCGGCTGCACGGCTGTTCGCCGAAAACCTCGGCGTACTTGGCTTGCAGCTCGCTGGGCGTCATGCGTTCCATGACGGCCAGCTCTTTAGCGATGTTCAGTGCCATGCGGTTCTCCTCGTCTTGGGACGCTCCAAACCGTCAACCAGCACGGACACTGAGCCTCGGGTCGCCGGGAAGATCAAGGTCTTTGTCGCCGGATTCTGGGGTAGGCTGCACTCCCGGCCTGCTGAACTCGGCAAGACAGTTCCCGCACTTGCGCAAGCGAAGCACCCCGGCAGCCAGAATGCGGGCGATCTGGCAGAGCGGCCCCTGGGCCGGGAGTTCGCTGGGCGCGTTCAGTGAGGGCATCGATTATGTTCCTGGGGTGTTCAGAAAGCCCTGGGGCCCAGAGCGGAGCGGTGCCCCCTATTGGTTAACTACCCGGTCGCAGGCCGAGCTGACGGAGGATTCCCCCTGGGGAAGGAGGCCGGAGGCCCTGAAACCAACGCCATGACCTCGGAACTGGACATGGCGGTGGGGACGTATTTCGTTGTTCTGCAATTGGTTGCGGCCATGGTCCGGAGAAGGCTTGCATGCTGGTAGGAAGCGGATACAATCGGTTAAAGTGAACATGTGTACATATGACCCCTAAGCGCACAAGGAGAAAGATCAGGTGTCCCGGCAGTTTTCTATTCCCACCGTCCTGCGGATGGTCCCGAATCGCCTGCTGAAGGACTTCTTCCAGCGGCTCGGGCATGGCGATCTTGGCATTCCCTGGGACCAGCTCGGGGAACGGGAGATCGAGCCCGTGATCAAGACGCTCAGCGGGATGCCCCGCGCCGAGCAGGATCGGATCGAAGGCGAGATGCGCAGCGTATTCGACCTGGCCTGCGAGACCGGTTTGGGCGCTCTCTTCGAGGGGGCGGTGCGCTGCGGCGAGTGCAAGCTCTCTGCGGCGATGCCGGAGGAACTCGGCCCATACGGCAAATCCATGTGGGCCTGGCTCAACCGCCCGGAGGCCTTCGAAAAGGCGATGCTGATCCATCAGGTCGAGCATTTGAGCTGGTGGCGCAAGCGGAATGATCTGCCCAAGCGCGAGCCGGACATGGGTGCCGCGGCCAGGGCGCGGCTGGAGGAAGAGATCGCCTCCATGCTCACCTGGGAACAGGGTCGCGGCAAGGTTTGTACCGTGGAGACGCTGGAGCGCGGCGGGACGGTCTATTTCTTCGCCCACCCGGACGACTTCGTCCAGAACGTCACGGCGCACGACGAGGACGGGAAGCTCGCCCCCGCACTTTCCGCGCTACGTTTCCGATCGTGTTCGCCTACACGCAAGGCGAAGGGGCGCTGGAGCTGTACGCCAAGTTGCCGGCCAAGCTGAAGCGGCGGTTGGAGGAGATCTTCGCGCGGACCGTGCTTGGCCGGGAGCTGGGGCCGTGGAATCCGGAGGCGGCCTACGAGCTGGATCATTTGAAGGACCCGTCCTTCAAGCTCCAGACGGACCCGGAGGACTGCCTTCGGGTGCATATCTCCAAGATGCGTCTGGTGCCGAAGAACACCGGCCGCCGCATCTTCGTGGAAATCGACGATGATGACCCCGAGGATACTATCCACAGGACGATCGAGGAGTGCCTGAACCAAGAGCGGCTGCCGCTGTCGGAGGTCTGGGTGAACCTGGTGACATTCTGTTTCGAGTTCCTCCCTATGGAGGGCAGGAGGCCGGGGCGACTGACTTTCGACGTGGGGTTTCCCAGCTCGTGCAGTTTGCGCAGCGCCAGGCCGGAGCGGGTCGAACTGGTCGAGAAGTACCTGGAGCGCTGGGAGATCGATCGTGCGGGACGTGCTACCGTCGATCTTGCGGCGGTTGGAGATTGAGCCGCCGGTGTTCCACTGCCGGGAAATCCGGGCATTCGGATCGTGCTTGGAACTGCTGGTCCGGCTTGGCGTGCTGCGCGAGATGGCTGCGGCCGGCAGTGCCTGCTGCCCGGACTGCCAGTTCGGCCCGCAGCGCCGCGTCGAGTACGTTGCCGACAGCAAGACGCACGCCAGGCACGGCTACATCCATTGCCCGCAGTGCGGCATCGTCGAGGTGGCGTGGGATAGCCTGAGGCGGTGGCGGGGCGACCCGGCCGGCTTTCTGGCCGCGGCCTTCAGCGGCGCCGGCGTCTCCGGGCCGGCAACCGAGCTCATACCGGGACGGCTATGGCGCGTCGGCAAGGTCACCTGGGCAGGGCGCCGGCGCGAAGTGTACTTCGCCCGATGTTATCGCCGCGACGATGGCGACACCCTGGTGGCAGAAATGTCCCGGCGTCCGAAGGCGATTCTGTTCACGGCCACGGAGGCGGCTGCCCGGCGATGGGCCGGGGCGGTGGAGAACCTGGTGATCGCGCTGGAGTCGGCGCTTTCTCTGGACAGCGGAAACATCTGCTTCGATGTGGAATACGTGGAAGGCCGTTTGGTCGATGCGGGCCTGACGTGCACTGCAAGACCCCAGCGCCCGAAGCGGAAACGCGCCGAGCGGGCGGCCAAGATTGAGGCACTGGAGAAGGAATTGATCGCCCACCTGCGTGCGGCCCGGGACCACGCCTATGCGACGAGGGACCGTGCCGGCACCCCGGACCTGCTGCCGCGTCCAAGCCAGAAGCAGTTGGCCGAGCGTACCGGCCTGACCGAGGCTGACGTGAGCCGGTGCCTGAGGGACCGGGATGCCCGCGAACTGCGGTTGTATTGGCAGACGGCCCAGGACTTGGAGGCTATCATGAGGTGGAAGACCCCGGCGGGCAGCCGGGGGCGATCTTGACCGGTTGCAGTTGCACCGATTTCGTGCAACTGCAAGAGCGGTTTTCCGGCGTTATATCCTCCTGCGGCACCGCCAGTTGCGCGATGCCGCAGGATTTTTTTGCGCACTTGCTGCAAGCCCCGCGGGGGGTGACGCCGTGCATCGGGCACGGCGGGAAATCACCCACGTTGAGGAGTTTGCAGTATGACCAGTGCAAACAATCTGCACCCCCGTTCCGGCTTACCCGCCCAGCCAGGCACCGAGCCGGTCCTCGACAGCTTCGCCGAATGGCTCATCCGCCGCAAAGCACGCCAACTGGCCCGGCTGCCCGGGTTCACCCGGAGCGACCGCGAGGACATCGAGCAAGAGCTTCGCCTGAAGCTGCTCAAGCACTTGGCCAGCTACGATCCCCAACAGGGGCGCCGGCAGGCCTTCGTGACCGCCCTGGTCGAACGGCAAGCAGCGAATCTGCTGCGGGCCAAGTGGGCCGAAAAACGCGATCACCGCAGCGTCCGCTCGCTGAGCATGGTAGTCGCAGAGGACGAAGAGGAAGGCCCCGTCGAACTGGCCGAAACGATCAGCCAGCGGCACTTGGACGCACGCCTCGGGCGTGCCACGCGCGAGGAGCACGAGTTGGCCGAACTCGTGATGGATGTCCGCGATGTGATCGCCGGCTTGCCGCCCGAGCTGGGCGAACTGGCCCAGCGGCTGAAGACGGACAGCCTGTCCCAGATCGCCCGCGATCTGGGCGTGCCGCGCACCACGCTGGCCGATCGGGTGCGGAAGCTGCGGCGCTGCTTCGAGCAGGCCGGACTGCGAGACTACTTGTGAAATCTCTTCCGTCAATTCGCCTCGTGACCGGGTAGTTAACCAATAGGGGACCGCGCGGTCCACGACGAGGCACGCCCAAGCGTCTTCGCCGGATCGACGGAAGTTCGCTTCGGCGAAGACGCCTTCTCGCTCGGTGCGGTCGCCCGCTGACGCACCCCCATGCCTATGGGCACATGGAGATAGCACGATGACGGTCGCCGATTCGTTCTTGATCCGCGAACCGGCCGAAGTGTACCAGGCCAAGGCCTCGGAGTACCTCACGAGCCACCAGCTTGCCGACTTCCGCCGATGCCCGGTGCTGTACCGCAAGAAGAAGCTGGGCCTGATCGAGGACGAGGACCGGCCGGCATACCTGGTGGGCCGGGCGCTGCACACGCTGGTGCTGGAAGGCAGGGACGCCTTTGAGGAGCAGTACGCCGTCGGCGGGCCCGTCAATCCGAAGACCGGCGAACCCTACGGTTCCAATACCAAGGCGTTTGCCGAGTGGGCTGCCCAGCAGGGCAAACCTGTGCTCACCGTGCAGCAGCACGACCTAGTTGAGCGCATGGCCGAAGGGGTTCGTGGGCACCAATTGGCCTGCGACCTGCTTTCGGAAGGCGTTCCTGAGGGCGTCGTGCGTGCCGAGTACTGCCAGATGCCGTGCCAGATCCGCATGGACTGGTTCGACCCGCTTCGGGGGATCGTGGACCTGAAGACCTGCGACGACCTGGACTGGTTCGAGGCCGACGCCCGGCGCTACGGATACGTCCACCAGGTGGGGTTCTACCAGGCCGTGCTCTCGCAAACGATCGCCTTGCCTATGCCGGTCTACTTCATCGCTGTGGAGAAGAAGGAGCCGTACCGCTCGGGCGTCTGGCGGGTCCACGAGGATGTCCTGGCCCAGGCGCGGCGCGACAACGAGGCAGCCATCGAACGTTTGCGGCGGTGTATGGCCAGCGATACATGGCAGACAGGTTATGAATCCCTTCGGCTTTTCGACTCGATTTGACACGTCTGGACCTGGCACGGTGGGGCTAGGCGAGGCGAGGCTGGGCCGGGCGTGGCTTGGCGAGGCTGGGTATGGCATGGCTTGGCTGCCCGCATGACCGCCGGTCGCCTGTCGGGTCTTTTGAAGCCATGTAGGCATGTCATGGATGAGGATCGCTGCGTGCACCCGAAGGCGACCGGCCTTTTTTGAGCTTCGAGATTCCCTTTGCACGGGAGAGATTCGTTATGGCCTTACCCGATACCGTCCTGACCCAATCCCACCTCCGCGCCCCGAAGGGCATCGTTTTCGGACCGCCCGGTTCGGGCAAGACGACCTATGGGGCCTCGGCCGATCGGCCGCTCATCGTCGATTGCGAAAACGGCGCGGCCCATGTGCAGTGCCACCGCACGCCGTATCTGGCCACATGGCCGGAGATCGAGCCCTGGCTCGACGGCCTAGCCGCCGGCGGCCACGAGTACCAGACCGTGGTGATCGACTCGATCGACTGGCTCTTGCGGCGGATCGAGGAGCACGTGGCCGGGGTGGACGGCACGCCCGCCGGAATGAAGCAGACCCTGAACCGCTCGCACGGCGGCTACGGCAACGGCCGGCAAGTCTTGAAGAACTACGTCTACCAGTACCTGCTTCCGGTGCTGGATCGGCTGGTCAACGCGGGCGTGGCTGTGCTGCTTTTGGCCCATGCCGCCCGCCGCTCGATTACCACGATCGACGGGATCGAACTGGAGAAGTCCGCCCCGGAGATTCACCCCGACCTGGCCAACACGATGATCGAGTGGTCGGACTTCGTGGGGGCGATTCGCCTGGTGGGGCAGGAGCGGGAACTCGTCCTCTACGAGACGCCGCAACTGGTGGCCAAGAACCGCTATGGCATCGCGGAGAGCTTGCCCTTGTCCTGGCCGGCCTTCGTCGCGGCGATCAGCAACCACAACCTCAAGCCCCAAGGAGCCTGAAAGTATGGCCAATCTAGCTGGATTCGATGCTTCACAGGTGGAGCCCACCACCACGTTCGATCCCATCCCCGCCGGAAAATACCTGGCGATGATCACCGCCTCGGAGATGAAGCCGAACAAGGCGGGTACCGGCAGCTACCTGGAGCTGGTCTTCACGATCCTCGAGGGCGAGTACAAGGGCCGGCAGCTCTGGGCGCGGCTCAACCTGGACAACCCCAACGAACTGGCGGTGAAGATCGCCCGGGCTGAACTGTCGGCGATCTGCCGGGCAACCGGCGTTTTGACTCCACGAGACAGTTGCGAGCTACATGGCGTCCCTCTGACGGTCCGGGTGACCTGTAAGCGCCGTAGGGACACCGACGAGGTCGTCAACGTCATCAAAGGCTACGAGAAGCGAGACGCCGTGACCGGCCGACCGCAGCAGGCCCAGACGAGCACACCGCCGTGGCGGAGGCCGTGATAGCACGGGGCGCAGCAAGGCTGGGCGTGGCGAGGTCTGGTCAGGCAAGGCCTGGTCCGGTTTGGCGTGGCGTGGTCGGGCGTGGTGCGGCTGGGCAAGGCAAGGCGTGGCATGGCTTTTCATTCGCAAGGGGAACGTATGCACAACGGAAACGGCAAACCCAAATCCATCGGGCCCGAGGCGACCAATGGCGCCTGCGGCACCATCGCGCTTTCGTTGCCTTATCGCGTCGAGGTTACGGTCCGCGGCGAGGCCGACGTGCTATTCCACCGTTGGAACTGCGAAGCGGTCGAGGCCAAGGCGAAGGCGGCCAAGGGTTCGGCAGCCAAGAAGGCCGACGATCTGGAATCCTACGTCTACCGCAACGATGCGGGGGAACTGTGCCTCCCCGGGGAGTACCTGCGGCAGGCGATCATTGCTGCCGCCAAGTACCGGCAGGACCCCCGCTCGCCACGCAAAAGCGCGATGGACTTGGTGAAGGCTGCCATCGTCAGCCTGACGCCGTTGGCCACTCTGGGAGTGAAGGCGTGGGACTACGAGCATCGCTGCCGCGTGCAGGTGCAGCGCAACGGAGTGACCCGCGTGCGGCCGGCCCTCGGCGCCGGCTGGTCGGCGTCCTTCGTGCTTCTGGTGAATCTGCCGGAATACGTCTCGCTGGAGATGCTGCATGGCCTGCTGACGGATGCCGGGCGGTTGATCGGCGTGGGCGACTTCCGGCCCACCTACGGCCGGTTCCAAGTAATGCGATTCGATCTGTTGGACGCGCAATGACAGGGCATGGCCGGGCATGGCGGGCCTTGGCACGGCTTGGACAGGCGAGGTTTGGCACGGTTCGGCGTGGCGTGGCAGAAACGAGGAGGTCATAGGCGTGCGTGCGAGCCGGCGCGGTGGAGCGGCGACGACAGGTCAGCGCCCCGGTGGAGCCGAAAAGGAAAGGCGAAGGCGAAACGATCGTCCCCGCGACTTGCAGGACACGCACCGGCGACTGCCGGTCCCCTGCGAGACGCACGCCTGCACCTCCGCACGAAGAAAGGAAGAGCATGCTTACGGTGGAGCTGTCCTACCCGCCGTCCGTCAATCATTACTGGCGACGAGTTGGGCCGCGGACCCTGATCAGCCGTCAGGGACGGGCGTATCGCCGCGACGTGGCGACCGCCGTGCGGCGGATCGACCATGCGGCAGACCGACTGCCCTTGACCGGTCCGCTCCGTGTGGAAGTCTCGCTGTATCCGCCCGATCGCCGGCGACGCGACTTGGACAACGCCCTGAAGGCGCTGCTCGATGCGCTTCAGCATGCAGGCGTGTACCCGGACGACAGCTTGATTGAACAGCTCTCGGTCGAGAAGCGAGACGTTGTGAAAGGGGGCAAAGCCGTCGTGACGATCCGGCGGCGGTGCGTGCTGTGCGACGGGCTGGAGGTGCCGACGTGACGCCGCTTCGTCCCTATCAGCAGGCTGCGGTCGAGGCCGTCTACGAGCATCTGCGCACGCGCGACGACAACCCGGCGGTGGTGCTTCCGACCGCGGCCGGAAAGAGCTGGGTCATCGCTCAGTTGGTCCAAGACGCCGTGCTCAGGTGGAACGGCCGGGTGCTGGTGCTGGCCCACGTGAAGGAACTCTTGGAGCAGAATGCCGAGAAGATTCGGCGGCTGTGCCCGGAGGTGCCCATCGGCATCTACTCGGCGGGGCTGAATCGCCGCGAAGCCGACAAACCTGTCGTGGTCGCTGGCATCCAATCGGTCTACAAGCGGGCTTGCGAGCTGGACGCCTTCGATCTGGCGATCGTCGATGAGTGTTTCCCGGCGGGAACGATGATCTCCACGCCCCGCGGTGACACGGCCATCGAAGACCTGTCCATCGGTCAGCCCGTCCATACTGCCCTCGGTGTGGGAGAGGTGGAGGCGATCTCTGCCAGACCGGCGAACGGCTTGCTTGAACTGGAGTTCGAAGATGGACGAACCCTGCGATGCACACCCAATCATCCGTTCTTCACCGAACAGGGATGGCGGGAAGCCAAGGCCCTGGAGGTGGGATCGCGTCTTTTTAGCCCAAAAGACGTGCAAGCACTGCGGAACAGTAATGCATCCGAGAATCTACATCAACCCCGACGGCAGCCCGAAGGTGTGTCAGTCGGAGACCGAGTGGGATGCCCAGGAGTATTGCTCGGCGAAGTGCGGCGCACAATCGAGGCGGAAGCCTCGGCCTTCTCGTCCAATGAAGCTGCCACCTTGGAGGTCCGTCAGGATTCACTCCGCCAGGAAAGCATGCCAATGCTGCGGCAGCGAGTTCCGTCCCTGGATCAAGCTGGACTCGATGGGCAAGCTAATCAGCTACATGCGCGAGAAGGACTGGCGACGGCAGCGGTTCTGCTCGATCTCCTGCGCCAAGAAGGTCGAGAATGCGATGTGGATTCCGGGAGTTCGAGAGCGACTCCGACGGACGCTCAAGGAGATCGGGCATGCGCCCGTCGAACGTGGCGGGAACGGACGACTCACCACGCCGCAGGTTCAGCTTCTCAAGATACTGGGCCCCGAATGGCAGGCCGAAGTGACGGTTTCAGTTGGACATCCGCGTCCTCCGGGACTGCCCAAGAATCTCAAGATCGACATCGCCCATTTGGAGAAGAAGATCGCCATCGAGCTCGACGGAATATCGCATCGGACACTGGCGACGCACAACGCCGACAAGCGAAAGACGGCAGTCTTGCTTCGCAACGGGTGGTGCGTATTACGGCTATCGAATGCCAAAGCCCTGTGGCTGTGTTCAATCTGCAAGTCTCGGGACACCCTACTTACTACGCTGGCGGGGTTCTTGCACACAACTGTCATCTGATCCCCACCGAGGCCGATGGGATGTACCGCACCTTCCTGGCCGAGGCGAAGGTCGTCAACCCGCACCTGCGTGTGATCGGGCTGACGGCGACGCCGTTCCGCTTGTCAAGCGGGCCGATCTGTACGCCGGAGGGCGTGCTCAACCACATCTGCTACGAGGTGGGTGTGCGGGAGTTGATCCGCGACGGGTATCTCTGCCCGCTGGTCACGAAGGCGGGAATCAACAAGGCCGATTTCGAGCGGCTCCATGTCCGCGGCGGCGAGTTCGTGGCCGACGAGGTCGAGGACCTAATGGACGACGACCGGCTCGTGGCCGCGGCCTGCGGCGAGATCGTCGCCTACACGCACGACCGCCAAAGCGTGCTGGTCTTCGCCTCCGGCGTGCGCCACGGGCGGCACGTGGCCCGCGTGCTGGCCGAAATATCCGGCCAAGAAGTCGGTTTCCTGGACGGCCAAACGCCTAGCGCCGAGCGGGCGGAATTGATCGCCCGGTTCCGCAGAGAGACGGCTCCGGGCCTCTTGCCGCAGGCCCCGCTGAAATACCTGGTCAACGTCAACGTGCTGACCACGGGCTTTGACGCCCCGAACATCGACTGCGTGGCCATCCTGCGGCCCACGATGTCGCCGGGGCTCTACTACCAGATGGTCGGGAGATCGTTCCGGCTGCATCCGGGCAAGCAAAACGCCTTGGTCTTGGATTTCGGCGGCAACGCACTGCGCCACGGGCCGGTGGATCAACTCACGATGCCCGACGCGCCCGGGCGCGGCACGGGCGAAGCCCCGGCCAAGGAGTGCCCCGAGTGTCTATCGGTCATCGCCGCCGGCTACGCCACCTGCCCGGAGTGCGGCTACGAGTTCCCGCCGCCTGATCGCCAGAGGCACGACGCCCGGGCCGGCACCGCCGGCGTGCTCTCCGGCCAAGTGACGGACACCGAGTACGAGGTCTTGGACATCCGCTACAGCGTCCACACCAAGCGCGACGCCCCGCCGGAGGCCCCCAAGACCATGCGAGTGGATTACCAGATCGGCCAGTTCACCTACGTTTCCGAATGGGTGTGCTTCGAGCACAACGGCTATGCCCGATGGAAGGCTGAGCAGTGGTGGCGACGCCGCTCGCCCGACCCGATACCCGACACGGCCCAGCGGGCCGTCGAGATCGCCGAGGGCGGCGGCGTGGCGTGGACCGAGAAGATCGTGGTCCGCTCCATCGCCGGCGAGAAGTACGACCGCATCGTCGGCTACACGCTGGGCCCGAAGCCGGAGCCCGTGCCCATCGGCAACACGGAATACGACTTGGACGGCGTTCCGTTCTGAATGGAGGCAAGGCCGTGAATGAGGCAAAAACCATTACAAACATGGTTGCGAGCGAGAGGTCTTTCTGAATGGAATCCGACATGGCTACTGCATGCGGCGAAACCACAGGGACGGTTCCCATACGGCTGGTGGACGCCGACATCGAGCGGTGTGTCCACAGCCGGTTCAACACACGGAAGCGACGCGACCCGGAACAGGTGCGGCGTCTGGCGGAACGGATTCGGCGCAACGGGTTCGAGCGGACGCGGAGCCTGTGGGGCGTGGAAGTCAACGGCCAGTACGAGATCTTCGCTGGCGGCACGCGCCTGGAGGCGGCCCGAATCGCCGGCCTACGCACCGTCCCGGTCTTTGTCCACCTCGGCCTCTCCGAGGACCAGATCAGCCGCAAGGCGGACGAGGACAATGAGAACGACGAATACCACACGCCCGTGAGCCTCCTGGACGTGTGGGCCGAATGCCACCGGCTTGCCACGCAGGAAGGCTGGACGCAACAGCGGATCGCTGACGCGAAAGGGTGGGATCAATCCACAGTTTCACGCCGCATTCGATGGCACACCTCACTACCAGAAGCTGCAAAACAGGCTGTATGCGACGGCCTCTTCGATGAAGGGCATCTTGAGGCGATTTCTGCCGTCGTATGCGACGTCGCATATTTTTCCCCCTGGTTGACTACCACGCAGGCCCAAACCGAGTTGGTGAACGACATCCTCACCAAGCATCGCGGATCCTCCGCGGGCAAGAGGCCGACGGTCCGCGTGGTCCGCGAGGCGGCCGGGCGCTGGAAAGCGCTCATCCGAATGGCCGAGGAGGCGTACCACTCCTTGCCCGAAGGAATCTGGCGGGAGCGGTTCGTCGCAGTCCTGGCCCACGAGCATGCGCGGACCGAGTCGGCCGTCAGCCACGCCCTGCGGCAGGTCGTCGAACGGAAACGTCGCCAAGAGGAAGCGGAAGCCGCCCGGCTGCGGGCCGAAGCCGACGCCAAAGAGCAGGAGGCCCTGCGGCTCCAACGGGAACAACAACGGTTGGCCTTCCTGGAGAGCCAGACCAAGAAGCTCCGCTGCGGGGATGCCCGCGACCTGATCCTCGAAGCGCCCCCGGGGTTCTCGCTCCTGTTGACCGACCCGCCCTACGGCGTGGAGTTCCAAAGCCACCGCCGGGTGGTGACCCCCAAGAAGGCCAAGATCGCCGGTGACGAGAAGCACCAGGCGTTGGCCCTGCTTCGAGACGTGCTCGCCAAAGCGTACCCCCGCATGGCCGACCACGCCACCTGCCTGGTGTTCACCGGCTGGCGTCACGAGCCCGAGTTCCGGCAAGTCCTCGAAGAGGCAGGGTTCACCCTCAAAGGTAGTCTCATTTGGGTCAAACCCAACCACGGCACCGGCGATCTGGCCGGCTGCTTCGCCCCGAAGCATGAACGCATCCTCCACGCCGTCAAGGGCCAGCCCAGGCTACAACAACGCGTGGCCGACGTCCTCTACGGCAAGGATCCGCCCGCAAGTGAGCATCCTTGCGAGAAGCCGCGGGACCTGCTGCGGCAACTGATCGAGGCGGTGACCGAGCCTGGCCAGACCGTGGTCGACCCGTTCATGGGGAGCGGCAACACGATCGTGGAAGCCTACCAGACAGGGCGCGACTTCTTCGGAATCGACCTGGAGCCGCAATGGCATGGGGTCGCGACCGAGGCGGTCCACAGGCTGGCGGAAGAGCACTGGCGTCATGAAGAACTGGAAGTCTGACAAGGCCTGGTCCGACCGGTTCATCCCCGCCATCAAACGGATCGTAGGCGAGCACCTGATCGCCGAGGCGGACGTGGCCGAGGACGCCTTCCACAACACGGATTTGATCACGTTGCGTCTGGCTGGCGACATGCGCATCGCCTGTCGGGTCCGCCAGCACGAATACCTGCGTCTGTACGGGGATGAATTCACGTTGCGATGTTCGCGGCCCAGCGGGGTCGCGACCGAGATCGACAAACTGCTCGCCGGCTGGGGGGATTATCTCTTCTACGGTTTCGCTAGCCAGGATGGCACCGCGCTGGCGGCGTGGTTTCTGGGGGACCTGGACGTCTTCCGCCGTTGGGTGCGGTGGTACCAAGCGACCCACCACGACTGGCCGGGCGAGTTGAAAGAGAACCTCGATGGCAGTTCCCGGTTCGTGGTGTTCAAGATCGACGAGGTGTTTCCTGATTTCGTCGTGGCCAGGAGCCCCACATGAGCACCGAACAGCATGAAGAACCCTACGTCAGCGTCTACGGCGTGGGCACTCTGCCGCGATCAGGTGTCACCCGCTTCGCCACCGGCGCGGTGCGCGGCACGGACGCCGACGGCGAGCGCTGGGACTTGATCACGCCCATCGGCCTACGTCGCCTGGCCGAAACCTGCGCCGAAGGGGCAGCCAAGTACGGCGAGCACAACTGGCAGAAAGGCATCCCGGCCAGCGTCATGCTCAATCACGCCATCCGGCACATCTACCTATACCTAGCGGGCGACGATTCGGAAGATCACTTGGCCCACGCGGCATGGAACGTCCTGGGCGTGTGCCACTTCGAGGAAGCGATGCCCGAAATGATCGACATTCCAGCACGCAATCAGGAGCGCGGATGATCGAGGCGGCCCTGCGATACCTGAAAGCGGGCTTGTGCGCCCTGCCGGCCGTCCGGGCTGAAAAACGCCCGGCCGTGCCGCGCTGGAAGCAGTTCCAGCGTGCGCGGCCCAGCGAAACGCAGCTTGCGGCCTGGTGCCGCCGCGCCGATGCCCTGTGTCTGGTCTGCGGGGCCGTCTCGGGCAACCTCGAAATACTCGACTTCGACGTGGGCGGAGAAGCGTTCGACGCCTGGTACGCCAAGGTGCGCGAAGTGGACGCGACGCTGCCAGAGCGTTTGGTCATCGAGCAATCGCCTTCGGGCGGATGGCACGTTGTCTATCGCTGCCAGGAAATGGTGTGTGGCAACTTGAAGCTGGCCCAGCGGGTCGAGCCTGTCGGCGGCCCAGACGAGGTGACCATCGCCGGTAAGGCCTACAAGCCCCGGCAAGACGCCGATGGCCAGTGGTCCGTCGTGCTCACGCTGATCGAGACCCGCGGCGAAGGCGGGCTATTCCTGTGCGCCCCGACGCCGGGCTACGAGTTGCTGCAAGGCGACCTGGCGGAATTGCCGGTGCTCTCCGCGGCCGAGCGGGAGACGCTTTTGGAGGCGGCTTGGTCGCTGGGCGAGTACTGGCCGCCAGTGGTAGATGCGGTGCCCACTCGCACCGGCGGCACCGACAATCGCCCCGGCGACGACTTCAACCAGCGGGGCGATGTCCGAGCGGTCCTCCAGCGGCACGGCTGGACGTTTGTCAAAGCCAACGGCGACGGGAACGAGCATTGGCGACGACCGGGTAAAACCATCGGCACCTCAGCCACACTGAAGGACGGCGTGTTCTACTGCTTCACCACCAGCGCCGCGCCGTTCGAGCCCGAGCGGGCCTACTCGCCCTTTGCCGTGTACGCCTTGCTCGAGCACGGCGGCGACTACACGGCCGCCGCGTCCGCCCTGCGTGCCCAAGGCTTCGGCAGCGATTCCGGCGTGCCGCAGGCGGTAAACCTGTCGGGCATTGCCGGCCCAACCGATCCACCGCCCCCTGCGGAGCCCACTACGCCCGATCCCGGGCCGATGCCCGACGACCTTCTGGATGTACCCGGATTCATTCGGCAGGTGACCGACTACACGCTTGCCGTCTCGCCATATCCACAACCGGCGCTGGCCTTCGCCGCAGCGCTGGTCCTCCAAGCCTTCCTGGCCGGACGCAAGGTCCGCGACGCGGCCGACAACCGCACCAACCTCTACGTCCTGGCCCTGGCCAATAGCGGCGCGGGCAAGAACGAGCCCCGCAAGGTCAACCAGCGCATCTGCGTCGAGGTAGGTCTCCAGGACTGTTTGGGCGATGCGTTCGCCTCCGGGGAAGGCATCGAGGACCGCCTCTTCCTCACGCCATCGGTGCTGTTCCAGACCGACGAGATCGACGGCCTGATGAACGCCATCAACCGAACTGCCGACGCACGGCACGAGGGCATCATGAACGTGCTGCTGAAGATGTACACCTCCAGCAGCACCATCCATCCAATGCGGGTCAAGGCCGGCGGACGATCGCCCGGGGTGATCGACCAGCCGTCGCTGTGCATGCTCGGCACGGCCGTGCCCAAGTACTACTACGAGGCCCTGAGCGTCCGCATGCTCAACAACGGCTTCTTCGCGCGGCTGATCGTCCTGGAGGCAGGCAAGCGGGGCCGGGGCCAGACGCCGGTATCGCGGCCTATCCCAGAGGCCATCCTCCAAACGGCGCGCTGGTGGGCCGACTTTCGGCCCGGGGAAGGCAACCTCCAGAACTGGCATCCCATCCCAGTGTGCGTAGAGGCGACCCCGGATGCCGAAGCGGCGCTTGAGGAGTTCCGCGCGCTGGCCGACGACCGCTACGCCGAGGCCGAGGACCGGGACGACCCGGCGGGCATGGCCATCTGGGCCCGGGCCTACGAGAAGGCCCGCAAGCTGGCGCTCGTCTACGCGGCGAGCGAGAACCATCTTCAGATGCGGATCGGCGAGCCGGCCGTCCGGTGGGCGTGGCGGTTCGTGGACTACCAAACCCGGCGGATGCTCTTCATGGCCGGCCAGCACGTGGCCGAGGGCGAGTTCGACGCCCGCTGCAAGCGGATGCTCGAGGTGCTCACCTTGTGGCGGCAGCGGCGCGGGGATGCGTGGATGCCGCACTGGGAGCTGTCCCGCCGACTGAAGTGGAGCGACAAGGACATCGAGGAGGTCCGCAACGCCCTGCGTGGCCAGCGGCGCATCGAGCACGACGTGGGCTCGACGCCCGTGGGCGGTCCCGTTGCCGTGCGGTATCGCTTGCTGGCCCCGAGCGGTGGTGAGCAGTTACCGCAGTTACCACATCAAAATGCGGCAACTGGCGATCCGCAGGGGATAGTTGCCGCCGTACCCTCACGGTTGCCGCCTGGTCCGATGCGGGAACTGGGAGAAGCGTAAGATATGAATAATAAACAACTTACTACTTCTTCTTTTCAGTTACCTCATATTCTCATCCCGCCCCTGCACGCGCGACGTGCGCACGCGTGTACGCGCGCGAGGCGTGATGTGGTGGCAACGGGTCCTTCCTGGCTCAGCCCCCACCGACGGGGCGTGCGGGAA